>JAAERS010000271.1 GCA_024230095.1 Gammaproteobacteria bacterium | reverse complement strand
GGCATAGTAATGCCTTTGCCGTATTTTTCTGAATATAATCTTGGGCCATTGAGCCAACTACTTAAAAACAGGGTCAATTTGTCTCTGGATACGGTTAAATCTTGTGGGTGCATAGCCCGAATATGGGCGGCTTCCGGTAGACTGTCCATCATGTCATAAAAATCGTTCACTAGTTGGGTCAACCCTGATAATTGCCCAGCAGCTTGATAAGAAGTGTCGCCACTGCCATAGGTAGTAGAAGAGGTCATAATCGGTCCATGTCATACAATTTGTCGTATTCTAACGTTTTTTGGGTAGCAAGTTTAAGCATATTGCTTAAGTTTTCTTATGTGACCCTCAAGGTGATATGAAGCAAGACATACTCTATGTTATATATTGTATGGTTTTGAGCACACTGCCAATGTGGTTGGAGATAAGGTGATAACTGGCAGGCTAAATAATACCAACTGCAAAAGCGAAAAGGAGCAAAGATGGCGGATAAACGAATAGGTATTATCGGTTTGGGTAATATGGGCCGTGGTATGTGCGAAACTTTGGTGCGCGAAGGTTTTAATGTTTTTGGTGTCGATGTTGATAATGGCCAAAGGCAGTTAGCAAAAGCGTTAGGTGTAACAGTTTGTGATAGCCCCAGAACTCTTTGTAGCCAAACCCAACAGCTTATTCTTTCGCTGCCCAAAGCTGAGCATGTTGAGTCTGTCATTTTGGGCGCCGATGGCGTTTTGGCCCATGCCCAACCTAATACGCTAGTATTGGATACCTCGACCTCAAAACCTGAAGTCAGTCAGCAGTTGGCAATAACCATGCAACAGTCAGGCCACTGTTTTTTGGATACGCCGGTCAGTGGTGGTCCATCCGGTGCTCAAGCGGGCACTATGGTGATGTTAGTAGGAGGGGATGAAGGTGCCCTAGGGCGAGCCAAATCGATTCTAACATGCCTTAGTAGTAAGTGGGTGTACTTGGGTGGTAGCGGTTGTGGTCATGCAGCAAAACTGATTAACAATCTACTCTGCGCCGCCCATTTATTAACAACCGCTGAGGCTGTGGCCATTGGTCAGCAAGTAGGTTTGTCTGCGGATAAGCTTTTAGCTGGCGTTAATGCTGGTTCTGGGCGCAGTGGTGTGAGTGAGGTGAACTTTCCGAAATGGGTGCTCGGTGACGACTTTGATTCCGGGTTTAGCATGGGGTTAATGCGTAAGGATTTGGAACTGGCTAGGCAGCTAATTGCGGGTACAGGTTTGGATCTAACCCTGTCTGAACAGGTGCTAGGGACATGGCAAGCCAGTAACCAAATTCTGGCTGACAATGAGGATTTCAATCGTGTTATTGAAGTTGTAGATGGTATGCAAGTAACAACGGAAGCAGGCTAATAAAATGACCATATCAATGCAGGATCATGGCGCGCATAAGGTGACACAATTGTTGTGTAAATTGCTTGCCATCACGGATATAAATCAGTTTGGTAGTTTTATTGATGGTCAATTATGTGCTGGTGAAGGTGAGCAGATTGATCTGGTCAATGCTGCCACAGGTGGGATTTTTATGTCCTATCGGGATGCGGGGGCTGAGCAAGTGCAACAGGCGGCTGTAGCAGCAGAATTAGCTCAGCAGCAATGGTGGGACAAATCCGCGGCTGAGCGGGGGCGATTAATGTATGCTTGTGGCCAGGCTGTGCGTGAAGACCAAGAGGATCTAGCTTGGTTGGAGTCTATAACGGCTGGCAAGCCTATTCGTGATTGTCGGATTGAGGTGGCCAAGGTGGCTGAGATGTTCGAATACTATGCTGGGTGGTGCGATAAGCTAACTGGGCAAGTATTGCCGGTACCTACCAGTCATATGACCTATACCCGTCACGAACCGATTGGTGTGGTGACACAGATTACACCGTGGAATGCCCCAGCATTTACCTGCGGATGGCAAATCGCACCGGCCATTTGTGCCGGTAATGGGGTATTATTAAAGCCATCGGAGCTGACCCCCCTGAGCTCCACGGTAATAGGTTACTTGCTGCATCAGGCTGGCTTACCTAGTGGCCTAGTTAATATCCTCAATGGTTACGGACATACAACGGCTAGCCAAGCCATTGCTCAGCCACAAACGGGCAAGGTGATATTTGTTGGTTCGCCACAAACAGGCAGCAAAATAGCTCAGGCTGCTGCGTTGCGCACTATCCCTAGTGTCTTGGAATTGGGTGGCAAGTCGGCCAATATCATCTTTGCCGATGCTGACCTAGATAGAGCCGTAATCGGCGCTCAGGTAGCGATCTTTTCTGCCGCAGGGCAAAGCTGTGTCAGCGGCTCGCGCTTGCTGGTACAAGCCAGCATTTACGATCAGGTTGTGCAGCGAGTTGCGGCGGCCACCAGTAAACTTAAATTAGGCCTGCCCTGGTTGGAAGATACCACGGTCGGGCCTATCCAAAATGCACGCCAATTCCAGCATGTTCAAGCTATACTAGCCAGTGGCTTGGAGGCTGGCGCCGAGATGGTTACCGGGGGACTGGGGCTGGTAAGTGGAGGTGAACAGGGCTATTTTCAGGCACCGACTGTGTTGGCTGGGGTAAAAAATCATATGGCTGTGGCTCAAGAAGAGATATTTGGCCCCGTGTTATCGGTGATTCCGTTTGCCGACGAAGAGGAGGCGATCAGTATTGCTAATGCAACGCGCTTCGGTTTGGCCGGTGCCGTTTGGACAGGCGATGTGGGCCGTGCTCATCGTATGGCGGCACAGGTAAAAGCCGGCACTTTTTGGGTTAATAGTTATAAAGCCATCAATGTGATGGCCCCCTTTGGTGGTTTTGGTGACAGTGGTTATGGCCGTTCTAGTGGTTATGAGGGCCTCATTGAATACACGCAAACTAAGAGTGTATGGATAGAAACTGCGGCGGCACCTGCTGCGCAGTTTGGCTACTCTGCCGGTTAATTGGGTATAGCAGGAAACTCACTATAACCGACGGCAAGCGCACCATTGATCCCCTTAGCTTGTGGCATACTATAAAGGCCGAAGCCCGGCTTGATATGGTCGATAATCCGCTGCTATACGGCCACTTGACTGGCTTCTTATTGGCACTGGACAGTTTTGGATGAGGCCCTGGCTGACAACAAAATCAGGAGGCAGGTATGAAAAATCATTTAGGTATTGACCACCCATTGGTGGCTGTTAGGGACATGGACAAGGTGGCTGCTGATTATGAGCGTTTGGGATTTTTTATTAATCCGCGCCACCATCATCCCTGGGGTACCGATAATCATCTATTGATGTTTGCTGACAGTTTCATTGAGTTGATTAGCGTCTATGACTCCAGTTTGCTGGACATGAGCAATGACCAAGGTTTTGCATTTGGGCGCTTTATTGATAACAGTATTCGCCGGCGCGAAGGTATTGCGATGGTGGCCTTGCACAGCGAAGACGCCCGTGCTGACCATGCCTTGATGGAGCAGCGTCAGGTTGAAAATGATGGCATTGTTGATTTTCGACGTATTGCCCACCGCCCTGATGGTTCCGAAGAAGAAGCCGTCGTGTCTCTGGTTATGTTGATTAATCAGACACAGCCGCCTATGTCACATTTCTTGTGCCATCAGCATAAGCCTCATCTGGTTTGGGTTAAAGAATGGATGCAACACCCTAATGGTGCCGATGGCATCACCTGCGTTACTTATGTGGCAGAAGAACCAGAAAGTCTATGGTTACGTTTTGTTGGTATGTATGGCGAGCAGGCTGTTAGTCGCCATGCATGGGGCCTGAATATTGCCACCGATCGTGGGCATTTTGAGGTCATAGCGCCAAGCTTTGTACATCAGCGTTTTGCAGGCATTGACTTGTCCTTGCAGACCAGTGATTTGCCAACCGGAGTCGCTATACGCGTGTCTAGCAAAGATGTTGCTGGTGCCCGTGAATTGCTCAATGCCAATCAAGTGATGCATGTGTTGACCGATGAGGGTGGTTTACGCATTGGGCCGCAATATGCCGGCAACACCATTATAGAAATATACCCTACTGCTAAAGTCTAACCATAAAGTTGAACGAGTTGGGGGGCGGTGCGTGCTAATTATCTCTAATGAATACCCTTTTTGGTGTAAGTAAACTACCAACCGTTATCATTAGCTGAGATCTTAATATTATTTAATTGATAATCAAACTGCTGACTCTTACCTCCACCCAATGAGGCAGCATGAGATACTGCTAAATCCAAATTCAATAGTGTTTGGTAAATAGAAATGGGGCTGTCCAAAGCTACTAGCCAGCCAATACTTAGACTGATGTAGCTATCAACGTCATTAATACTTACAGGTCCCAAAAATCTGCTCCGCAGCTGTTGTACAAAGTCCTCGGCATGGGATTTTTCCAGTAAGGGAGTAGATATCAGAATCTGATCAGTGTGGTAGCGGCCGCATAAGCAGTTAGGAGATAAAAACTGCTCTAATTGCCGCACAATTTGCTGCATTAACTTGTCACAATATTCGGACCCATAAGTAAAGTTTAAATTATGCAGGTTATCAATCCGCATTTGTAGCAGCAAGAGTGGTTGCTCACCGGTATAAGAGTCAATGGCATCAATAATTTTGGTTGTCTTTTGATGATTCGTACCGTTATTAAATAAGGTGGTGTTGCGAAACATAGGATCGGCTAGTTTGGCCTGGGTTATATCAAAGATTACGCCCTCCAGAAATAGGAGTTCCTCATTACTGGAAAATATCCCCACACCTTGCTCCCATACCCACTTCTCTTGGCCTAATGCTGTAGTAATACGGTAGGCCAGCCTCCATGGACGGTTATCTTGCAAGCAGCTTTGTACTTCGTTCCATACGCGTTGGAGGTCATCTTTATGGAGCAGTTGTGCGTAGGAAAGTTGGCTATCACCGCGCATCAAATCATCAGGGGCGTATCCGGTCAGATCGTTGCAGCCACCACTGACATATTCCATAGTCCAATTATGGTTATTTCGGCAGCGAAATAACATGCCGCTAAAGTGGTCTGCAATAGTGATTAAGGCCCTATTGGTTGCATCTTGTCGCTGTGCTTGTTGTCGCTGTAAGCTAATGTCCAACAAAGTGCCGGTGATACCTGCCACATTGTCTTGCTTATCAAACCAAGGGTTGGCATATAGCTCTACCCATACAACGTGCCCTTGCTGGTGGATTAATCGAAAGTGTAAGGGGGCTGAAGGTGGGCTTGCGTGGGCATATTGTCTAATCCAAGTTCGAACGGTTTTAATATCGCTAGGGTGGATGTATTTGAATAAGGACTCTCCAAAGCAGGCTGTTGGACTGTAGCCTGTTAGTTGATTCCACTGGGATGATAAGTGTTGTAAGCGTTGTTCAAGGTCCAATTGGAATAGTGTATGTCTAATTTGCTCAGCGAGTTCATGGGGTGTGGAAGACTGACCATATCTTTTTGGCTTATACATTTCCTGGTGGAATAAGTCTTTGAACCAATTAAGGAAAGTGCGTAATTCAATCACATGGAACGCCCTTTAGATAAACACCAAATAGCCACTTCAAGCCGAGAGTTCAGTTTTAGTTTAGCCATCAAGTTACGTAAATGAGCCTTTACCGTCGCATCACTAATGCCCAACTTTTCAGCAATCAGCTTATTACTTAAACCACTAGCGACAAGCTCTATTATTTCTTGTTCTCGAGGGGTTATAGTCGAACCTGCTTGGCTTGAATTTGTATCAACTTGATCGGTATTAGCCAAAAGATTACTAAGTTCTGGGCTGACCGCTAAATCACCTTTAATAGCCCGTAATAGCTCGCTTAGAATCTCATTAGGATCCATGTCTTTGAGTAGATAACCTGCGGCACCGGCATGCATGCAAGCTAAAAAATCTTCTTCTGCGTTGGACATGGTGAGCATCACGCAACATATTTCATTGGTAGTCGGATCTAGTTTTTTTAATACGGCTAAACCATCCATATGTTTCATATTCATATCAAGCAATACCAAATCAGGCTTGTGGTGATGCACCATGTCCAGCCCGTCAGGCCCGTTGGCGGCCTCGGCAACTAATTCGAAACAATTGTCAGCATGAAGCAACTCCGCAACGCCAGTCCGAAAAAGTGGATGATCATCGATTAAAACTGTACGTATTTTAGTCATTAGGGTTGCGCTTTTAAATTAACTAGGTGAACCTGATAATAGTATATTTATTTGCCCTCTACCGCCTTGCAAGCGATAGCTCTAACAATACTCGCGTTCCTCCCATAGGTGCATCACCAATCTGGAAGCGAGCATTTATTTTATGGGCTCTTTCCTGCATGATTATCAGTCCATGGTGTTTCACATGTTGTTGGGCATGGCTGCTACGAATGCCATCATCATCAATAATCAGACAAACGGTTTGATCCGGCCGCTGTACACAACTAACAAGAGCATGGGAAGCATGAGAGTGCCGGACAATATTGGAAAACGCTTCACGAGCAATTTGTAGGAACTGCATCTCTTCATCAGTACTCAATATATTTTGATTAAGCCTGTTATCAATATCAAATACAACTGTACTGCGTTTTGCGAAGTCATTTACCGAATCTTCTAGAGCTTGATTGAAACTGCGGCCCTTAAGAGTGATGCGGAAGGTGGTGATAATCTCGCGCAGCTGATGGTTTGCATCCGTGACTGTATGACGAATATTTTGCGTCACCGTGTTGAGTAGGGCAACGTCGGGTGTTTGATGTTTTTTATTGGTAGAGTCATCGTCTTCTAATTGAAGCAGTGACTGCAAACGGCTAGCTTGTATATTCAAATAAGATAGGCTTTGTGCTAAGGAGTCATGTAATTCACGAGCTACCACAGAGCGTTCTTCATACAGAGCTACCCGACGCTGATTGCGAGCATGTTGAGCATACTGAAGCAATTCTCCCAAATGCTTTGCAAATAGGTCGAATTCAAGATCCCACAAGGGGTTTAATGGGCCACATAAAATCAATTGTCCCAACAATTGTTCTTCATGAAAAATAGGGATTGCGAAAAACAAGTCGGTCTCAGAAAATCGCTGTAACGCGTCGACCGACATAGGCCATTGGGCTTCATTTAAGATGGCTGAGCTGCTAGCTAACAAGCTATACAGACCATCACCAGTATTATTGACAATCAATAAACTTGCCTTTCGGCAACTGTCTGCCCGCACCAAAGCTTCAACCAGTTCTACAAAAGGCTCCCGAGATTCTGGGTCTGCCAACAGCTTCAGGGTCGTGTGGTGCAGTAAAGAATTTGCAATGGCCCTAGGAGATAAGTACTCTTCCGCATCGTCTGCTACCGGTACATCATGGGTTTTAAATATACCCAGCAACTTGTTCAGCATGGATTTCATAGCCAAAACGTGTCCTTATCTAAGGTAGGTTACGGAATGGTTGTTAAGCCGCGCGGCAATCAAAGTCCCAAATATGCTGTTTTCACATGTTCATCAGTGGCCAATTTGTGCGCTTCGCCGGCTAACGCGATGCGGCCAGTTTCCAACACATAGCCTTGTTTAGCAAGTTCTAGCGCTAAGTCTGCATTTTGTTCCACTAAAATGACCGTGACACCGGTCTTATTAATGTCCATTAGTATGCTAGCAATCTCTTGCACTACAATGGGAGCTAACCCTAAAGATGGCTCATCTAGCAGCAACAATCGAGGCTTTGACATTAGGGCACGGCCAATAGCCAGCATTTGTTGCTCACCGCCACTGAGCGTTCGAGCCAATTGGTGACGCCGTTCTCTTAAACGTGGAAAGTAGCCATAAATCTTTTGCAGATCCTGAGCCACAGCAGCTGAATCATCCCGAGTAAAAGCACCAAGTTGCAAATTTTCCAATATAGATAGGTCTTTAAAAACTCGCCGACCTTCAGGTACTAATGCGATACCCATTTTTACAATTTTGTCAGGACCCATGCCATTTAGCAGTTGGCTTTCAAATCGTATCTCTCCTTTTGTTGGTGTCTCTAGGCCAACAATCGTTCTTAATGTAGTGCTCTTGCCAGCGCCATTTGAACCAATAAGCGTGACAAAACCCCCTTCTTCAACGTCGACAGAGATGCCTTGCAGAGCAGCAATCTTGTTGTAGTGCACATGAACGTCATTCAAAGTAAGTAACATAATATTTAGTGCCCTCCACCCAAGTAGGCGTTAATAACTTTATCGTTTTGCCGGATTTCATCAGGTTTTCCCTGAGCAAGTAAAGTACCAAAGTTAAGAACAGTGATGTTTTCACATAACCCCATAACTGCTTTCATATCGTGCTCCACGAGTACAATAGTCACTCCGGTTTCATTGACTTTACGAGTGAGGTCCATCATTTGCCGTGTTTCTTCGGGGTTCATGCCAGCAAAAGGTTCGTCCATTAGTATTAACTTAGGTTTTGCTGCCAAGGCGATAGCAATGGCAAGAGCCCTTTGTGAGCCTAAAGGTAATTCAATCGCTAATTGATCCTTGCGCTCTGTGAGTCCCATGAAATCAAGCACTTTCAAAGCGTGGACATTCGCTTTTTGCTGAACTTTTTTGTTAAGCCCAAAGAGGGCATCTAAAAGGTTGACCTCGGCTTCTAAGTGACAGCCAACTAAGACGTTTTCAAACACTGTAAGCTCTTGGAACAAGGTGGTTTCTTGAAAAGTCCTCACGATTCCTAGTTTGGCAATAGAACTAGGTGAGAGTCCCTGGATATCTTGCCCATTAAATCGGATAGTTCCTGTTGTAGGACTATAGAACCCTGAGATGTTTTTAAACATGGTGCTTTTTCCGGCACCATTGGGGCCAATGAGACCATGTATTTCTCCTTCTAGCGCACTAAAACTTACTTCGTCAAGTGCAGCCAAACCACCAAAGTGTTTGCTAACGTTGTTAATTTCCAGTAATGCCATATTGAATTCGCTAAGCGCCTCGTATAGTAGATCAGCTCGTTAAGAAGATGACTTGGCTGTTTTGATCCAGTCTTTCAGGCCTTGGGAAATATGCTCTAGGCCTTTGGGCATAAACATAATCGAGATGATCAGTAGTACCCCATAGATGGCTGGGCGGTATTCATTTAAATTTCGTAAGCTTTCATCAAGCACTGAGAGCACTACAGCTCCAATAATAGGGCCGTAAAAAGTGTTGTAACCACCCACAATGACCCAAATAAGTACAAATACCATACTTCCCACGCCAAATTGGTGAGGGGTTACGTTACCTAAATAGTGGATTTTTAGGGCCCCAGCAATACCCACAAAAAGGGAGGCCACCATAAAGGCGAGGGTACGATATTTCCATGTATTAACACCCACAGATTGTGCCAAAGGCGCTTTCCAATGCACGGCGTTAAGGGTTAATCCAATGCGCGATTTTTCAATGCGGTATAGCACCCACAAGCATAAGCTGACAACGATTAATACCAAATAGTAGTATGGAATTGGGTCCATGAAATCAATGCCTAATAGCTCGGGACTAGGCACGCTGCTGATACCGCTGGAACCGCCAAATGGTTTAATAAAGAAAATCCAAGCCAAGCGAATTGCTTCACCTACAGCAAATGAACCGATAAGAAAATAGAACTGTGTCATGCGAAATAAAGGTGTGCTAAGCAAACCAGCCAATACAGCGGCACTTAGGCCTGCTAAGGGGATTGTCAGCCATACGGAAACGCCCATGTGTTTTGACATTAATGCACTGGTGTAAGCGCCCACTCCCATCATGACAATATGAATAAGGGACCATTCACCAGTAAGAGTCATTAATCGGTAACTCACCACAACCAACACATTGATGATTAAAAAAATCATAAAATCCTGATGCTGGTAACGCAAATAGTGTGGTAATAATATAAGCCCAATGAAAAGGGTGAGCATTACAACAAACTGGGTTAAGTTAAATTTATTCATGTTATTCACTCACCCTTTGTCCCATGATTCCCGTAGGTTTAACTATCAATACCACCACCATCAGTAGTAAACCCACCATTGATGCTATCGTGCCACTGAAGTAGGCTGTTACAAAGGTATGTAAAATGGCATAGAGAAAGGCGGCCAATACGGCGCCAGAAAGACTACCAAGCCCGCCTACAATGGTGACTATAAAGGCGGTGATAATAACGTTGTGCCCCATATGTGGGTAGATGTTGGATATGGGTGCCATCAATGCCCCGGCGAGGCCCGCTAAACCAGCACTTATGGCCATTGCAATTAATGAAGTTCGGTTGATGTTGATGCCCTGTAAGGCTGCTGCTTCGCGATCCAATGCCACTGCTCGCATGGACCAACCTAGTTTTGTACGAGTTAGAAAAAACCATAAAATTAATAAGGCGGCTATTGAAACACCGAGGCTAAACAGCCGTTGATGGGGGATACGCATAAACTCGTCAAGGATTAGAGTTCCTGGAAATGCAGGGGTCACCTGTTTAGCTGGCCCTGTGCCACCCACCAATAAGGCGACCACTTGCAAGATAAACAATATGCCAATGGAGTTGATCAGTCCGCCTAGAGGGTCTTCTCGCTTAGGTCGAAACAAGAAGCGCTCCATAAAGATACCAATCAACATCACCAATATAACGGCAATAAATACCGCTGGTATATAGCCCATACCCATTTGGGCTTTCAACACCCAAATAGCGTAAGCACCTACCATGACAAGCTCACCATGGGCGAAGTTAACTACCCCCATAATGCCAAATACAAGTACCATTCCAACGGCCCACAAGGCAAAAAAACCACCTTGGATCAAGCTGTTAACAATAGACTGGAGAAATAGATCCACAGCCAGTTCCTCATGTTGGGTGGCTTCATTTAAACCACTAAGCGAATAGGGAGAAGTGTGAAATGTAGCGTGTCCATAAAGCACGGCAGGCCAGTTGATCCCAAGTACGTTTACTTAAAACGGCCTAGGATCATCTGGATACTGATGCAACGCTACGGTAATGTCTTGATTTAAACAGTGCGCAGATCAAGTGCCTTCATATGGCGCTTAAGTACACTACTGTGTTTATTCAGCCAGGCTGGGATACTACGAAACTCCTGAATTCTAGCTTTGCCATTCTGAATTGCTACGACTGGCCAATCTCCGACAACCGCATTGTCGAGACCCCACATATTAGCCCCCCACCATTGGCCCGGGCCGAATGTATGAGATGGCGTAGTATTGGATTTCATTGCTGCCAATACATCACTGGGTTCAATGCTACCAGCTGCTTGAGCAGACTCTACCCAATTAAGCAGTACCGAAGGGTATTCCCAAGCAACGGCAGACCACTCACCTGCATGGTCTGCCATAAAGGTCTCGTCAAAACCTGCAGGGTCAGGGAAATTTGTATTGTCTGCGGTAAGGGCTGGATCATCGAAATCTGGGAATTGGAACACAATGCCCTCAACAAATTCCTTACTGGTTTTAGCAATCACATCCTGATAACCATCGAGGGTACATGACACTATTTTTCCCTTATAACCTTGATGGAACAATTGCTCCACAATGGGCGTTGTATACACGTCTGTAGCCATACAGAAGACATCAGGATTATTAGCAAGCAGGGAGCTTACAATAGGCGCAAAATCCACCACATCAAAGCCATGGAAGTTAGTGTCAGTCACCTCAATGCCTTCCACTTCAAATGCCGCTTTATAAGTGGCCGCGGACTGCATGCCATACTCTATATCATTAGTTGTAATGATAACGGCTGTTTTTAGATCTGGATTTTCCTGTGCTAACCACTCTACCCCGGTTACATTATAGAGCGGGTGTGATTCGCAAGTGGCCACCAGGTGGGTTGTGTCCGGGGTGATATCACTAGGCAATAAAGTGGTGGTTAGCATCTTTTTGCGCATGGCCCATGGAATGATTGAGGCAACTGTAGAGCCACCTAGCATCATGACCATTTTCACATCATCGTCAAGTACGAGCTTTTTATAGCCTTGAATGGCTTTTTCTGTGTCATAGCCATGATCATAAGAGGCTATATTGATTTGGTAGGTGTCACCACCTATCTGAACACCACCAGCCGCATTGATATTGTTGGCAATGATTTGGCAACCATAAAGACCAGGCAGACCCCAAGGAGCGTAATCACCAGTCATAGGAATATTCATCCCTAAAGTGACAGTTTTTGCACCAGCTACGCTAACCGTTGGTAGGCCGGCCGCTAGAGCAGCTGTCATACCAGCCATGCTGGTTTGTATAAAATGACGTCGATTAAAGCGACGCTGAAAGATTGAGATAGGTGTATTTTTCACTATATTTCTCCGACTTAGTTATTTTTTTAGCGTTCGGGGCTTAGCCGTGAGTAACGACTCAGCAAAATATTAAAGCGCCACTAGAAGTCTCACATATCGTGGCAACGATCAATCCACCAAGAGGTATACCCATTTTGGCGTAGATTAACGATAACTTAATGATAACTTTGAAATAATGTCTTGTGGGATAGTTAGAAATAGAGATAAGTTGGAAGGTGTGATAGGGCTGTTAAATAGTAAATGGGTGTTATTTCAGTTGCTAATAACCATGGTCAACCGCCCAAATAGCGGCTTCTAGGCGAGAACTTAAATTGAGTTTGCGGAGGATGTTTTTTACATAAACCTTGACAGTGCCTTCACTTATATCCATGGACCTGGCTATCAGTTTGTTGCTTTTTCCTTCTGCAATGCAAGTGATTACTTCCTGTTCACGATCGGAAAAGCTGACTCGAGCCATGGATGGCACCATGCCCTCATTGCGCAGCATTTCTACTAGTGTATTGGCTATCGTGGCGTCTAAAACAGTCACCGGTTGATGATTGATGGCGTAGCGCAATTTACGCAAAATATCTTCAGGTTGCATGTCCTTGAGCAAATACCCGTCAGCTCCTTGTTGCAGCGCTAGAGTGATGTCTTGCGTATCGGCCGATACAGTAAGCATAATGATCAGACCGCTAAAATTTTGGTGTTTCAATTCCGTTAATACGGCCATACCATCCATACCAGCCATATTAATGTCTAGCAAAACTAGGTGGGGTTCCAATTGCAAGGCTAGTTCAATGCCTTGAGCTCCGTCTATGGCATTTCCTACCATCTTAAAGTCACTGTCCATAGCCAGAATTTGAGCAGCCCCCTTAAGGAACAGTGGGTGGTCATCTATAACCAGTACGGTATACGGGGGCTTGGGTGAGACGGGAGGACTCTTCGAAGACAAATTCATAATAAGTGACAGCTCGGTTTCAACGATAGCACGATTTAAGACCCCCATAGTGCGACAGAATCCCCTTTTGATTCAAGAGGCAATACTCAGATTTTTGGTGGTTACCTATTTAGGGGTATACCTAATGATTAATTGCGGCCAGCAGTCAATCCGTGGGATTTTAAGCTATAACAACAAACTAACTGGATTTCATCCGTGGAGCAAAAAATGAGTTACTCTCGACACACAGCATTGGCTTCTAGACACCAAGCTCTGGGAGCTACCTTAGAAGATTGGAATGAAATGGGGATGGCCTGGGAATATAACCAGGATGTTAATGATGAGCACCTTGCGGTACGCAATAGTGCCGGTCTATTTGATGTTTCCGGCTTAAAGAAGGTGCATATCACCGGTCCAGACGCCTTGGCTGTTGCTGATCATGTAGTTACCAGAGATATGAGCAAAATCAATGTGGGTCGCTCAGTATACGCACTGATTCTTACTGAAGAAGGTGGTTTTACAGATGATTGCATTATGTTCCACCTGGCCCCCAATCACATCATGATGGTGCATGGTTCAGGCACAGCCATGGAACAATTACAAAAATCGGCTATCGGCAAAAATGTAGATGTTCGTTTTGATGACGATTTGCATAATATTTCTCTGCAAGGCCCTAAGTCAGTTGAAGTCCTGCGTGGCAATACGCCTATAGATATTGATGCGCTGGCTTACTTCAATCAGGTTCCCACGACCTTATTTGGCCATGACTGCATTATATCGCGTACGGGTTTTTCGGGCGAACGAGGTTTCGAACTGTTTTCAAAAAGTGCCGATGTAGGCGCGATTTGGGATGCCATATTAGAGCAAGGCAAAGATCTGGGTGTAATAGCCGGCTCTTTTAATTGCATTGATGCAATTAGAGTTGAGGCTGCCTTGTTGTTCTACCCCTTTGATATGGATGAAAGTAATAGCCCATGGGAAATAGGGCTAGGCTTTGCTGTTTCCAAGAACAAGGCTGGTGACTACCGGGGTAAAGCGGCCTGTTTAGCAGCCAAGGGTCAAGATAAAGTTCGGGTCTGTGGCATTGTTGCGGACTGTGATAAAGCAGTCGATGCCGATGCTGAACTTTATCATCAGGGTCGTTTAGTGGGCAAAGTGACAGGACCCAATTATTCACCTGTACTTAAACAGTCCATAGCCTTAGTGCAGTTAGATCCGGAGCTATCAACTCCAGGAATCGAACTTGAAGTACGTGGCGAGACGACTCAATGCCGTGCCGTTGTGCATAATTTGCCATTTTACGATCCTACAAAGAGTAAACGTACCGTTTAGCTCTTCAATCATGGGTGCTAGGTCGCCCTAACGTATACAGAACAGGCTTGTGCCTGATACATATTATAATAATTCGGAGGAACATCCCGTGGCCAGAGATCCTAAACATGATATCCTGTTTGAGCCCATTCCTATTGGTCCCAAGATATTAAAAAACCGTTTTTACCAAGTGCCTCATTGTATTGGAGCTGGCTCTGACAAACCTGGGTTTCAGGCAGCGCATCGCTCAATAAAAGCCGAAGGTGGCTGGGGCGGGGTAAACACGGAATACCTCTCTATTCACCCAGAGTCAGATGATACTCATCGCTTATCGGCACGTTTATGGGATGAGGGAGACGTTCGTAACCTGCGTGCTATGACCGATGCGGTGCATGCTCATGATGCCTTGTGTGGTGTTGAAATGTGGTACGGCGGCTCTCACGCTCCCAATATGGAATCACGTTGCACACCCAGGGGGCCTAGTCAGTATGCTTCTGAATTTGAGACCATGACTTACTGTAAAGAAATGGATTTGGATGATATCAATATGGTTCAGGGCTACTATGTTGACGCTGCGAAACGTGCTCGTGATGCCGGCTTTGATATAGTTTATGTGTATGGTGCACACTCCTATTTACCGTTGCAATTTTTGTCTCCTTATTACAATAAGCGCACCGATGGATATGGTGGCTCACTTGCTAATCGTGCACGATTTTGGATTGAGACCCTAGAAAAAGTTAAACGAGCCGTTGGTGATGAGTGTGCGATTGCAACTCGCTTTGCAGTAGACACTTTGATTGCTGATGCTGGTGTTGAAGTGGAACGCGATGCCCTAGATTTTGTTCGTATGGCTGATGACTATGTTGATGTTTGGGATGTGAACGTTGGAGACATAGCCGAATGGGGTGAAGACGCTGGACCATCACGTTTTTATCGTCAAGGCCATCAATTGCCGTGGCAGCGTTTCATCAAGCAGGTGTCGAAAAAGCCGGTATTAGGTGTCGGACGTTTTACTGACCCAGAGAAGATGGCCGAGGTTATCCGCTCCGGTCAACTGGATATAATTGGGGCCGCACGGCCATCTATAGCTGACCCTTTCTTGCCTGAAAAAATAAATCAGGGACGAGCAGACGATATACGTACCTGTATTGGCTGTAACGTTTGTATTTCTCGCTGGGAAATCGGTGGACCTCCCATGATTTGTACTCAGAATCCCACGGCTGGTGAGGAGTATCGTCGTGGCTGGCATCCAGAGAAATTCCCTAAGGCGGGGTCTGATGACAGCTTCCTCGTAGTTGGGGCAGGGCCTGCCGGTTCGGAGTGCGCTCGAGTGCTTATGGAAAGAGGTTACACGGTTCACCTAGTTGATGATCAGGATAAAATTGGTGGCAGTACCAATAGCATCGCGACCCTGCCAGGATTGGGTGAGTGGGGTTATCATCGTGACTACCGTGAAGTACAGTTGAATAAACTGTTGAAGAAAAACAAAGAGTCCCAAGTAGCCCTAGGCGCCAAGAAATTGAGTGTCGACGACTGCCTAGAGTATGGTGCTGACAAAGTTATCATCGCGACTGGTGCCCATTGGAATACTGATGGTACTAACGCTCTGACTCATGATCCAGTTGAAGGCATTGATACCAATACTCCAACACACCTCACGCCAGAACAAGTACTTGATGGTAGCAAACCTATCGGTAACAAAGTGCTTATACTCAACTGTGATCCCTATTACATGGCACCCAGTTTGGCTCAAAAGCTACAAGAAGCCGGCCATAAGGTAACTATTGCTACCGGAGTGGGTTTAGGTCACTACATGCACTTCACTTTGGAAGCGCCCAATATGCACCGTATGATGCATGAATTGGGTATTGAGGTCGTCGGTGACGTATGGGCATCTAAGGCGGAAGCCAATCGCATTCAACTGTACCCCATCTTTGGTGATGGCTACCGGCGTGAATACCGTGGGCCTGGAAAACTGCCGCGGCGCGAAAATACCCACTTTGACTGGCATGAATTTGATTCTTTAGTTGTGGTGACTGGGAGATCCTCCGATAACGAACTGTTCACCGGTCTTAAAGCACGTAAAGATGAATGGGCAGCTAATGATATTAAAGGCGTGTATTTGATTGGTGATGCATGGGCACCCAAGCTCATGGCAGATGCCACCTTTGATGGTCAAAGAATTGCGCGGGAAATCGAACTTGAAGACCCTCAACATCCCAAGCCCTATCGCCGAGAAGTGGCTGTATGGGGGTCACCTTACTTACCAGGTGATAAATTTGAGATTGAGTACGATATCTAATGAAGAGAGGGCGATGCAATGGGTCGCCCTAACTTTTTGATTCATAAACCTATTTCATTCAAGCAAGGCTTGCCTATACGACGGACTAGTTTCGTATGGTCCTAGCAGGTTGTCTGACGTCAATTATTCAACAACGTTGCACACAAGGTTATCTCGAATTTGGAGTTGAAAGCCATGATAAACCCAGCGCACGATCCGCAAGCAATAACTCGTATCTTGTTTCAGGATTTCCCTCTGTGGATGATGGTCGTGTTTTATATATCTGCAGTAGCAGCAATGGCCATGTTTGTTTATGGCTGCTACATCCAAGTACGTAAATATTGGCGTGGCCAACCCATCAGCCTCAAGCAAATGCAGCAGCGAATTGGTTTGATGTTGCGAGATATTGTCAGCCATCGAACGCTTAGGCGACGTGATACTAGTGCCGGTATTATGCATGCCGCCATTTTCTTTTGCTTTGCTACACTATTTGTAGGTACCGCTACCATCACTCTTGAGTACGACATTCTCAAACCTATTGCTGGCTGGACTTTTTGGTACGGTGATTTCTATCTTTGGTTTTCATTGTTGATGGATTTGGCGGGTGTGGGAGTGGGAGTGGGTTTGGTATATATGATGTATCGCCGCAAGTGGTTAGCATTGCCCAAACTGGATTATCACCGTCCCGACAGACAAACCGCTGAACCGGATTATGATCGTAGTTGGTACCGGCTGGAAGACTGGCTGTTTTTGTGGAATCTGATCATCATCATAGTAACCGGCTATGTGCTAGAAGCAAGCCGCCTAGTTTGGCTTCAAACTGACCATTTGGTATGGGATTATCGTTGGTGGTCGCCCATAGGAACCAGTGTGGCTTTGCTTATGCATGACTTTGGGTTATCCGCTCAAGGGGCTGGGGAGCTAAGATATTATTTGTGGTGGTTCCACGGCCTCATAGCATTCTTGTTTATTGCATTATTGCCTTTTACCAAAGCTAAACACATGTTTACCGCTATCGCATCTCTGTCCTTACGTAATGCTCAGCCAACTGCTCGATTACCGTTAACAGACCCTGATGCCGAAACAATTGGGGTTCGCTCGATTACTGACTTTAACTGGAAACAATTATTACACACAGACGCTTGCACTAAATGTGGCCGTTGCCATGAGGCCTGTCCCGCGAATGCCAGTGGTTTTCCTTTATCTCCTCGCGATATGGTATTGACTCTTCGTGAGTTATCTAATAACACCTTGCAAGGACGCAAAATTCCAATGGTGGATGATTTAAAAGCCGTTGGTGATGGGGTTAACCAGATTCGTTCCGAGACACTGTGGTCTTGCCGCACTTGTTCTGCGTGTGTCGAAATTTGTCCGGTTGGCATTGAACATGTGCCGATGATCGTGGAAATGCGTCGTGCTCTAGTTGAAGACGGAGAGATGGATGCGGCGGTGCAAACAGCCTTGCAAAATGTACAGAAAAAGGGCAACTCCATTGGTGAAAATAAACGCAAAAGAGCCGCCTGGACCAAAAAGCTCGATTTCACTATCAAAGATGCACGTAAAGAAGCGGTGGACCTATTATGGTTTGTAGGAGACTACGCATCGTTTGATCCTCGCTACCAAAAAGTTGCACAAAGTTTTGCTCGTATACTGCAGGCCAGTGGTATCAATTTTGGCATTCTGTATGAAGCTGAAATGACGGCTGGTAACGATGTACGCAGGGTGGGGGAGGAGGGCCTATTTGAGCACCTGGCCGAGACTAACATAGCAAAATTGGCAGCTTGTGAATTTGAGCGCATCGTGACCACCGACCCGCACTCATTTAACACGTTAAAAAATGAGTATCCAGATTTTGGTGGAAATTATGATGTCATTCATGCAACACAATTGGTAGAACAAATGTTAACTGACGGCATGATTCCTCTCATCCGTCAAGCAAATCGCAAAGTGACTTACCATGACTCTTGTCACTTGGGTCGTTTAAATAAAGAATACGAAGCTCCACGCCAAGTATTGAAAAAAATTGGTGTAGAAGTCGTTGAAATGCCACGTAATCAAGATAATTCATTCTGCTGTGGCGCAGGTGGAGGCCGAATTTGGACTCCAGACCCACTCGATATGGATAAGCCAGCTGAATTACGTATGCAGGAAGCGGCCCAAATAGAAGCTATCGACGCCTTCGTAGTGAACTGTCCAAAATGTATGAACATGTTTGAGGATGCAGTCAAATCAACGGGTAATGACGACAAATTGGAAGTGATTGAGGTCATTGAACTGATTGCCTCTTGTATGCAATTAGAATCGTCAGAAAGTAATGAAACTGATACCACAACTCCCACAGAAATTAGTGAAGGGTAGGTGCAGGACTGATGTGTAAAGTTGCCATACGCCCCCAAGCTTGCAT
The DNA here is from genome assembly GCA_024230095.1 of Gammaproteobacteria bacterium. Classification (GTDB taxonomy): domain Bacteria; phylum Pseudomonadota; class Gammaproteobacteria; order Pseudomonadales; family Balneatricaceae; genus Njordibacter. The sequence goes on along the minus strand of JAAERS010000271.1, from coordinate 84,443 downwards.
CCTAGATGAATTGCAGCAGCACGTGTTGGAGTCGAAAGATATCTATGGAGCGGCGGCCTTGTACCCAAAACTAGTTCAGTATTATGGGTCTAATAGCAACGCCGTATTAATGCTTGAGAGGCTATTCGCTAGCCGCCAACGTTATCGCCGTATATTAGCTGCGGCCCAATTTACGCCGCTTGAGGTAATGTCTTGGTTAGTTAGGGATAATGAGACATTGTGTCTAAACAAATTAGCCATGAACTTGGCTACCCCCTTACCGATATTAAGCAAACTGATGGTGAGGGCGCCTATCGAGCGGCAGCTCCGTCTGGCGAGACATCCAACCATGAGCACTGAGTTGCTAGCCAGACTGCCTATGCAGCATCCTGAAATTCACCATGCTTTGTGTCGTAACCCCAATACGGGTATTGCACAGTTGCGTCAATTGGCACAGAACGTGAGCCTTGTTGAAGCCCAATGTCTGGCCCTTAATCCACACGCTGATGGCGAGTTATTGATCAACTTATGGCAGCGTTTTGATGATCCATTTTTGCATGCAAACTTGGCAACTAATGGTCAACTGCCTGCGTCGTTACGTGGCTTAACTTTGACTAGTGATAGTCCTTTGATTCGGCGTAAAACAGCCGCAAATCCGAGTTTAACGAAGGCTCAACAGCATCTATTACTAGCCGACACGCAGTATACCGTTCGAGCTGCCATGGTGCGTTATGCAAGTATTCGTAGTGACCATAGAGAAGTGGATGAGCACCATAGGGTAAGGCGTGTATACGCCCGTTGTGCAGGTTTGGATACTGCTACACTGGCACATCTTAGTAAAGATAGGGACGCCTGGGTAAGGCGTTGGGTAGCTCGTAATCCCAGTACAGGTTCAGTCGTGTTAAAGGCGCTTGCACTTGATTCAGAGCCACAAGTGCGTCGTGGGATCACTCGTAATGACGTTACTTCCCTAAGTCTGCTTGAACAATTAAGTCAGGACAGGGACGCTTGGGTGCGGGCGGGTGTTGCTTATCGCTCAGACATAAGCATCAGCATTATTGAAAGGTTATCTCATGACACCTCTGATGACGTGTTAGCAGGATTAGCAAGCAATTTGCATTGTCCTCAGCTTTTATTACAACGGCTCTCACAACACACGAGTGCTGACGTACGGCGTGCCGTTATTAATAATTCCGTGACCTCATCAGAAATACTAATGAATTTGGTTGAAGACCCTTATGGCTTTAATCGTGCACAATTGTGTATTAATCCTAGGCTCCCCGAGAGAGCTTTGTGGCACCTGTTAGATGACCCCGAAGCTCAAGTTAGATTTAACGTTGTTACTAGGCTCTCCGGCCTTGAGTAATAACACACCAACAGAGGAATCAAGCATGAAAATTTTGGTGCCTGTAAAGCAGGTTGCAGTACTTGATGAAGACTTTGAGCTTAGAGATGACGGCAAGGATGTGGATGTCGATTTTCTGGACTACGAACTTAATGAGTGGGACGATTTTGCTTGGGAAGCTGCACTGCAACTACAAGAACAACATGGTGATGTAATAGAGATAGTACCTATGACCGTAGGGCCCGAAGAGGCTAGTGATAGCCTTCTAAAATGCCTAGGTAAAGGCGGAGAGCGTGCCATCAGAGTGTGGCATGAATCTCTGCAAGATTCAGACCCCGCTGTTATAGCACGGGTTATAGCAAAAGTGGCACAACGTGAACAAGCCGATATGGTCTTTGCTGGTACATTGGCATCTGATCACGGATATTCTCAGACTGGAGTCAGTGTGGCGGCAGAACTAAATTGGGCAAAGGCAGCGGTTGTCTCCAAAGTAAATATCTCACCCAATGCCAGTTGCATTCAAGTGAATCGAGAGCTCGAAGGTGGTTTGGAGGAGAGCATTGAGGTGCAGTGTCCGGCTGTGCTCACCATTCAGCTAGGAATCAACGAGCCTAGATATGCATCCTTAAGGGGCATTAAGCAGGCTAAGGCAAAACCTATAGAGGTTTTAAGTCACACAGATTTGGGCTTGCAAGATAGTGACGTCGGTATAGCAGGTTCACGAAGCCGCGTTAGACGCATGGTCATGCCAGCCAAAGGTCAAGCTGAGCTAATCGAAGGCAGCGTGGTCGAGCAGGCTGCGCGCCTAGCGGACATTGTGAAACAGCTACGGGGGGGCGTCTAATGAATAGCATATTAGTCATTGCAGAACAAAGACGCGGCGAGCTTATGCCTTCAAGCCTAGAATGTATTGGCGCCGCGGTTGAATTAAAAAGCAGTAATAACAGTACTGTCATAGTGGCAATAATCGCCGCAAACGCTAGTGAGTTTGTCAGCCAATTGTCACTTGAAGGTGTAGATGAAGTCATCACAATAGTGTCTCCTGTAGCGCATTTTCAGGCCGACTTTAGTGAGGCGGCGGCTTTGAGTCTGATTAATGACCGTCAGCCTTCGCTGGTGCTAGCGCCACATAGTGTTGACGCTTGGGGTTATATTCCAGCATTAGCGACGACGGGAAACTATGGTATTGCTAGCGATGTGTTTGCTATTAGATACGAAGACGGCAATCTAATAGCCACCCGAGCAGCCTACGCCGAAAAACTACACCAAGAACTAGAGTTTCCTTCCTATGCCACAACGGTGCTAACTGTTCGAGGTAACACCTTTAAAGTCATTGAGCAGTCGGGCAACCCAGTGGTATCTGATTTTGCAGCACCGGCAGTTGATCTGCGTACTAAACATATAGAGTATATTGAGCCCGAAGGTGGTGGTGAGGTTGATATTACGCAAGCTGAATTGATGTTGTCTATTGGTCGTGGCATTGCCGAAGAAGATAACGTAGAACAGTTCGCAGAGCTCGCTGACAATATGGGCTTTACGTTGGGCTGTTCTCGACCTATTGCCGATAATGGTTGGTTGCCTAAATACCGGCAGGTAGGACAATCCGGTAAAACTGTTGCTAACTGTCAGGTATATATAGCGATGGGCATTTCTGGGTCTGTTCAGCATATGGCTGGCATGAAGCACGTAGCGAATATCATTGCGGTGAACACGGATCCAGAGGCCTCCATTTTTAGCATTGCTCGTTATGGCGTGGTGGCGGATATTTTTGATATAGCTGAAGAACTGGAAACCCATTTTGAGTAGTAGCAGAAGGAAATTATTATGGTAACTCTAGAGCAGGCGCGTTTAAATTACCGCCGTAAGAGTGTTCGCTGGGGCTTCTATTGGGCCATGTGGTGCGCCTTGTTATGGGGCGCATGGTATGTGCCAGGTACAGCTGTTTGGTATGAAGAGCCGTTTGTTAGCCTAGGTAATGGCGGAACTATTGAGTTCTTAGTGGCAGCCGCGATCATAACTTCTTTTAGCGCCGTTGGCGTATTAATAGCCCTATTTGTTTGGTTGTTGGCACTAGGCAAAGTTGGAGAATATAGCCGTACGATGAACCGGCACAATATCTCTAAATGGTTCTATCTGGCAGCTTTGTTCGGCGGCCCTTGCGCATTATTTGGTTCCTATTTGGCGATTGGCTATGTGGGTCCTTTGTTTGCAGCTATAGCCGCCTTAATGTACCCCGTGGTGGGCGCAACCTTGGCTCGAATTTGGTATCAAGAACGTATCAGTAAAAGAGCCGCGGTTGGCATTTTTTTGATATTGATAGGTGGTATGTCTGTCTATGCTCATGGTTTGTTAGGAGAAATGGGTGGCTTTGAAAATGGTGCTTGGCTTGGCTTTTTGGGTGGCCTTATGGCCGCTTTTGGGTGGGGTATCGAAGGGGCTATTGCTGGGCGAGCGTTAGACGTCAGCGACCCTGATGTTGGCATTGCCTTGCGTTTCAGTGGTGAAGTTTTCTATTGGGTATGCCTAATTATGCCTGCTTTTATTATGTGGAGTGACTACGATGTCATTGGTTTGATGTTGGCGACCTTGAGCTTTTGGCCCATGGTGTGGATTTTACTGTCTGGATTTTGCTTTGGTTTTTGCTATGTTGCCTGGTATAAGTCATTTCCACTTATCGGTGTGGGCAGGGGGCAGGCAATTGGCGCACTCTACGGAGTGTTTGCCGTAATATTCTTATCTATTTTTACCTTTACTTTACCGAGTTGGTATTTCCTCATTGGTCTATCGCTCACGATATTTGGCGGGGTCCTGATGTTCACAGAACGGTCAGAGATGCTTGAAATAATCCGTCGCAAATAGCTATTGCTGAGGTTTGAAATGATTAAAAAAATACACATGAAAGGTTTTATCCTGCAGTTGCTTAGTGAACATCCAGAAGGGTTATGGGACTATCAGGTAAAACAAGCTGTACTGGGATATTACAACTATACCGGAAGCTACTGGACAGGTGAAGTTCGTGCTACCCTAACAGATCTATTATCGGGAGCATTGTTAGATGAGTTAGAAGATAAACTCGACCAAGATGAGTATTTCGGCAAAGATAAAGTACTGATAAAGCTGAAATTATCAGACTTTGGCCGCCAGCGTATGCTAGAAACAGGCTTACTGTAGCTTATGGTAAAGTGATTTTAAAAAGGGGTTAATAGAATGAGTGAATTTTGGGGATTTGATGGCGCTGATATAGTCGCGATTATTATGATCATGGGCTTATGTGGGGCCTGTTTGTATCACGCTCGGCACTGGTCAAAGGACTTGTAAATATATTGGTATAGCAAGGTCTGGCTCACTACCGGCCATTAGTTGGCGGGTCTCAGTCTAGGTGCTAGGAACACATGCCAACCAAACAGCAGAGAATTAGCAACATAATTCCAGTATTTAATAGTAAAACGCCTCAAACACCTCGTAGGTAGAATAATTTAATCATAATCTTGTAAAACTATAAAACTAGTTGTATAGTTTTAAGCATGAATACAGAACTCCTTTCCATCGATAGTGCTGCCAGTGGTTTTGCTGCTGCCGGTGCCCCAGCCCGCTTGCAGGTGTTGAGACTTTTAGTGCGTGCGGGTGATCAGGGCTTAAGTACCCAAATTATTCAGCAACGCTTGCAGATACCCATGTCGACCTTGGTCCATCACTTAAAGCACTTAGTAGCTGGCCAGTTAGTGGAGCAGACTAAACAGGGGCGTGAGCTTATTAGCCGAGCCAATTACTCACACATTCAATTGTTGGTTGATTTTTTAACCCATGAATGTTGCATTGAGAGTGAGTGATGGTTCGCTTAAACGTTAAGGTTAATAGTCGGCCTCGTGAGTCAGATGCTATTTTACTTTGGCCTAAACCACCTGCTGGAATTGGCTGGCAGTGCCAGCAGATCACAAGTTTAGGGTTGTCTGTCGCACAAGAGATACAAGCTGATAATGCCAGCCTATGGGCTCAGTGGGCTAAAGCCGAAGATCAACAAGCGATTAGTCTTTGTTATGAATTTGAACCTTTGCTCAAGCCAGTCATGGCCGACGATTATTGGCACTTGCAAGAGAACCGTCATACCCAAGCTTCAGGTGCTCTTGTCGAGCAGGTTAGCACCTGGGTTGATGAGTCTGAAAAACCGTCACAACAGTTGTATACGCTCATTCATAAAACCGCTGATATGTTTGCCTATGGCCATGTAGAACAGCGTTTCACCGAAGGCAAGTCGCAGGTGCCGCCCCTATGCGGCATCACCAATGGCTCCTGTGTGGATATTAATACCTTTCTTATTGCTGCTGCGCGCAGCTTGGGTATCAAGGTGCAATATTTGGCTGGTTATTGGTTTCATCCCAGTCGCAGCCATACCCATGATATGCACTGCTGGCTTGATTTTGAAGTGGAAACGGGACACGAATATTGGGATGTTGCGCACCATTTAAAATGGGATGTCGAAGGTCTGCATGCGGGCTTAAATCCAGCTGGTGGTCGGCGGTGGTTAATGAGTTACGGGCGTGGCCTTACATTTCAAACAATTCACGGCGAGGTGTCTATTAGTCATTTTTCTGAACCTTTATGGGTTTACTCAGATGGTTCTGTAATGGCCCCGCAACTGCATATAGAACTAATCGAATATTGAGGATGTGGTGATGAGCCAGTCATGTTGTGAAGAAAGTAAGCCATTGCCAAAATGGCAACAAAATATACAAACACTCAGGAGTGCTTGGAGTCTGGTGGTCGTAATTCCTTTGTTGGTAGGGCTGTTTGATGCTGGGCAATGGTTTGAGGTTATGGGTATCGCTGTCAAGGCACTATCTGGCACCTTGCCCTATATTATTTTTGCTATTTTGATGATTGCTTATCTCAAGGCTACTGGAGCCGAGCATATGGTGGCTAAAGCCTTTGAAGGGCGCGAGTTACGCATGATTATAATGGCCGCCATAATGGGTGGTTTGGCGCCCTTTTGCTCTTGTGAGGTGATACCCTTTATAGCCGGTTTGCTGGCCTTGGGAGCGCCGTTATCAGCGGTCATGGCTTTTTGGTTATCATCCCCGTTGATTGATCCGCCAACGTTATTAATCACCGCAGGCGCCTTGGGCTGGGAGTTTGCCGTGGCTAAAGCGGTGGCCGCGGTTGTCATGGGGCTGGTGGGTGGCTTTGGTGTTAAATTGCTTATGGGATTGACGGCTTTTCGCCATCCTTTGAAGGACACGCCTATTAGCAATTGCTGTGGGGTCGGTTTAGGCCAGGGAGGCAAGCCTCATTGGTCTTTTTGGGTTGATGCCCAACGTCAGCAGGTATTTCGTAGCCAGCTCTTGGAAAATGGCCAATTTCTATTGAAATGGTTGGCGGTAGCTTACTTGCTCGAAGCTTTGTTGATCACCTACGTGCCAGCCGCCCTAATTGCACAAGTCGTGGGCGGTGAAGGTGTCACTCCCGTGGTAATCAGCGCCATAGTTGGCATGCCCGCCTATCTGAATAGTTATGTGGCACCTCCATTGGTTGCTGGATTGATGGAGCAGGGTATGAGTGCTGCCTCGGGCATGGCCTTTATGTTGGCTGGCGCCATTAGTTCCATTCCGGCTATGACGGCCGTTTGGAGCTTGGTGAGACCCAGCGTATTTGCGGCGTATCTAGGCTTGGGCCTAGTTGGTGCTGTTAGTTTAGGGCTCGTGTTTGGTACTTTGATGTAATTTGACGTCGCTATGACATTAGTGACGGCTGGCCAGATAGCCTGCAGCACCAATCATTAGGGTACCAGCACTGCGGTTGAGGCTTTTCATGGTTCGCTCAGATTGAAACCAGTAGCGAGCTTTAGAAGCAAATAGAGCGATCAGCATTAAGCCTGCAAACAAACCAATAAAGGCTAGGCCCGAGGCTAAGGCTATGTCGCTACCTGAAAGCATATGAAGGTCCATAAAAGTTGGTAAAAAAGCAATATAGAACAAGATGACTTTGGGGTTAGAGGCGGATATCAAGAAACCCTGTAAAATACCCATGCGTTTGCTGATCCTATTCCGAGGCTCATTCAGTGACAGATTGGTTGGGGCCGTCCACATAAGATACCCCAGATAGAACAAGTAAAGAGCACCGGCGATACGTACCACTAGAAACACGTCGCTCCAATGATTGGCAATGGCCGCTAAGCCAAGACAAGCCGCAATCAAATACATAATATCACTAATGATCATGCCCAAAGACAGGGCTATGCATGAATGGGCCCCATGCAGCAGAGCCCGCGCTAAAATTGCAAAGATGCCAGGACCGGGGGTGATGCCAAAAATAAAGATGGCCACAAAAAATGATAATGCGCTTTCAAAACTCACTATAGTGTAGGCTCTTGAAGGACAAAAATGTGAATTCTAAGCTTACCTAGAGTATTGCGCAATGAGCTATTTCAAGTACCAGAGAAAGTCGATCGAAGTCAATTTTTGTGCAGGTAAATGGCTGTTATGGGTTGTCGTTTGAAATGCGTATTTACTTTTTTTGGTAACTGTTATAAATATTGTTCGTAACCGAATGAAATTATAACTCAGGACCTGATTATGCCTTCAGATTATCAACTGATGTTAGCTAGCCTCGATAAATTGGCTGATCAAAATGTCGATATTGCTCCCTTAGTCAGCCAACAGTTCATGACTACTGATAGCGTTGACTTGCAGGTTTATGCAGATGGCAACGCTCTGCAATTAGAGTATATGGTCACCAAGGTGGTGGAAATGTTGCTATTTTTTGCGCAAGGCAACCCAAGGCAAACGGAGCTGTCTTATTATGATGTGCCATTTCATGATGATTTGGGTGTGACTTGGCCTATGTATGAGGGCTACATGCAGGTGATGTTGTCGGTTTTACAAAATGTGTTAGGCGATGCTTGGGATGAAAATACGGCGCGCGCCTGGCACAAGCAGACAGACGCTATGCTGAAGGTAATTCGACAGCACATACAGCCACTATCTGCCTAGCCTGATTAAATATTTACCGAGCTTGGATTATGAGCAGAGCTGTCTTGTGGCGGCTATCAGGCAGTCCACTTGCTCGTTTGTATGAGCGAAACTGGTTACGAGACGTACCACACCTTTTCCCCAACGGTCATGATAAAAACCAAACCCCTGGCCTAGCAAGCCTTGAATCACATAATCCGGCATGCGACAGAATAAAATATTCGATTCACAGCGAGAAAATTGCTCCACCCCCTCTATGGCTGCTAGACCTGTTGCTAAACGAGCTGCCATAGCATTGGCATGGTGGGCATTATGCAGCCAAAGATCATCCTCAAGGTAGGCTTGCATCTGGGCCCCAAGTAGCCGCATTTTCGACATTAAATGGCCACCACGTTTGCGCCGATAAGCAATTTCCTGTGCTAGTGTTGGATCAAATAAGACGATAGCGTCTACCCCAAGAGCGCCGTTTTTAGTGGCCCCAAAGGACAAGGCTTTTATCCCCGCTTGCCAAGTCATTTGTGCTGGCGTGCAATCCAGATGCACGAGGGCATTGGCAAAGCGCGCACCGTCCATGTGCAGGACTAAATGATGATCCTGGCAAACGCTGCTGATGGCCTGGATTTCATCCAAGCTATAAACACTACCACTTTCTGTTGCTTGAGAGATGCTCACGCTGCTAGGTTGCACCGAGTGCACATCACCGCGTTTTATTTGTGCCAAGGCCGCTAGATTTTCGGGATTGATCTTGCTGTTTTCACCGGGCACACTAATCAGCTTTGCGCCGGGGTTATAAAACTCAGGTGCGCCGCATTCGTCGTTGTTTATGTGGCTCTCGGCGTGGCACAGGGTGGCTCCCCAACTCGGCGTCATTGCCGCTAAGCTGATGGCATTAGCCGCCGTTCCCGTTGGCACCAAAAACAGGTTTAAATCTGTTTCAAATATGTCTCTTAATTGCTGCTCGACAGTTTGGGTGTAGGTGTCAGCGCCGTAGGGTGGCTGCAGTCCTGCAGTGGCTTTTAGCATTGCCTCAGCAATGGCTGGTGAAGCGCCAGCAGTATTGTCGCTGTGAAAGGCTGTAATATGTTTGTTGTGCATAGCTATAATATGAGTTGTTTGGGTATCAGTAGATGGGTCGCATAGTCAGTCAACCATCATTATGCCAAATTGTCGGGCTTGAAGCATGCTAATTATCTGGGCCGATAAGTTGTAATGTGGTAACGATCAGCCCAGCCTGAAACAAAGGCAATTGTTTGGGTGTCTTGACATATTTTGCTAGACTGCACGTTTACTTGTTTGCTTAACAAATTTGCCATGACTCCATCAGCACCACAGTTGGCTCTTAGCTTCACTAAGTTGCCTGACATAATGTACAGTCGGGTCGAACCGACACCAGTACAACAGCCTCATGTTTTGTTACTTAATCAACCACTGGCTCTACAACTGGGCATTGATGAGGCTTGGCTCCCTAGTGACCAGGCCCTGCAAGTTTTGTCCGGCTGCGCAAGCTTAGCAGGTGAGGGGGCCGTTGCTACTGCCTATACCGGTCACCAGTTTGGTCACCAGAATCCACGGTTGGGAGATGGTCGCGCACATTTGCTGGGTGAACTAATGGACACGGATGGGCAGCGAGTTGATGTGCAGCTTAAGGGGTCGGGGCAGACACCTTACTCGAGGCAGGGGGACGGTCGTTCGCCCCTAGGCCCAGTGCTGCGAGAATACCTTGTCAGTGAAGCCATGGCCGCTATGGGTGTGCCAACCACTCGCAGTTTAGCCGCGTTGGCTAGCGGAGAGTACGTCTGGCGCGATGGTGGTGCAGAGCCGGGGGCGATTCTCACACGTATTGCCAATAGTCACATCCGTGTTGGTAGCTTTGAGTATGCCGCTATGCAGGGTGTTGAATGCGTCAGACAACTAGCCGACTATACTTTGTCGAGACATTTTTCTGAAGCTAAGCCGGGTGCTTTGCCCTATCTGCATTTATTGCAGGCGGTGATGGCCAAACAAGCACAGCTCATTGCTCAATGGATGAGTTTGGGTTTTATCCATGGGGTCATGAACACGGACAATATGCTGGTGTGTGGTCAAACTATTGATTATGGCCCCTGTGCCTTCATGGATGGTTATGATCCCCGGCAGGTGTATAGCTTTATTGATCGTCAGGGCCGCTATCGTTATGACAATCAACCGGGCATTGGCCAGTGGAATCTAGTGCGCTTTGCAGAAACCTTGTTACCGATTATGGGCGATGAAAGGAGCGAAGCCATTAACCTTGCTCAGCAAGCTCTGAATGACTATCAGCAGCAATATGAGCAGGCTTATGCGCAGCGTATGGCGGCAAAGTTAGGTTTGCCAAGCGCAGATGCCGATTTGGTTTCTGAATTGTTGACTATCATGCAGGCTGAGCAGTTGGACTACACCTTAACCTTCCGTTATTTGATGACACAATTATCCAGTAATCAAACCGAGCATAGTATGCCACAGGGGGTTGTTCAGGCCAGTGATGCCTTGCTAGTGTGGCAGAAAAAATGGTTGGCTGTGGTGAGTAAGCTGGGAGATGAAACACAGGCTTTGAATTTGATGGCGCAACACAACCCGGTGTTTATACCGCGTAATCATTGCCTTGATGCGGCCTTAAAGGCAGCTTATAAAGATGATATGAGTCTGATTAACGAACTACTTGAGGCGACGGCAAAGCCGTTTGCTTATCGGCCTCAATGGCAGCATTTGGCAATGCCACCAAAGACAAAAGAAGTTATTGCTAATACCTTTTGTGGCACCTAACTATGAGTACGCCAATACCGATTTTTTATTCCTTTCGGCGCTGCCCCTATGCCATGCGAGCGCGTCTGGCTCTGCATTTCGCCCAGTGTACGGTTGAGTTGCGCGAAATACTCTTGAAACACAAGCCCCAAGTCATGCTCGAAGTGTCCCCTAAAGGAACGGTTCCCGTATTGGTATTGGACAGTGGAGAGGTGCTCGAAGAAAGTCTGGACATCATGCTATGGGCTTTGGCTCAGCATGACCCGCACGCTATGCTGCGTCATGGTGATAGCGCTTTGGCGTGGGTGCAACGCAATGACGAAGAGTTTAAGTTTCACCTCGATCGATATAAATATTTTGAACGTTACCCCGCCGGTACACAACAGCAATACCGCATTCAAGCCGAGGTATTTTTAATAGATCTTGAGGCCGTGTTGCAACAGCAGACCTACTTGGGTGGTAATACACCAGATTTGGCAGACCTGGCATTATGGCCTTTTATACGCCAGTTTGCCGGTGTTGATCCTAGCTGGTTTTGGCAATCTGAGTATGTGCAGGTAAGGGCTTGGCTACAGGTTTTTTTAGAGGCCCAAGCCTTTGTTGAGATCATGCCCAAATGGAAACCTTGGCAAGCTGCTGACGAAGCTGTTTTATTCCCTTAATCAGCGCATTTGCGTTCCTGTAGGTGGTGGATTTTTTGGCTTAAGCGCAATTGGTAGATCAAGCTGATGCGGATAAAACGGCTGATATATTGGCAATGAAAAGCCGCATTAGGAGGTAGCCAATGCAATGGCCCAGCCGCACCCTTGTCGCGGTTGGTGCTAGCCTGAACTGCAAATAGATTGCGCTCATCGTTGGCAAACTGACGACGCAAGGGAGCAGACCACAGGTTGGCACCGTGATCCCAAGCCCACTTAAGAGGTATTAGGTGGTCAATGTCCAATTGCTGAGCATCAACAAAGACTTTGTTCGTGTATGGATCTAGCCAGCGGCCGTGATCGACACGACAAGGCGTTGCATAAGTGAGTGGGCCAGTACTCAACTTGGCAAGTAGTTCGTGGCGGGTATTTTGGCAGTCACCATCGCTATCTATCCAGTGCACAAATAGCTTGCGCTGGTACTTATTATCTCGCGCTAACTCGGGTAGGGCCGAAGACGAACCTTTGGCAAGCCTGCCCCCAGCCTGTAGGTAAAAAGCCAGATTTTGAAAGGCCGTAAAATGCTTCACCCTGGCATAATATTGGCTACCGGGCGCATGGCAAATTTTGTTGCGGCTCAGTTTTGTCGGCTCTGTGGCCAAACTTGCATCACTGCAGCTTAGCAGTGCGCATAGAGCCAAGCTCATCACTATTCTGGTCAAACGGCATGCCTCGGCATAACTGGGCAAATTGACAAAAACCAGTGTAACTGATTTTGCTTGCAAAGTGCTGGCTAAGTTGCCTTTCGCAGACGTGGATTATGCATCCTTATTAGATACTTCTCTAATACCCAAATGGGTGGTTTTGTGTAACAGTGATGACCATCCGATAAAGAGTCTATTGATTCTTGTTAATTTTATACCTTCAACGAGGCAAGCTATGAGCATTCGTAAAGTCCCCATGTTAATCAATGGCCAAGAAGTACTTTCTGATAGTGGCAATTGGATCGACGTATTAAACCCTGCTACTCAAGAAGTGGTTGCGCAGGTGCCTTTTGCCACCATAGTCGAGGTAGATCAGGCTGTTGCTAATGCCAAATTAGCCTTTAAGAGCTGGCGCAATGTGTCCTTGGCGAAACGCCAACAATTTTTGCTAAACTTTTTGCAGTTAGTGCGGGCCAATACCCAAAAAATAGCGGAATTGATCACTCTGGAACATGGCAAAACATTGCCTGATGCCGAGGGTGAAGTGGGGCGTGGCATCGAAGCCATTGAAAATGCCTGCATGATTACCAAGCTGCAATTGGGTGAGTTGGCAGATAATGTGGCCGGTAATGTGAATGTATACACCTTGAATAAACCTTTGGGTGTGGGGGTGGGCATAACGGCCTTCAATTTCCCCATTATGCTGCCATGCTTCATGTTTCCGATTGCCATTGCTTGTGGTAATACTTTTGTACTGAAACCTTCTGAGCAAGATCCAACATCCACCATGCTGCTGGCACAATTGGCCTACCAGGCGGGCCTTCCAGATGGAGTGTTAAATGTTGTTCATGGTGGTGCCGATGTGGCGAACCACTTGGCTGAACATCCTGATGTGAAAGCACTGTCGTTTATAGGGTCAACTCATGTGGGTACCTCCTTGTATCGGCGTGCTAGCCATGCTGGTATTCGGGCTCAGTGCATGATGGGTGCTAAAAACCATTGCGTGGTGATGCCTGATGCCAATAAAGACCAAGCTATCAATCATTTGTTAGGTTCATGTTTTGGTGCTGCCGGCCAACGTTGCATGGCCAACTCCGTAGCCATTTTGGTTGGGGAAGCAAAAGACTGGTTGCCAGAAATTGTTGCTAAAGCCAAGGCCATGAGGGTGGATGCCGGTACCAACCGCACCGCTGACTTGGGTCCCTTGGTATCGCCGCAAGCCAAACAGCGTGTGCAGAGCTTGATCACTTCAGGTGTTGATCAGGGCGCCAGTTTGCAATTGGATGGTCGTGATCCAGATGTGCCTGGATATGCTCAGGGCAATTTTGTGGCACCCACTATTTTCAGTGACGTAACAACCAATATGGATATCTATACCCAAGAGATCTTTGGCCCGGTAATGTGCGTAATGGAAAGCGAAGACATCCATAGTGCGATTGAAACTATTAACGCTAACCCGAACGGCAACGGTACTTCTATCTTTACCAATTCTGGTTGGAATGCACGCCATTTTGAAAACAACATTGATGTTGGCCAGATTGGTATTAATATTCCAATTCCTGTGCCCGTTGCCTATTTCAGTTTTACCGGTTCGCGTGCTTCTAAGCTTGGAGACCTTGGGCCCAACGGCCAGCAAGCGGTACAGTTTTGGACGCAAACCCACACAGTATCGGCTCGCTGGTTTGAACCTGATGCCGCGTCTGATGGGGTGAACACTACCATTACCATGAAATAGTAGTTTGGGGCTGGAGGTCGGGCTAGGGTGTTAGCTCGACTGATGCTTGCTAGGGGGCGAACTGCCCTCCAGTCTAGATCACAAAAGCTGTTTTATGGCCCACAGCATGGGGTTGACTGATAGGTAGTCCACGGGAATTTGCAGGCTGCCTTTGTCCTTTACCAACATAAGGCTGGGAAAACTTCGCACGCCGTAGTGCTGGCAAAGTGTCAGATTGTCTTGCAGTTGATGCTCGGTATTGGGGCTATGCAGAAGTTGCCTAAAATTGTCTTCCTCCATACCCTCCATGACTGCCAAAGTGACCAGAGTGTCTTCGTCAGAGGGATTTTGGGCATGCAGATAATAGGCTTCTTGTATGGCCATTAGCATCTGTTGATAGTAGCCTAATTTATTGGCTGCTATAAGTGCGCGGCATGCTGGATAGGTGGATCGCCTTGGTTGGCACAGCTGCCAAAATTCATAATTAAACTCAGTGCCGGTGACGCGCTCTTCAATGCTACGCCACGTGTTTTCCAAGGCCGTTTGCATGGCCAGGGGCATAGGTTCGTTGGTGTCCGCGGCCAAGCCGCCTTCAATGTATTCTACCTGCACCTGATCAGGCAGTGATAGCAATAGTTGTTGCCATACTGGGCGAAAAGCCCAGCACCAACTGCACATGGGGTCGTGAAAGTAATAGAGTCTGGCTTTTGAAGAGATCATTTTATATGCGTATTTTTCTAAAGTTTGGTTTTTCTAGCTTGTATGGCAATGCATTTTTGTGAGTCACCAGCTAAGCCCTTGATGACGCTCTGATGAGCGTATTCAACTTGCAACCCCAGCTCGGTTAGCCAATCTTTGAGCTGTTGCTCTGAGTAGTAGGCATAATAACGACCTAGCTTATCCCGTTCGGTGCCAGTGCCCAGTTTCATGCCCAAATGCAGCCAGCCTTCAAGCTTGAGGGCCTCAGTCATAGCTTTTAGGTAGCCTGGTACCAAATGCGGTTGGATATGCAATAGGCTGTAGTTGACACAGATACCTTGATAGAGACTAATGGCATGTAAGTCGTCAAAGCTTTTTATGGTGACATCAATAGCAAAGTGTTGTTTGGCCAATTGCTGCATAGAACGAGAAATGTCCCAAGCTTCTATTTGCATGCCTTGCTCGCGCAAGTAGGCGGCATTGATACCATGCCCACAACCCAAATCCAGTACCAAGGACTGGCTAGGCAGTCGTTGAGCAAAGCGTTTGATGGTGTGGTGTACACCGGTCTCAAGCATGTTGGCATAGTCTTGCGCTTTGGCGTTGTAGACATCGAGAGTTTGTTGGTCAAACATGGTGCGCCTGCTATATGGTTGTTATTGGCTGGTACTGACTAATCTAGCATATTCAGGTTTACGCTTGGGCTCTTAGCCTACTATACGGGCCATATTTATTCTTTGTCAGCACATAGAATGCATTGCGTGTAAGAGGGGTCCACGTCTAGTCGGCGGATATCAATGTCTTCATCACAGGTTAGGCAGACGCCAAAATCACCATCGGCAATACGCCCCAAAGCACCCTTTATACTCAGTAGTTGATGCTCCCGACGCCCTTTTGTTTCAATGGCCATACCTTGTGCGCGCATGGCATCCATGCGGCTAAGCCGGCCAATGGCCGATTGATCTAATCCCACGGTCTTGGCCGCATCGTTGGACGTGTCGCTTAGGCTCATAAGGTCGGCCTGCAGTTGCAGTAGCCGCTGCTTGAAGCTATTAATTTGCATTTCATCCATCTGCGAGTGTTCTATATTATTTGGCCTTTATGGCGGAGTAAGTAATGTCGGTGAATACACAATAGAACCTTTAGGGTGTTGTAAAGGCTAATGGTTGGGCTCCCTAGGGTTCTTATGTCAGAGTAATCGAAAATGATAAAGCTCTCAAGTAATGGCAGCAAGGCCTGTTTTAGCGCGCCATACTTGGAGCATGACGCGCGCTAGCTTGTACTTCGATAAACATCAACGCTGATTAAAACAGCTCATCTTTGAGTTTGTAATACATCATGGCCAAGGCAAAGCTGGGCGTGCGCAGTAATTGTCCACCGGGGAAGGGCCAATGGGGGATCTTGGCAAAAATATCAAAACGCTCAGCTTGGCCAGCAATCATTTCTGCCGTAATTCGTGCCATCATGTGCGTGGGGGCTACACCATGGCCGGCATAGGCCTGCATATAGTAAACATTCCCATTAAGGCGGCCCAATTGGGGCATGCGATTCATGCCAATGCCCATTTGTCCACTCCAACCGTGTTCCAGTTCCACACCTTTCAATTGTGGAAACACCTTAACAATTTTATGCTGCATGGTGTCAAACAGGTTGTTGGGCTCCCGACCTGTGTAGTTGGAAAGGCCACCAAATAACAAGCGGCCATCAGCGGTTAAACGGTAGTAGTCCAAAGCGGTACGTGGGTCACAAATAGCGAGGTTGTTGGGTATCAGCGCATGCAGCTGTTCCCCTGTTAAGGCTTTGGTAGTAACCACAGAACTATTTGCAGGTAGGATGCGGCGATTGATTTTGGGAGCCAAGTTGCCAAGATAAGCATTGCCACACAAAACGATGTGCTTGGCGTTTACCTGTCCTTTTTCCGTATGGGCAATCGGTTGAGCACCTTGTTGCAATTTTAAAACTCGGGTTTGCTCAAATACTTGTACACCGTGACTTGTCGCGGCGGCTGCCTCACCCAAACAAAGGTTCAAAACGTGGCAATGGCCATTGCCGGTGCGATCAAGCAGACCACCTAGATAGATTTCTGAGCCCACCTCATCGCGCACTTGATGGTTATCGAGTAGTTCGAGTTGGTGGTTATAACCCATGTCTTCCATATGTTGTTTTTCTTCCTCAAAGTCACGCATATGGCTGGGTTTGAGCGCTACGTCCATATAACCCATAGTAAGGTCACAGTCGATTTTATATTGGCTAACTCGGTCGCGAATGATATCTACACATTCGACCCCCATGTCATACATGGCTTGGATGCCGGCTTGGCCGACATGTCGGCGAAAGCGTTCGTGGCCATGACCGATGCCACCTATAACTTGGCCTCCATTACGCCCTGTAGCGCCCCAACCGATGCGATTGGCTTCTAACAGCACCACCTGGTATCCGCGTTGGGCTAGTTCCAAGGCTGTATTGACGCCGCTAAAACCACCACCTACCACCACTACATCGGTACTGATGGAGCCTTCTAAGCGTGGGTATCGGGTTGCATTATTAGCCGTGGCAGCATAATAGGACGGTGTGTGTTCACGGGTATCTGTGGGTTTCTTCAAGCCAAACATGGCTCACCTCTAATCATTGATGATATGTATAGTTGGTCGATTTTAGGCCCCCTGCGGTGGGTTTGATGTGGTCGACCAGTGAAAAAAACTAGGTGTGCATAAAGCGAAGGTGAGGATCGGCGTCTTCACCCTGAAAGAAATCCTGCCAAGCGGCAGTGGTGGCGGCCCAGTGGGACCAAAGAATAAGATGCTGCATACAAAGGTACACTAACTACATATAATCAACACCGACTAAATGTAACATAAGCATCAAGGGCAAGTGAAATCCTTTTAGGCTTAGTTGGCTCATGCTACAGTTAGCTCATATTTTTTTATTCTTGAATAGGATGTTATGACATCAAATGATATGAAGTTTGTGGGCGTTCAGCAGGTAGTCGCACACCCACTGATATTTAAGCACAAGCTAGCTATTGGCGAAGAAGCCTTCGTGTCGATGCGGGTAAAAAAACATCTGGGCCAAGCTTGGGATGTAATTGGTGCGGCTGGCACGGCGGGCGCGGCAGCTAAGTCGTCGGTGGTGGCCAATGCGTTTTTTGGCAAGGCAGGCCTAATGGCGTTGATGGGTGGTGCCAGCACCCCCTTAGGCTGGGTCATCGCAGCGAGCGTGGTGGGTGGTGGAGCCTGGTTTGCCCTTACCAAGGTGTTGCGGGCTGACACGGGTGAGCGTGTGGATATAATTCCCAAATTCATCAATACGCCACTGGATATTTTGGCCATTCGTTTGTTTGAGTTGATGGTGCCCCTGGCCCTGAAAGTGGCTGCGGTAGATGGCCAAATCAACAACAATTGTCGTCACGTTATCCATAATTACATGGTGGGTGAGTGGGGCTATGATGCCCATTTTGTGGAACATGCTTTGCCGGTGTTGGAGCAAAGCTTGGCCAGTACCGAAGTAGAACAAATTGCCCAGCAATTGGCCTATTTTGAAAAACAAAACCCGGATTGCAATTATCAAACAATGAGCCACGATCTGGTGGCGTTCTTGCACACAGTGGCGCAGACCGATGGGAACATTAGTGCGGCTCAAAAGATGGTCATTGAGCAGGTACAAGTTGTATTTCAACGGGTGGCGCAAGACAATGTGCTGCATAAGGGCCTAGACAATTTGAAAACCGTGGCCGAGTCTCTTGTTACTGGTGCTGGCACTACAGCGACGCAGGCGGCGGGGCAGGTTGAAAAGGTGGGCAAGGTGGTCGAGTCGGCGGCCGGCACGGCCAAAGATATTGGCGCCGACTTAGGTAAGCGGATGCTAGATCTAGTAAATAATAGGCGCCCCCATGACTAGGTTGTATTCTCCCACATTAATAGTCATGCACTGGTTACTGGCCATCTTAATCGGTGCTCAGTTGTCATTAGCTACGGTACTACCCACTGGTTTGCATGTCACCTTGGGTTTTAGTATCGGTTTGTTGACTTTGTGGCGTTTGGTATTGCGCCCAGAGCCAGAGCAACTGGTATTGGTGCATGAACCTGGCAGTAAGGCCGTGCGCCTGCATCTGGCTAGTTATGTCTTGATTGGTGCTGTGTGTGTGAGTGGTTTTGCCGGTATTATGCTGCCCCACTTAGAGGACACCCTGTGGCCTATCCATCACTATCTAGCCTACACCTTAGCGGCACTAATTGGTCTGCATATAGCGGCTACCCTATACCGGCAGCGGTACCTCAAGGACCCTGTAATGGCGCGCATGAAAAAGTAAAATTTGTTTTTTATAAAAGGGTGGTTTTGCTATTTAAAAAAGGCGAATCATAGTGATAAATATCGCCCATTTTTCTGTCATTAGGGTACTATAAGAACATGGTATTGTGGCGGCTTAGACAACCCTAATGATCGAACTTACTGACTGGCCTGAAGGATTTATGGTAGTGCAGGGTAACCGCATGGAAGACCTGTGCGAAACCTATGTGCAGTGGCTGAAACGTTACCCTTTACGCCCTCTGGAAAAGGACTTGGTGTTAACCCAAAGCAATGGCATTGCGCAATGGCTAAAGCAAACCTTGGCACAGGATGAAGTTGACGGTGGCTGTGGTATTGCAGCGGCTATGGATGCCATGTTGCCAGGCCAGTTTGTATGGCAGAGTTATTGTTCTGTATTGCCAGGTTTGTCTAGGCAAACCGTTTATGACAAGCAGGCCTTAAGTTGGCGATTGTATCGTTTATTAGGCGACTGGGACCTGTCACAATTGGCGCCCATGTTAACGGCTTATGTGCAGCCAGAATCCTTGCCGATGGAACGCTTGCAGTTGGCTCGTCAACTGGCTGACCTTTACGATCAATATCAGGTCTTTCGTCCGGATTGGTTGGCGGCTTGGGAACAAGGTCGTGACGTGATGCTCAGTCACCAAGGCCAGGCGTCACCTTTACCAACAGGGCAGCAGTGGCAGCCTGCTTTGTGGCGCGCCCTGTGCGCCGATATAACCGCGCAACCTTCCATCGAAGGCTGGTCACAATCTAGCCGTTCAGCCTTGCATCAACGCTTTTTGCAGGCTTGCTCACAACTCAGTCAAAGGCCCCCTGATTTGCCGCGCCGCGTGGTTGTATTTGGTATGTCTAGTTTGCCCATGGCGAGCTTAGATGTGCTGCGCGCCATTGCGCCTTTTACGCAGGTGTTGCTATTTGTCATGAATCCCAGTCAGCATTACTGGGGCGATATGGTTGAAGGTAGGGAGCTATTACGCAAAGACTATAAACGTCAGGGCAAACGACACGACCACAGCCAATTTGTTGACTATAACTTGCATGTTTATGGCAATCCATTGTTGGCGTCGTGGGGCAAGCAAGGGCGTGATTTCTTGCATCTGTTTGATGAGTGGGATCAGCCGGGTCAATACCAGAAATATTTTGCTGAGTTGCCCGTGGGTAAAGTGGATTTGTTTCGCTCACCAATGGCAACAAACGATGCCAAACCTAATTTGCTGACCACTATCCAAGATGACATTTTGCAGTTGCGTTCGGCAGCGGAACGCCAACAGTTGGGCCACCCGTTAGACGAGGCTGATGCCAGCGTGCAGTTTATCAGCGCCCACAGTATACAACGCGAAATAGAAATACTGCATGATCGCCTGCTCGACGACTTTGTTCAAAATCAGCACGCTAATGATGGTAACCAAGCGAGTTTGCAACCCCGTGATGTATTGATCATGGTGCCAGACATCGCTACTTATGCGCCCCACATTGAAGCCGTTTTTGGGCGTTATCGGGGTACGCAACATGGCCCTAAAGATAATCGCTTTTTGCCTTATCATATCGCCGATACCGGGCAACGTTTTGCCAATCCAGTACTGGCGGCTTTAGAAACGCTTCTGGCGTTACCACAATCTCGCATGACCTCCGTTCAAGGCCTTGGCTTGTTGGAGGTGCCCGCCTGTCGACAACGCTTTGGCATTAAAGAGTCCGATCTGCATCAGATTAAACAATGGGTAGAGGGGGCCAATATTCGCTGGGCGCTCAGCGAAGACCATCGCATTGACCAACAATTACCCAGCCAGGGCGGTCAAAATACCTGGCAGTTTGGCATTGATCGTTTGCTATTGGGTTTTGCTACAGGCAATACCCAAAGTTGGAATGGCATTGCGGCTTACCCCGAAGTGAGTGGTTTAGGTGCTGGGCTATTAGGTAGTTTAAGCCATTTTGTAGCGCGCCTTGAGCATTGGCGCCAGCAGTTACAAACAAACCAAACAGCCGCCCAGTGGGTGCCAGCCCTGCAAGGTTTATGGCAAGACTTTTTTACCAATGATGACGCTGAGGTAGAACAGCTCTATGCACGTATCACTGATTATCTCCAGCAGTGGCAAGAGCTGGTGCAACAAGCCCAGATGCAAAATGAGTCTTTGGCTGTGGAACTGGTGCAATCAGCCTTGTTAGAAAAGTTGGAAAGTCCCAGCTTAAGCAGCCGTTTTATGAGTGGTGCTATTAACTTTGCCACTCTCATGCCTATGCGTGCTGTGCCATTTAAGCAAATCTGGTTGTTAGGTATGGATGATGAGGCCTACCCACGCAAACGCACTTATAACGATTTCGATTTAATTAGCCAAGACTACCGTCCAGGTGATCGCTCACGCCGTGATGATGATCGCTATCTATTTTTAGAAGCCCTGTTATCGGCTCGTGAAAAGTTAGTAATCAGTTGGCACGGGCGCAGTATTAAAGATGACACATCCCAGCCACCATCGGTATTGGTGGCACAGTTACGAGATTATTTGGCCAAGGCTTGGCCCGGCCATGGTTTATTATCAATACTTACCACACAGTACCCCTTACAGCCATTTTCTGAGGCCTATTTTAACGCTCAATCGAAGCTGTTTACCTATGCCAACGAATGGGCCAGCATGAGAGCCAATGAGAGTGCCTATAATCGGTTGACCAGCAATGCCAAACCCATGCCAGACTTGCTGCCGGCATGGCAGCCCCAAAGGTCTGTGACCAGGGCTGATTTGGTTAGTTTGTTAAGGTCGCCAGTTGACAGTCTATACCAACAGCGTTTGCAAATAGCTAAACCATTGGAAGCCGCTGAGATCCCTAGTGTTGAAAACTTCACCCTTGACGGTCTGCAGAGTTGGCAGCTGAACAATCAAATTGTGGCTCACTTATTCAGTCATCAAGGCTTGGCGATTCCTTTCAGTGCCAGCGATGTGTCCCATCAGTTGCAGGAACAATTTGCCACCTGGCAACGTGATGGCACTTTGCTGGCAGGTGCCGCGGGGCATCTGCAAGCACAACCCTTTTTGCAAAGTTTGGCAGCCATGTATGCAAGCTGGGTAGAGTTACAGCGGGCCACCATGGGTGACATTGTGCCCGTCACTTATGCGGCCAGCCATTATGTGACACGAATTCAGGGAGAGGGTAGCAGCAGTGAAATGCCCTTGTCCTTGGAAATACCTTTACCACATTTGGCTATAGATCATCACCAGCAAACAGCCAGGCAAGTGCTGGTGCAGGCCAGTGCCGCACAGGGTACACCAAATAAAAGCGGTAAGGCCCAAATCAAGTGGCGAAATTTAGCCGATGCCTGGGTGCAGCACTTGGTAGCGCACTTGTTTAGCCAGATACCAGTGAACACTCACCTAATAACACCCAAAGGGCAAATGCACTTTCAGCCTATGAGCCCAGAACAAGCAGACCAATACATCAGTGAACTACTGTCCGTATGGTGGTTAGCCATGCATGAACCCCTGCCTTTGTGCTTGCAATTGGGTATGAAACTGGCAGCTGACAAGGAGCCTGCCGATACCGCAAAAGACACCGCTTTCACTGCCGATTTGCAATATGGTAATCAATATTTGGCGCGCCATTATGCTCGTTGGCAAGCTATGGATATGGCGCGCAGCAAACAATTGGCGAAGGCCATTTATGCACCCTGGCAAAACCATGTGGAGGCCATGTCATGAGTGATATGCAGCCTCTCCAACCTTTGGCGTTGCCGTTGCAAGGTGCGACATTGATTGAAGCTAGTGCCGGTACCGGAAAAACTTATACCTTGGCCATGTTGTACCTGCGTTTAATCTTAAACCATGGTGGTGAGGCGGCCTTTGGCGATCCGTTGTTACCTCACAATATTCTGGTTGTGACCTTTACTAAGGCGGCCACGCGGGAACTGCGTGACCGTATTCGTTTGCGTTTGGTCGAAGCTGCGGTCTATTTACGTGGCCTGACTGATGCTGGGTCAGAGTCCGTTTTGCAGGTGGATACACTACTACAAACTCTGTGTAAGGAGTATGTTAACGAGGCCGATCAGGCTGGCGCTGCCAAGCGCCTGGAAATGGCCGCCGAAGCTATGGATGAGGCGTCTATATCGACCATACATGCTTGGTGTTATCGCGTGCTTAGCGAATTCGTTTTGCATTATGGGGGCGCTTTTGAGCAGCGCTTATTGGAATCAGAAACTGAGTTATTGAAAGAAACCAGCGAAGATTTTTGGCGCCTGTGTGTAATGGGCATGTCTAGGGAATCTCTTGCTTATATGATGCAACGCTTTGGCGGTCCACAGGCATTATTGCAGGAGGTAGCCAAACTGTTGCCTCATAGTGCTAGCCTGCCAGAATTCAGCGAGGATCTGGATACTTATATTGCTGCACGAGAAGCTGAAAAACAAGCGCTTGTTGCTAACGTGAAAGCTGATATGGCCACGGCAGTGGATGACTTACAAGCTTATTTTGTAGAGGCAGAACAGGCTGGTTTGTATGAGGCCAGACTTCTAAACAAAACCAATAAGGCTAAGGCCTTTGTGAAGATAAAGGCATTTATTGATGGCGATGGTATTAAACTAGACACCAATAGTAGCCTGCAACGCTTGGCCATGCAGGATCTGTCCTTATGGAAAGATGTAGCGAAGGTGTTAGTTGATCTGCCTGCGGCGCAGGCCTTAGCTGGGGCCCTTGATTTGGCGGAGCAATTACCGTGCCCCGATAACCAAATACTCACCTTTGCTTGCCATTGGTTTGGGCATCGCCTGAGTACCCAAAAACAACAACAAGGGTTGTTGAGTAACGATGACTTGTTGTTGCATTTACAAAGGGCCTTGCATGGTGCTGGCGGCGAGCAGTTGGCGCAGGCTATTCGTCAACGTTTCCCCATAGCTTTGGTGGACGAGTTTCAAGATACTGACCCCGTGCAGTATGATATTTTTGATCGTATTTACGGCATTCGACAAGGTTGCCCCAATGGGGGGTTTGTGATGATCGGTGATCCCAAGCAGGCTATCTATGCTTTTCGTGGTGGTGATATTTATACCTACTTGCAGGCGCGCCAGCATACGGCGGGTCATCACTATACTTTGGACAAAAATTTTCGCTCTGATACAGCCCTAATTGATGCGGTCAATGGCCTGTTTGCTTATGGTGAAACACATGCCCTTGGGGCCTTTCGTTTTCGCCAGGCAGAGCATAATCCACTGCCTTTTATTGAGGTTAAAGCCGGTAAAGACATACCACGAAAACTGTTGCTTCAAGGCCAATTTCAGCCACCGCAGGTGGCTTGGTTGGCGGCCTTGGAAAAGGCCGGAAAAGCCTTATCTGATAAGGCTTATATGGAGCAGATGAGCGCCGCAACAGCAAACGAAATTGCGCGCTTGATGAACCTGTCTGATGACGGTCAAGCGCTGTTGATAGAAGGTGATAAACAACAGTCCTTAAGGCCCAAACATATGGCCATTTTGGTGGCTAATCAGAAACAAGCTCGCGCGGTGCGTGACGCTCTGGCACAGCGCCGCATCGCCAGTGTGTACTTGTCGGACTCCAGTAGCGTATTCACCACCGACATTGCTCATGATGTGTTGTTGTTACTTAGAGCCGTGGCAGACCCTGATGATGATCGTTTGCTCAGTATGACCTTGCCCACTCAGCTACTCGGTTTGAGCGTGAGCACAATCGATCATTTGCAAAGCGACGAATTAGCATGGGAAAAGCAAGTACAGCGGTTTCACGCTTACCATCAATTATGGCAAAGCAAAGGCGTTTTGGCACTCTTGTATCAAGTCATTTTTGACAACCACGCTGCCGCTAGAATCTTGGCGGCGGAGGGGGGTGAGCGCACACTAACAGATTTGTTGCATATTGCTGAATTATTGCAGCAGGCCGCCGTGCAACTCGAGGGCGAACATAGCCTGTTACGTCATTTTGAAACCTTGTTGGACAGTCCGGACCTACAAGATGCAGGCCAACAGCAACGCTTGGAAAGTGACAGTGACCTAGTGCAGGTAGTAACAATTCACAAGTCCAAAGGGCTGGAATACCCAATCGTATTTTTGCCTTTTGTGAATATAACCCGCTTGACGAAGGCGACGGATGTCCCCTTTGTCTATCACAATGCTAATCAGATTAAACAGGTGGCATTGCAAGCCGATAAAAGCCTCCTGGAGCGGGTAAGGCAAGAGCACCAAACCGAAGAGATACGCAAGCTTTATGTGGCCTTGACCCGTGCCTCCTGTTGCCAATATTTGGGTTTGGGTGGCTGTGGCAATGCAACAGAGTCAGGATTTGGCAGCTTGTTGATGTTATCTGATTCGCCAGGGCAACTAGCTGATCATTTGGTCGGGTTGGCAACCAGTGTGCAAATACAAGCTGTGCCTGAATCATGCTACTACCTTGATTCGAAATCGAATGTGAGCCAAGGACCTGACTACCTGCAAGCCGCCCGCCAAGCAACGGCAATAACGGTGCAGAATTGGTATACCGCCAGTTATTCCTCTTTGAGTTTTAGTAACCAGCCACATCTAGCTGTCGCTGGGATAAAGCCCACTAGTGCACCCGATACGGCCCAGGACGCTATCTTGGCAGAAGAGCAACAAGCTGTGATAACGACGTACAGCTTGCAAAATACCATGGATAGCCAACAGATCCCCAGTATTCATAATCTGCCCAGGGGCGCTTTATATGGCACTATGTTGCATGAAATATTGGAAGACTGTGCTGCACTGGGTTTTGCACAGGTGGCGGCTAATCAACAGGCGCGGCAGAAAATTTTGACCGACCGTTTGCAAGCGCTCGAGCTGGTAGACTGGTTGTTGGCATTGGATGCCTGGTTGTTGGAGCTATTAGCCATGCCTTGGCAACTGCAAGCCTTGTCATCGACGCCTTTGCAATTGCAGGCAAAAACAGCATCTCATTTGTTGGTAGAAATGGAGTTTTTGTTGGCTACTAAACAGGTCGATGTCATCAAGGTAGACCAACTGGTTTGTCACCATACTTGGCAACAGCAAGCACGCCCTGCCGCCGACCAACAACACCTTAATGGCCTGTTGAAAGGTTATATTGACCTATTGGTAGAGCACGATGGCCGCTATTTTGTGGTGGACTGGAAGAGTAATCACCTGGGCGAAGATGCCAGTGCCTATACAGCCGATGCCTTGCGTGATGCCTTGCTGCACAAACGTTATGACATGCAGTACATTCTGTATATTCTGGCTTTGCACCGGCTGCTTAAACTCCGCCTACCCAATTATGATTATGACCAACATGTTGGCGGAGCCGTGTATGTGTTTTTGCGTGGTATTAATCATGGCGATACCCAAGGCTTGCTAATGGATAAGCCACCACGTCAATTGATTGACAGCCTAGACCGGCTATTTCAGGGGTTAGATGGGGGGTCGGTGATATGAGATTAAGCCCTCTTGTTCAGCAGGCTCAGCAGTTGCAAATTGTGCGCGAGGTAGACTTGGCACTGTTGGATCTGATTCAACGACAACAAGATCAAGCCCTCAGTGATAGTCAGTCCTTAGCTGTGCTCTTGGCGAGTCGACATAGTGCCATGGGGCATGTGTGTGTTGATCTAGCCGCGGTAATGGCTGACCCATTGGCTTACTTTGGTCTGGCCAAAGATGAGCGAGTACCCTTGGAATTATTACCCCTAAAGCGAGGGTTTGAAGGTGACTTATTGGATTTAGTGAGCAATCTAACCTTGGTGCAGTGGCTGGCTGATATTCAGGCCTGCCAAGCGGTAGCGGTCATGGGTGCGTCCCATGGTTCGCAGTTGCTGCAGGGTGCAGCAGCCAGTACACCCCTGGTGCTGGAGCTACGTCACCAGCAGAGCTTATTATACCTGCGGCGTTATTGGCAGTGTGAACAGGTGTTGGCTAATTTTATTATTCAGAGGGGGCAATTTAACAGACAGTTGCCACCGCAAGCCAAGGCAATTATTGACGCTTTGTTTACTGGGGCCTTGCCAGAGGGCGAGCTTGTGGACTGGCAGCGTGCGGCGGTGGCTTTATCGGCACCTAGCCAATTCGCTATTATTACCGGAGGCCCTGGCACCGGCAAAACGACCACCGTATTGCGCCTATTGGCCTTACTGCAAGCGTTGCAGTTGGCGCAACAGTTAATGCCTTTGCACATCAAGTTGGCAGCACCAACGGGCAAAGCGGCCGCGCGCCTGAATGAGTCAATTGCTGGTAATTTGCAGCGCCAGCAATTTCCTGCAGGTGAGCATTATGATGCATCTGATTTGCGTATGGCGATCCCTTCTGAGGTGACAACACTGCACCGGTTGCTGGGCACCGTGCCCAATAGCCGTCAGTTTCGGCATCATGCCAATAACCCGTTGGCTGCTGATGTGGTGGTGATTGATGAAGCGTCTATGGTTGATATAGAAATGATGGCAGCATTAGTGCAGGCACTGGATGCCCACACACGCTTGATACTGATTGGTGATAAAGATCAGTTGGCCTCAGTAGAAGCTGGTTCCGTATTGGGAGACCTTTGTGCTGATGCTCAGAGGGGCCACTATCTGCCACAAACCCAAGCATGGTTGCAAGCCATGAGTGGTGACGTTATCCCCCAGAGGTATTTGGCTCAGCAGGCGAGTGCGTTGGCACAGACTACGACCATGTTGCGTACCAGCCATCGTTTTCAGCAAGGAGGCAGCATTCATGCCTTGGCCAGTTTGGTAAATGAGGGCTTGTATAACGGTCAGCCTAGCTTGATGCCACTGCTAGATTTACACGCTATAGTGCAGCAAGAGCAAAGCTTGGCGAAGAAACAAAAACGCGCCCGGCAATTGCAGTTATTTGCACAAACGGTGGCGGGTGTATCAACTTCTGGACAGTGGCTGACGGCCGAAGTCACAACCCTGTTAACGCAGGGCTACGCGGAGTATTTGCAACTGGTAAATGTGGGGCCGCAAGCCAGTTCATTGGACCAATGGGGGCGCGCAGTGCTAACGGCACATGGCCAGTTCCAATTGCTGGTGGCGTTGCGTCAGGGGCAATGGGGTGTGGACGGCATGAATGACTTAATACAAGATTTGTTGCGGCAGGCTGGATACTTGAGTGATACCGAGGCCGATTGGTATGCAGGCCGTCCAGTGATGGTGAGCCGTAATGATTACCACTTAAAACTGATGAATGGTGATATGGGCGTGTGTTTGCCTTATGCAGATTCTGAGTCTGGCGACATTCTGTTACGGGTGGTATTTAGCGATGGTGCTGGTGGAGTTAGGTGGGTATTGCCTAGCCGTTTACGGGCCGTGGAAACTGTTTTTGCCATGACTGTACATAAATCACAAGGCTCTGAATTTGACCATACTTTGTTGATGTTGCCAGATCGCGGCAATCCGGTGCTGACCAAAGAGCTACTATATACAGGCATTACCAGAGCGAAGCACACGTTTTCGTTGATTTATGGGAATGAGCAAATACTGGAGCAGACCATGACCAAAAAGGTGGTGCGTGCCAGTGGCCTGATGAATCGTTTGGCTGTACATTAATAAAATCTAATATTATTTTGATCTGTAACAATACCAAGCCTGCTGTGACTGTCATGATAACTAATACCATTACTCAAAAGGAATTCGACCATGAGTGAGCATACCGTTAATATCGCTTGGAATAATCAGCCCCATGCTGAGATAGATGGAGAGTACAGCCGTAATCATGTGTTAAATGTGGATGGCAAACAACAGTTGGGCCTATCTGCGGCAGCCGATTTTTTGGGTGATCCAGGTATGGCGGATCCAGAACAGATATTAACCGGCTCCGTGTCTAGCTGTCATATGCTGTTTTTCTTGGCAATTGCGCAAATCAGGGGGTTTTCGGTGGCCAGCTATGAAGATGAAGCTACCGCCATACTAGGTAAAGATGACACGGGGGCTATGGCTATTACCAAAATCATCTTACGCCCTAAAGTCGCCTTCGTGCATGCCGTACCCAGCCCCGAAGTACTGGATCGCATCCACCATGGTGCCCACAAAAGGTGTTTTATTGCTAACTCGTTGAAATCACAAGTAGTGGTGCAAGCACGATAACCACAGTGGCACTTTGTTTTTTCACACTTAATCGACTGGCAAGGCATCAAATTCAGCAAGCTTGCGCGTAAACCAAGCTTGCATGGTGGCGGGGTCTTTCATCAATGCCCCCATTTTTTGCATCGCGGCCAGGTGGGTAGACTCTTGCTGTTGCATCATTTGCGTGGCATGGGCTTTGCTTAGCTGCACCATTTCATCAAACGTCTTGGCTTGAAATGCTTGCTCACAAGCGCCGCCAAGCTGGTTGCAGGTCATGGTTTTCATTGGCATACTCCGTTTGTTAGTCTTTAATTAAGCATAGACCCCATTTTCGATCAAGAAAAAAAGAACTTGCCCCATGACTCTGGACTACCGCCTCAAACTACAGCCTATTCGGCACCGCCTATCTTCTGTAGCGGACCGTGATTTTAATGAAGAAATGGAAAGTGACCGGGGGCGAGCCATCAACTCGGCGGCCGTGCGTCGTTTGCAGCAGAAAACCCAAGTATTCCCCTTAGAAACCAATGCTGCTGTACGCAGTCGGTTAACGCATTCTTTGGAAGTGACACAAGTGGGGCGCCATATTGCGAAGTCTATTTTACAAAAGCTACAGCAACAGGGGCAGTTGCAGGTAACTGGTTTAGATGAACTGGGTGAGGGCTTTGTTAGTGCCATTGAAATGGCGTGTTTGTTGCACGATGTGGGCAATCCACCGTTTGGGCATTTGGGTGAAGAAGTGCTGAGTCAATGGCTGCAACAACAAGTGCTACCTGAGTTTCAGCAACGTTTTGCCGGCCAAGACTTGGCCAGTGCATTAGCAGCCGACCTTGGTCAGTTTGAAGGCAACGCCCAAGGATTGCGCATTTTACATAGTTTGCAGGGTTTGAATCTCACCTACTCGCAGTTGGCCTGCCTGTTCAAATATACCCGTATGGCAGGGCAGCCTAAACCTGCATCAAATAGCCCCAATGCCTATAGGCAAAAGAAACCCGGTTATTATTACGCCGAACAAAACCTGTATAAAGCGATTAGTGAAACCTTACAAATATCCCCAGGTTGCCGTTTTCCATTGGCTTATGTGATGGAAGCGGCTGATGATATTTCTTACTGTATTGCCGACTTAGTCGATGCTGTGGATAAGGGCATCGTGTCCATACGGCAACTGCACGACCTCTTATTGCAGCAATGGTATAACCTGACCCAGCACTTGGATTATCTTGGGGTAGAAGAAAAAAACTTTTTACCACGCATGCTATTGGCGGCCGATGAAGCTTACAACAAAGAGCAGTTAGACAAGGACCATGAGTATATTCTGGCTTTACGCACGCGCTTTGTGAATGCTTTGGTAGCCCAAGCCACGCAAGCTTATATAGAAAACCATGAAGCGGTTTTTGATGGTACCTATGATGGCTCGCTCATTGAGGGCAATGATGTTTGCAGCTTGGCGGCAAAGACCTTAAAGAAGGTAGCTCTAAGCCATGTTTTTTGTACGCCAGAGGTGGAAAATCTAGAGCTAAAAGGTGTGACAGTGATTCGTGGTCTCCTACAAATCTACCAGCCACTGCTGCCACTGCCATACGCACAGTTCACCGAGCTTGCCAGCTCTGAAGGTGAGTCGCTCAAGGGTTACCCCATAGAAACACGCCTATTTCATAAACTACCCAGTAAACACAAGCGCACCTACAGGCTGGCCGTTGAACAGGTGGCAACCCGTGCCACAGGCGAGCAACTCGCTATGCTGGAATTTTATCACCGAGCAAGACTATTGGTGGATTACATTAGCGGCATGACAGACCATTTTGCCTTGTCGGAGTATCAGTTGCTATCCGCAGCCAGCTAACAATGATCCCCCTGTATTTAGAGCCAATGCTTGTTGCCAGGTGTGCTGGAGTCGCACGTTGCTAGTGGCATAAAGGTGTCAAACTAATACAGTGCCTGGGTTGGCAGCGCCCTTGTCATATTGGGCTTAGGGCAAATGAGGTTAATGTCCATGGCATTTGTGAAAGAGCATATTGTGCTAAATATGCTCTTCTCGGATGGAATTACAACTGCGCCAGTTCTTTTTGTAACACTTCTTTGTTGACGCGGTTTTTGTCACTTTGCACTAGTGGTAGGGATTTTTTGAAGACAATGCGGCTGGGCAGCATGTAGGAAGCTAGGTGCTTTTTCAGCTCAAACTGAATTTCTTTGTCAGAAATTTCACTGGGTGCGCTGTAGACTAAAACAATTTCTTCTTCAATGGCTTCGTTGGGCATGCCAAACACGGCACATTGGGAAATCTGTGGAATGTTCTTTTTTACCACGGATTCTACTTCGTAAGGTGATACGCGGAAACCTCGCGTTTTGATCATGTCATCATGGCGTCCCACAAAGTAGAAGTAGCCTTCTTCGTCACGGTATACATAGTCGCCGGTGGCCACAACTAGTTCGTCAGCTAGCTGGCCTTCTAAATCAATAACGTCCTTGAGAATGTGCACGGACTTAAAGCGCTCGGCTGTTTCTACGGGAGCGTTCCAAAATCCACGATAGATAAAACCGCCACGATGGATCAGCTCACCCACTTCGCGTGGGGCACAGGCTTGGCCCTGTTCGTTGATAACATAGAGCTCTACGTCAGGGATGGGCTTGCCGATGGAATCAGGCCGGATCTGGATTTGTGATGGATCTAAATAGGTGGAACGGAAGGCTTCGGTTAGACCATGCATGGAATAGAAGTCCACATTGCGGAAGGTGCTCTTGCAGTCCTTCACCATTTTGGCGGTGACGTTGCCACCCGAAGAAGTAATGGTGCGCAGGTGGTCAAACAAACGAGCGCTTGGGCGGCGATTAGCTTCACTCTCAAACATCTCAGAAATATGGATAGGCATCAGAGCCAAGACAGTAACTTCGTCGTTAATAATATGGTTGAGGGCATCCTCGGGCAAAATAAAGCGGTGCAAGGCCAAGGTGGCACGTTTGTATAAGGAGCAGAATATTTGGTTGAGGCCATAGTCTAGGTTGAAAATGAGCAAGCCAGAAATAACGTCGTCTTCTTGTAGTTGCAGATATTGGGATACCACTCGCGCTGAGTCGATTAGGTTGCGGTGTGATAGAACGATGCCCTTGGGTGTGCCAGTTAGGCCAAAGGAATAGGTGATGACGGCGTTGTCATGGCCATTCACTTGGCAGTCATAAGGCTTGTTGTAGTATTTGTAAATTTCTTCGAAGGAGGCAATGTCTTTGTTGCCGGCCTCGTAGCAGATAATGTGGCCATCAAAAGCGATGCTTTCAATCACTTCCAGCTTTAACTGATCGGTGATCATGACCTTAATTCCACAGTCTTTAACGATGTATTCCACTTGCTCTGGTTGCAACAATTTGGTGAGTGGTACCAATACATGGTTGGTGGACAAGGTGGCCAAAATGGCAATCACCAGATCTAGGCCCTTGGTGGAATAAACACCAATGCGCGTATTAGCGGGCAGATTTAATTCGTCTAAATACAGTGCTATCTGGTTGGCTTTGCGCAGCAGGTCGGCATAAGTAATGCTAGTGTGGTCGTGCTTTACAGCTACCTTATCGGCATGGGATTCAGCAGCGTATTCAAGTAAAGTGCGGATACAATTGATAGACATGATACTTCTCCTTAGCGCTCGGTCTGGGTGGGTTGTTGTGATTGTGAGCCCAGAGTCCAAATAGCGTAGTCGGTGTCCATAATAGTGACGGGTCTGTGGCTGGAGGTCAAAATTTTTGTGTAGAAAAAGCCAATGATGTCTTCTACTTCGCTTTGACTCAGTACCTTGGTGATACCGCCGGTGAGTACAATAGAATTGATGGCCAGCAGCTTCAAATTGATGTAGCTCTGGCGGTAATGGGACATCTTGCACAATACCAAAAAGATGGCCAGCTGCATCAAGATGCGTGTGGCCTTGTCATTGTGTTGTTCGAAGATATGTTCTGTTACGTTCAGGTGCATGAGCAATTCGCCCACAAACTCATTACCTTTAGCAGCAAAAACTAGGGATTCACGGGACTTGTAAACACCTAACTTTTTAAACACTAAACGGTCAAATTCGTTTTCGGTAACGATATTCTCATCGACCAAATCCTTGGAATAATGGATGTCCGTGGTGGCGCCACCGATGTCTAATAGAATAAAGGGGTTCACCACCGAAAAGCTGGCATCAATTAAGGGCAGGGTTTGGTTGACAATATAGGGCGTTGAATAGATCTGATTGCTGGTAATATCATACAGATCTTTGATGTCTTCTTTGCCCATAATGTCCTGTTGGTACAGGCTGGTTAGGTAAGCTTTTAGGTCTTCTTCGACGATGTGCAGACGGTCGTCGATGATGTTGGGTAGCACCACTACCTCGGGTAATTGCTGTTGCACCTGTGCGGCGTCATGTTGGTTACCTACATAAACCACATTGGAGTAGTTCACACCATGTAGGTACTGATATAGGTCATCATTAAAAGCGCCAGCTTTGCTGCTAATACCACCAACAATAATCACTACATCTATGAGGTCACTGGGCACCGAGGCTTCGCCAATATCTTGATATAAAATAGTGTCGATAATATTGATGCCAGAGTTAAAGGCAATGTTAGTAGCATACTTCAACGAGAAGGTATGGGTTAGGCCAATGATGAGCGTGCTGAGACCCCCGTTGGCTGATGAGCAGACATACACGTTCTGTTTGGAAAATTGATCGATGGTTGGTCCGCACTTATGCATCAGGTCGTTGAAGATGCTCTTGTTGAAGTTGCGAAAGTGCTGTTCAAGATGTGTTTTGCTGCCGTTGGTAGCCGGCGCACAAAGTTTAAAGTAGGTGCTGCCCACGTCGATGAGTAGGTTCTTGTTGCTCATGTTCATTGCATAATCCCGATGTCATGAATGATGTCATTGACGATGCTGGTGGTGTCTTTGGTCAGGTCACATTGGGCCTTTTCATAGGCAAAGCAGCGGTCAGGAATGGGCACATTGCCGCGTTTGATGATG
This sequence comes from Gammaproteobacteria bacterium, assembly GCA_024230095.1. Classification (GTDB taxonomy): domain Bacteria; phylum Pseudomonadota; class Gammaproteobacteria; order Pseudomonadales; family Balneatricaceae; genus Njordibacter. The sequence goes on along the minus strand of JAAERS010000271.1, from coordinate 50,336 downwards.
CGAATGTTTTTGTTGGCATCACGAATGGTGATCATTTCATTATGGTTAATAATGTGTGGCGAGAAAGGTACGTCAATAATGCCATTTTTGATGCTGTTAAACACTTTGCGCCACAAAGTATCCGCTGGATCATTGAATACCGCTTCCATAATGGCCATGACCTCGGCTGTGAGAATTTCTTCTTCTTCGGGGTCGGTGATGTTGGGTAATCCATTCAAGATACGCAGGGAATACTGGGTATTGGCCACAGTTTCAGCATTGGCCTCTTTGGTGGGAATGCCCGCTGCCTCTTGCTTGGTCTTGGTAATAATTTTGTCAGCACCAACCATGGCGGCTACGGTGGTAGCAACGCTAATCAGTTGTTCGGCAAAGTTCTGGTCCGTCGGAAAGGCCCCCATCCACTGGTGATATACCAGATGAATGCTGGCATCACCACAACCGGTTTGCTCGGCGTAATGCCGGGCTAACTTTTTGATTACGTGGCCAGTGACGATATCTTGCATCATGGAGCCTTGCTGAGCGAAGGACACGGAGAAGGATTTAACACCTTCTTGCAGCGACAGCAGCATCTCCAATAGCTGAATGACAATGGTAATAGATGGCGGTACAAGGGTTGCCGTTAAGGGGCCAAAAGACTCACGGTTAATGGGTTCGTTCAATTGTGAGTAGTTGGCACAAACCTGTTCCACATACTTCCAGTACAAGAAGGCCTTGTCTAAGGGAAAGTTTTTGGAATAGGGCAGCAGGTAAGTAATGGGGCCGCCCTCTATATCAAAGATACCCGAGGCGATAGCCTGTTCAATCAGCAAACGGGCGTCAGGGGTGCCATGGCGCAGACTCACGGGCTTGTTGAAGTGAGTGACCATTTTACGTGTGGTGCGATAACCATGGTTGACCAGTGGGTAACCGTTAAGCATATCAACGTCGTTTTCTTCACTCAAGCGCAGCATTCTTGCGGCGGTACTATAATCGTTCAGACGCGTATTGGAGTCGATGGTAAGCGGCAAGACATCAACATTGGCGTTAACAAAAAATTCATTAAGAGCAAACTGTTTATTGTAGGTAGGGAAACCACCACGGGGTTGCACCAGCATCTTGTTGCTGTGTTTAAAGTGATGGGAGATAAACAGCTCTTTATTGGCGTTTTTAACAAACTCTTCTACTTCGGCAAAATCAAAGGCTTCCACATATTCATTGCCCAGAATGATCTCTCTTTCTTCTTGTAGCAAACTCATAATGCTGTGCTCTTAGCCGGTTGTTGCTGAATAAAATCGGCTAGCATATCTAGGCCAGTGTTGAGGTCGATTTGATGACAAACTAGATCAAAACCATAGTTTTTGTATTTTGGAACAATATCGTCGGCACTGCCTGTTCCCACGGTAAGGTTACCACCAATCATCATGATCAGGTCGTCCAAACCCTTGTACTCTGCTTTCAGGGCTTTAACCTCTCGGCCCCAGCCTTCGGCTTCGCCGTTGAGAGAGGAAATTAATAAAATATCAGCCCCCGTTTCTACCACGGCGTCAAAAAATTCCTCTAGATAGGTGTTTACCCCAAGGTTAAACACCTCATAGCCTCGGGCTTTGAGAGACAGATCTATTAAGCGGTTGGCGACAACGTGAATGTCATTGCCGACAACGCCTGTTACTACCTTCATGGTGATTGCTTGCCTAAAGAAGTCGAAAGGTCGCAATTATAGCAAAATCTTATAAGGAAAATGTTATTTAATGGTAGAATATTGCCGCTATTTACATCAATTGCCTACCAACGGACACTATTTTATGACATTTTTTACAGCTGATTTTTGCGATGATCACCATGATAAGGTAAACGTACTAGCAGCGGGTTACAAAAACTACGGCGGTGTGGCCCAATGCCAAGGCGAAATTGTTACGGTAAAGCTGGATAAACACAATGGCGATTTAATTCAACTATTACGTGATGTCGATGGCACAGGCAAGGTGGTTGTGGTGGACGTGGCGCGCGAATACTACGCAGTAGTGGGTGAAAAACTCATGAATTTTGCCCAGCAAAACCACTATGCTGGCATGGTGATTAATGGTTATGTGCGTGATACCCAGCAGATAGAAAACATTCCCGTAGCCTTGTTCGCCTTAGATACCTGCCCACGCAAATACATGTCGCCATTGCCCGGTGCCGTGAATGTCTTGGTTAGTTTTGGTGGTGTGGACTTTGTGCCTGGTCACTACCTGTATGCTGATGTTGATGGGGTGATTGTAACGGCGGCACCACTGGCTTAGTTATGGGTTGGATTGGTTGTCAGTTGCTTATACATGATAAAAGCATCAACGAACCCTAGCGTTTTGTGGCGATAGGCATTGGGAATAGTGCCTATTACCTTGTAGCCGAGTTTTTTCCATAAGTGAATCGCAATTTCATTGGAACAAACTACGGAATTAAATTGCATGGCATGATAACCCAACTCAATAGCCACTTGTTGAGAATGTAAACAGAGTTGACGGGCAATGCCCTGGCCGCGATTCTCTGGGCTAACCATATACCCACAATTGGCGATATGAGAACCCGGCCCGGCCGCATTGGGTTTAATATAATACGAGCCGAGGATTAGGCCGTTCTGTTTTATGGCGTAGGTTTTGTGGGGCGATAAGCACCATAAGCGGTAAGCGGATTCAAAATCAATATTAGGGTCAAATGCATAGGTTTCTTGCGCCTCAACCACGGTCCTAAAGACTGGCCAAAAGTTTTCAAAATCACTTTTTGTTATTTCACTAATTTGCACAGTGTCACCATGGGGTTAGATTTTTGAACCTGACAGCAACGAATACGGTTAAAAAACTGCTGCGTTTTTGATCATGGCTGTTCGTGTTCACCTTCGTTAACCTCGTTGTTGCTCTAAAACAGGGTGTTTGAAATCGTTTAAACTTTTGCAGTTTATCAAAGGCAGTCTTGCCTGGCTGCTTTTAATGATAAGTGATGAGAGAGCATGAAACTTGCCAGCAGCATGAGCAATGCGACAAAAAGATAATAAGGTACAATTTCTAAACTATATATCCTGGCTAGAACACCCGCCAGTGAGGGGATAACCGCCCCCCCAAAACCGGCAGCAGCAATCTGCATGCCAATGGTATTGGTGACATGGTTCGGGCCAACTCGGTATTGTGTATCTGAAATAAGGCATGGAAAAATGGGAGCAATAGAAAAACCAATAAGGGCAATGCCGGTGATAGTGATCATGGTGCCCATATTAATAGCCACGATCAGTGTGCCTACCATTGCCGCCAAGATACTAATATAAAGAATCGCGCTGGCTGTCATTCTATGTGTGTACCAGCCTGCCAAAATGCGCCCTATGGTAAACATGGCCCAATAGCTGCCAGTAACAAAACCAGCAACTTGAGGATCTATATTTCTTGCAATTGTCAGAAGAGAATAAGCCCACAAGCCCAAACCAAGTTCAACACCCACATATATAAAAAACATAAACATACTTAATAGTGCGGGTAGGGTTTTGATGGTTTCAATAAGGGGTGCCTCAGTTGCTACATTGTCGTGTACTTGTGCCACCGTTACAGTACCTTGCCACATATTTCTGGTAACCAGAAAGACGAGGGCCAAAAGCGCTTGGGCAAGCACAACAAAAACATAACCCGCCTGCCAGCTTGCAGTCAGTGTGATGCCTAGTGTCATAATAATCGGCCCCAAGGTCACACCAATGCCGAAACTGGCATGGAGCCACTGCATCACCCTTTCGCTATGGTTCTTATCGACATAGCTATTGATTCCCGCATCGATGGCGCCGGCCCCAAGACCTCCTATAGTGGAAGCCAATACAAAAAGCCACCACACCGGAGTTATGGCATAAATTAACAGCGCCGCCGCTGTGGTAGCACAACTAGCACTGAGTAGCCCACCGATGCCCAGATGGCGTATCAGGGCTCCACTGAAAAAACTGGCAAGCATGTACCCGCTGGTAAAGAAAATAACCAGCAGCCCCAAAGCATCAAGAGGCAGTGCAAAAGTATTGCGGATGCCTGGCCAGGCAACCCCAAGTAGTCCATCAGGTAGCCCCAAGGAAATAAAAGCCACAAAAGATAGGGCTATCAAAATAGATGATTGTCGGCTCATGATGGCCTTGCCACTTCAATCAGGTTGCCATCTGGGACTGTGAAATAGAATGACTTGATGGCGCCAATAGCCCCTGTGCGTATTACTGGACCTGCTATCACTTCCACATCTTTGCTTTTTACATAAGGTATGGCTTCTTGCAAACTCGTTGCAGTAATGGAACATAGGTCTGTAGACCCTGGAATGGGTCTTTTTGCCTTGGGTTCTAATTTTTTTGCAAATTCATGGTGGTGGATCTTTTGATTGCCAAATAGCAGTGCTATTCCACCTTCACCAAAGGCCTGTTTGGTCATACCCATAACCGATTCATAGAACTTGACCGTGGCTTCTATATCTTTCACAGTCAGTACAAGATGATCTATATGGCTAATTTTTATCATTATTAACACCCGACACGGTTTTTCGATACATCATCCTTGGTCATACCGTTTCGTGTCAATTCTAGCTGTATTGCCAGCCTTTTTATTAACGGTCATTTGTATAAACCGAAAGCCAAAATGCTCACATTTTGGACGTGAGCTTGTAGGGCATAACCTATGATTCAATTTCGATGGGTAGCTAGGGTGTTGCCCATATTGAACAGTGTGTTTGGGGTGGGTTAGCAAAGTGGGCACTATGGGAGGCAGTCGCCAAGGTTAATGCTGATATCGGCAATGGTTTCCTTGGCCAGGGCTAGATATACAAAACGATGGCTGCCGCCGAGGGCGAGCAGGCGTTTCTGGTTGTCTGTGTGGCAGACGTAATTGATGAGTGCTGGCTGCATTGATTGGTTAAAGTCCTCCGCAGAAAAGGTGCCTAGTGGCACGGCAAGGTGAAAGGTGCGGCTGAAAGTGGTGTCAGTCAAGTTGGTGGCAATCAGTTGCGTGGTGTCATCAATGGTCATGGGTAGCATGGGTTGCAGGGTGCTGTGTAAGTAGTCTAGCTCTTGCGTCAAACTACGCTCGCTGGCATTAGGGGCGGTGCTAGCCAGTATCGCAGCACAGGTCACGCTAACTAGCTGACATCGCATAGGGTATTTCTCATGATTTGTTGGGGAGGTCTTGACTGTGGCTTTGCAAGTGAACATATCAAGCATAACGGTTTGCCTTGGGACTTTCATCCATTTGTGCCGTGAGCAGGTGGGTCAAGGCCAGTAATAGTTCCATTTTTTTAGTTTGGTGGCTAGGGTGATGCCAGAGGTTGTGGCACTCATGGGGGTCGGTTTGGCGGTTGTAGAGTTCGCCTTCGTCTTGTCCCATGATGATGGTCAACGACCAGTTATCTTTGAGCACTTGGCGCACCCGTGCCGCCGTGGGCAGACCATAGCGCGGTACGGGGTCGTTTTCCTCTATCAACAGTGCTTGGCGCAAGGCCAGGTCTTGGTTGAGCGCCGGCAGTAGGCTAATGCCTTGATTACCATTGAAGGGTTCAATGCCGGCCCGCGCTAAGACTGTGGCAGCGATGTCGATGGTACCAGCAAGGGTGTTCGAATGGGGCGCTTGTTGCTTAGTTGGATCAGCCCAAATAAAGGGTACACGACATATAGACTCGCGTAGCCAACCACCCTTTAACAATAAGTTGAAATCGCCTAGATAGTCACCGTGGTCGGATGTAAAGCAAATTACGGTGTTGTCAGCTTGATCTGATTGCTTGATGGTGGCCAAGATATTACCAACGGCATCATCAATCATGGTGATCATGCCAGCAGTGAGCGCCATGGCCTCTTTAATGTGCTGATCTTTGGCCATAAACGACTGTTGGCGGTGTGTGATCTGGCTGCCATCTTCGTAGTCTTGGCGCTTGGAGCGCAAGTGTTGAGGCGGATTGTGATGGTCCTCAAAATGCACGGCTACATCAAATTGCTCAGGCTGGTACATGTCCCAATATTTACCCGGAGGATTCCATGGATGGTGAGGGTCTGGAAAACTGATAAAGGTAAAGGTGGGTTGTTGGCTGCTCAGGTTTTCCTGCAAATATTGTGTGGCGCGCATGGCAACATAGCTGGTGGGATAGAGTTCGGTAGGCACCTGAGTGCGTTCGGCTTGGGGGCAGGTATAGTTGTGGGGTATTTGATTGGCTGGGTCGAGCAGTTGCTGCCAGTCGCTGCGTTGTGCTTTTAACCATTGTGCATAATGGCCGCCGCACTGCGTGCCATGACCGGTCACCATGTCTACATGTTGGTAACCATAATAGGGTGTGGGGAAGTCATAATGATCATCGGTTTCATAATGGGGTGGCTCTTCCAAGGTGTAGTCCTTGGTGTCTTGGCGCCAGGCTTCACCAGCCTTGGGCATACCGTACAAAGGTTTGAGGCCGGTAAATGGTTGCAGGTGGCTTTTGCCGATCGCGGCGGTCTTGTATCCATGTTCGGCTAGTTGCTCTACAAAAGTTCGGGCCCGTTCAGGCAGTAAGCAACCGTTGTGGCGCAAGCCGTGTACGCTGGGATAGCGTCCCGTGAGTAGAGAAGCACGGTTGGGCATGCAGACGGGGTTGGCCACGTGAAAGTTGTCAAAGCGTGTGCCTTGTTGGGCAATGCTGTCAATATGAGGTGTTTTCACCACCGGATGGCCATAGCAACCTAGCCAGTCGGCTCGTTGCTGGTCGGTGATAAAGATAACAAAGTGAGGTTGTTGGCTCATAGATTATTTTAATACTAGTGCATAGGGTACCAGGCAGATTAGCACCTTCGTTAGATTCTGCAAATAGCAGAGGTAGCCTTTCCAGCCAAACCACTTTGTTGCCAAATTACGTTAATATGAAGGTAATGGGGTCCTTGCCCTAGGGGCTCTGGGCAAAATTCCTATACATGTGTGGGACACTTTAAGCCAGTTTTTTTGATACTCGGGATACACCAACCATGTTGCAACAACAAAATGCTTGGCTTAGGCCAAGCCACCTATTAACCCAAATAGACGGTGTTTTGGGCTTTTATCACCGACATGCTATCCGTGATACGGGTGGTTTTTATCAGCAACTTAATGTGCAGGGTGAGCCCGGTCAAGATGACGTACATCATTTGGTGAGCAGTGCGCGTATTGTGGTCAACTTTGCGCGTGGTATGTTGCTATTTAACAAGCCTGAATACGCCGCCACTGTGCGCCATGGGTTGGACTTTATAGCCCAGCATCACCGCTGGCCTGACGGTCAGGGTTACCATTGGTTATTGCAAGACGGAAAGGCACAAGATAGTGATCAATACTGTTATGGTTATGGTTTTTTAATGCTGGCTTATGCCAATGCTTTGCAGGCTGGAATCAGTGCAGCCGGCCCTTTGCTAGAACAAACGTTTGTACTGATGAATCGGTATTTTTGGCAACCACAGTATGGTCTTTACGCCGATCAGTTGTCGGTCGACCTGCAAACTTTGCATGGCTACCGAGGTCAAAATGCCAATATGCATGCCTGTGAAGCCATGCTGGCCGCTTATGAAGCTACAGGGGATAATAAATACCTACAGCGTGCCCAACTACTGGCTCACAATATTGTGGTGCGTAATACTCAAACCACCAAGGGTTTACTGTGGGAACACTATACCGATAAATGGCAGATTGACTGGGATTACAACAAAGACGATCCGCAAAATTTATATAAGCCTTGGGGTTATCAAGCTGGCCACTTTACAGAATGGACCAAGTTATTGCTAATCCTTTACCGCCATAGCCCCCAGCCTTGGTTGTTACAACGTGCCCAGGAATTAATGGATTCAGCCCTAAAGCACAGTTGGGATAATCATCATAATGGTCTGTTGTATGGCTTTGATCCGGATGGTCAAGTGTGTGATGAACATAAGTATTTCTGGGTGCAGGCAGAAACTTTAGCGGCCATGGCTTGGCTTATGAAATACCTAGATAATCAGGCATACCAAGCGCCTTTCGCCGAGTTAGCGAACTATATAGAAACGCATTTTGTAGTGCCCAATGAGCATATTTGGTATCGCTTGTTGAATCGCCAAAATCAAGCTGTAGATCAATGGATTGCCTTGCCTGGCGCTAAATGTGATTATCATAACGTGGGTGCTTGTTATGATATTTTACGCAGTTTAAAGGCCTAACTAGCACAAGCTTGAGCGGTGCAAACTACCTAACACAGGTAACCTTCTTGTTATTGTTGTTGTGGTTATATTAAATGAAACCCGTATAAGCTTGGCGTTGTACAACGCTGTCAACCATAGTGGCTAAGGTGGTAAGGTCAAAAATAGGGATCTTCAACTGTTGTTGTAAGTGATGTGCATAGGGTGGCAGGTCGGTGCATTCTAAAACCAAAGCGCCAATTTCTGGGCTGTTTTGAAGTAGACTGGCGACCTTTGCATGGACCTCTTTTTGCACCAGCTGCAGGTCCATATCGCGCCGTTCGTCGCGCAATATAACACTAGCAAATTCTTGTGTGTCCTGCAGGCCAGCAATAACCACAGGGGTTGTTGCTGCCCCTACTGCGTTGAGATGATTGTCGGTTAAACTGTTTGAATCTGCTGTGATAACACCTACGGGGCGTCCAGTCATTTGGTATGCTAAGGGAATTTGGATCAAGCTAGAAATAAATACGGGTATTGATACGGCGTTGACAATGATTTGTTGATATCGAGCCAGAAAACCACAAGAGCTACTGATGGCATTCACACCCTGGCATTCCAAGTTGCGTGCGGCCTTGACGATAGTATCTTCCATTTCTTGCGTAGGCCGGTATAGCAGCTCTGGTACGGATATGCCGTTGAGTATTTCGTAGCAGGTGGTAAATGGCAAGCTGGCCGGATTTTTAATGTGTCCCGGCGGTTTGGGGAAATAACTCTCTAAAGAGAGCACGCCTATGCTAACACCACAAATATTTTTCCCGCCTCTGGTTCTGCTCATATTGCTGATCCTTAAAACCGGTTTAGCCTAAAGTCATGCATAGAATCAGAGGAGATTTTGCCCGCTATATGCTGGCTGATTAGTTGGCCTGTTTTAGGTGCCATCATCATGCCATAATGGCTATGTCCAAAAGCAACATAGAGCCCTGGGTGTTGTTTTACACTGCCAATGCAGGGCAGACTATCAGGCATGGATGGGCGTACACCCACCCAAGGTTGGATCTGTTGCTGACTGATATCCGGAAACATGCGCTGGGAAAGCTGGGCTAGCCCTTTGGCGCGTTTTTCATTGAGGGGAGCATCTTTGTCATCAAACTCGGCTGTGCCAGCAATGCGCAGACCATCTTCCATTTGTGAGGCCACAAATTTCATGTCAGCATCCATCACTGAGTTATTGAGCTGCATATCTAGGTTGGGGAAAAGGATGTGGTAGCCGCGTTCATTTTGCATTAATACCTTGATGTTTATTGTTTTTAGCAAATCTGATGACCAAGCCCCGGCGCACAATAATAAGTTGCTGGTTTTATGTAATTTACCATGTGCCTCATACTGCCAACCACCTTGAGTGGGTTGAATGGCATTGACATGAGACTGTTTTATGAGGCCTCCGGCTTGCGTGAACTTGTTCGCTAATACCAGTCCTAATCTGCCAGGGCTAGTTAGGCGTGCTTGCCCCTTTATTAAAATGGCGGCCTTAAAATCCTTGCTTAAAGCGGGTTCAAGCTGGTGCAGTTCTTGTGCGTCTATATAGTCCAACTCTGCTCCGTATTCGGCGCGAATGTGGTAATCCAAAGCGTTAAGATTAGCATCTTTGGCGTGGCGGTAGGCTTGCACATAATAGGCATCTTGCAATAGGTTTTCTGCACCTGTGCCTGCTAATAGTTGCTGATAGGACGGGATGCAGTCACGCACCAAAGTATGCATGATGCTGGCTGTTTGTCTGACCTTGTTGGTGCGGCCGTTCATTAAAAACCGCGTACCCCAGTAGGCCATTTGGGGCAAATAACTCGGGCGTACAGTTACAGGGCCCATTGGATCAAGCAGCCAGCCTGGTATTTTTTTCCACAACCCGGGTAGAGATTGGGGGACAATTGACCAAGGAGAAATAATGCCGGCATTGCCATAAGATGCACCCTGCCCGGGCTCAGCTTTGTCCAGTAACGTAACTTGATAACCTTCTTCTTGGAGGGCCAAACCACTGCACAAGCCGATGATGCCAGCGCCGATAATGGTGATGTCATTGGTGCTCATGCTGTCGTGCCTTCCGTTTGGTACTGCTTCTGCTTTGATAACGCTAGGCGTTGTTGTATCAATACTGGAATTAATATGGCCAGGGCCAGCCAATCAGAGTTCACGCTGGGGGCCACAAGTAACAAACCAGCAACGGCCATTGCAAAACGCCAAATGTGACGTAGTGGAGCCATAAAGTAGGCAGATACTGAAGTGGCAATGGCAAATACGCCAATGGCGCAGGTTATTGAAACCTGTAAAAAAGAGTCCAAGGAAAAATGTTCAGGTAAGACAATAAGCATAGTTGGCGCATACACGAACACCATGGGCACCAGTAGTTTGCCCAAACCTAATGTGAAGGCGCTGATACCGGTGCGGAAGGGGTTGGCTCCGGCAATGCCGGCCGCCGCATAGGCCGAGGCACACACAGGGGGTGTTATTTCGGATATGACGCCGTAGTAAAGCACAAACATGTGTGTTGCTAAAGCAGGGATTCCCAAGTTTGACAGTGCTGGCTGTGCTACTGCAACCAACATAATGTATAAAGCGGTGGTCGGTAAGCCGGCACCCATCAAAATGCAGGCCATGGCAATCAGTACCAAGGAAATGAATTGTTGTAACGAACTCTGGGAGAATGCCTCTATGGTCGTCCAATCTAAAAATGGTGCCAGCCAGCTGGCCAGATCAGCAGCGCCACCGGTAACCATGAAACCCAGTCGAAAGCCAATGCCGGTGGTATTAATGACACCCACGACAATACCCACAGCGGCAGATGCTGCACCTACAGCCAAGGCATATTGAACTCCTACATGAAAACTGTCAAACAGGTCCCGAAAATTTTGGCGTTCGTTACGATGCAGGGTACCAAGGATAGTTAAGCCTGCCAAAATGCCTGCCATGGTGGGGCTGTAGCCCTCTCCAGAGTAGGGCGAGGCTTTCCAAAATATGAAGGTGAGTAGGGCAAAGGGTACAAGTAAAGTCTTGGGCCTGTCAAAAGCACAGAACCCAACGATAACGCACAAGGATAAACCGATAAAGGCCGCCATATTGGGTGAATAACCACTAAAGAGTACAATTAGCAGAGCGATCAATGGAATAATGGTATACCAGCCTGCACGCCATACTGCAAAGAACTTAGGCAATTGATCTTTGGGGTAGGTTGGTAGGCCCAAGCGCTTGGCCGTGTAATGCACGATTGAGATGACCCCGATGTAATGCATTAGGGCTGGCACGATAGCGGCAATAACAATGGTGGTATAGGGAACTTCTAAATATTCGGCCATCAAGAAACTGGCAGCCCCCATGATGGGGGGGGTGATCTGACCTCCGGCGCTAGCGGCAGCTTCTACACCACCAGCAAAATGGGCTGGATAACCCATACGCTTCATGTTTGGAATGGTTAGTGAACCAGTGGAAACAGTGTTAGCAATGGATGAGCCGGATATGGTGCCGAAAAAGGCTGAAGAAACAACGGAAACCTTGGCAGGACCCCCCGTATAACGGCCAGCTATGATCATGGCATTATCGACAAAAAACTGACCTAGGCCCATACGTTGGGCTACCACACCAAATAGGACAAAATGGAATACCACGGTGGAAACTACCCACAAGGTGACACCAAAAATACCTTCAGATGGGAAGTACATGTTGTTTACAAATTGGTGCCAGTCAACACCAGGGTGGCGCAAAATTTGTACTGGTATATAGGGCCCAAGCAATGCATAAGCGACAAATACCAAAATGATTACAGGTAATACAAAACCTATGGTGCGGCGGGCAATTTCTAATACTGCCAGAATAAGGAAGGAACCCAAGATAACATCCATAAGACTTGGGTTGCCTTGACGCATAGTTTGTTCGGCCATGCTAAAGCCGGCAAGCTCGAAACCGCGCCAGCTGAGCCACAAAAATAGTGCGGCCGAGATGGCCAGTAGCATAATGGCCCAGTCATAGAGAGGTACGTTGCCAGGCGACCATATGGATGATGAGTAGGTTAAACTGCGCTTGGTTTTCAGCAATGGAAAACCGGTGAAGATAAAGAAGAAAATGCCAGTTAAGTGAATACCCATATGCACATGATCAACGGGCGTGCCAAAGCCAGCTGTCCATATATGGTAGCCGGCAAAGGCCAGTGCCGCCAGATAGACAAATCGACTCAGTATAGGCCCATTGCTACGCAGATTGAGCGCGGAATCATATTTTTTTTCCAGCTTATCCAAGGCTTTGTTGTCTAACGCAGTTTTTATTTGCATGGCAGGTATTCCGTCTATTGTCTTTGAGGTTGCAATTGATAGGGTAGAAAAAGGGCCACCAAAGTGGTGGCCCAAGTGCACTCAAGTGAGCGCATAATTAACAGACAAAACCTATTTGAGCATACCAGCTTCACGGTAGAAACGCTCAGCACCTGGGTGTAGTGGAACACCAATACCATCAACACCGTCCAGAGCCGATGCAAGGGTAATAACCTTGCCTTTTGCATGCCCATTGTCTAGCAGCTTGCGCGCTGTCTTGGACCACATGGCTTTGGTTATTTGATAGATGAGCTCTTCATCCATATTGGCGTTGGTGACCAGCATGCCACTGACGGCAACCGTATTGACATCATAACTAACACCCGGGTAGGTGCCACCAGGAATGGTGGATGGAATGTAATAAGGTACTGTTTTATTGGCTTGTGCTACTTCAGCAGCGGTAAATGAATAGAGCTCCATGCCCTTGGTGTTGTCCAACTGGATCATAGCCGCAACGGGGGTGCCCGCTGCATAGAAGTAGGCGTCCAATTGACCATCAGCCAAACGCTCAGCACTTTGTGAATTATTGAGCTCAGCTTCATCTATGTTGCCACGGTTGACATCATGATCGTCGAGGATCATTTCCACAGCTATTTGTGTGCCGGATCCGGCTTGGGCAATACCCACACGTTTGCCTTTCAAGCTACCTAATCCATCAAGTGACCTGTTTTTTGGCATAACCAGATGCAGGTCTTCTGGATATAGGTTGGCAATCACACGCAAGTCTGGTTTAGCGTTGCCTTCGAATTTGCCTATGCCGTGATAGGCGAAGTGTAAGGTTGCGGCTCCGGAAAGACCGGCTTCCATTTGACCGTTTTGAACGGCGTTAACGTTGTGAGCCGAGGCGTTAGTAGATTGAGCCATGGCAACCAGGCCTGGTACGCCACAGTTACCGCCCTGGTCGCAGGCACGAGATCCTGGCGGGTTGGAGATAGCATTGGCGATAATGCCGCCGATTGGGAAGTAGGTACCACCAGCACCACCTGTGCCGATACGGAAAAAAGTCATATCTTGAGCAATAACAGAGCTGCTTAGTAGCGAGCAGGCCAAGGCGGCCCCGGTAAGATGACGCATAAGTTTCATGGGTTTTATCCTTTCATTATTATATAAAATTTGTAAGTTTTTAGCCTACAGCAGATTCGGATTTTGTAATCCACCCTAACAATGTAAAACTAAATATATATAAAAACAAACTAAAAAAACTGTTATTATGTAAAATAAAATTTATATTAAATATTATGAATATAAAGCAATTGGAAGTATTTCGGGAAATCATGAAGCAGGGTTCCATCAGTGCTGCTGCGGTAGCCTTGCATCGTACTCAACCGGCGATTAGTGCCAGTCTAAAGAGTTTGGAGGCGCAGCTGGGTATAGCCTTATTTCAGCGCCAAGGGCGCCGATTGGTGGCAGTCCCTGAAGCCCATTATTTGCTTTCAGAGGCCATTGAGATACTGGATCGGTGTAGCCTGGCTGAACAAAATTTGTCCCTTATGGGTAGCAGTCAAGCTGGCACATTGCACATTGCTTGTATGCCAGGGCCCTCAGCCTATTTATTACCCAAATTTGTGAGTGACTATTTTGTAGACATGCCTAAAGTTAAGGTCAAAATCACTGCTCGTACATCACCACAGGTTGCTAACTTGATGGCGTCTCAAGCCTACGACGTTGGTATTTGTGATCTGGAAGCCAAAACGCCGCACCGTTCGTTATTTAACGTGTTTGATATTGATTCAGAATGTGTGTGCGCGATTTCCGCTGAGCATCCACTGAGTAATAAAGAGGTCATCACTGTTGGAGACCTGGGCAAGGAATATATGGCATCCCTGCATGAGGGGGTGCGCCTTACCAGAAATACGCAAGAGGTTTTTGATACGGCAGGAGTGGCTTTTAATGTGCGTTATGCGACCCAGTATTTTTTGCCTATCATGGATGCTGTGGCAGGCCAGCAAGTATGCGCTATTGTTGATAAATATTCGGCCCGCAGCTACCAGATCATGCAACAAGGGTTCGGGCAGCAAAAAGTGTTATTTAAGCCGTTTGCTCCAGCCGTGAACTATAGTTGCAGTATTATTACGCCGGTACACAGGCCCCTGTCGCAAATGAGCCATGCTTTTGTATCAGCGTGGCGCAGTTATATGCTATCTACGGCACAGCAGACCTACTGAGGCCACCGTCAAAGGTTACTCCGAGATGGGGACTTGTAAGCCAACTTTTGCCCGGTCCATGACCACGGATGTTTTGAATCGGCGCACATTGGCATTGTCAAAAAATAGCTGATGGGTGAGATCCTCAAAGTCACGCATATTCTTGGCACTGCAAATAAGCACAAAATCGGCATCGCCAGTGACGTAGTAACACTGCTGTACTCTGGGTTCTTTGCTAACATGCTTGCGGAATTCGTCCAGTTGCCGCAGCGCTTCGCGCTCCAGTTCCACCTGCACGATAAAGGTCATATCAAAGCCGACCATTTCAGGGTCGATGATGGCCACTTCACTGCTAATTACCTTGTTATCGCGCAGGCGTTTTAGGCGGCGTTGAACGGAGGGTACCGACAGAGCGCATTGCTCGCTTAAAGACTCTAGGCTAATGCGGCAATTTTTTTGAATTACCCCCAGAATAGTGATGTCACTGGTATCTAAGTGCATAATATGATCTCTTTTTATCAAATATATTAAAAATATGAGAAATATAGTTGTATTAGGCCTTTATTATGAAATTTTGTCTAGTCAGCTTTTGCTATGCTAATGGTTATTGAACCCTGTCTAAATGAGATTGATATCATGACCTCCAACCCAATGACCTTTGCTCCTGATTTTGGCCGTGCCATGACGCACTTTGAGGCCCAACCTACCTATACGGTCTCACCTTTGCATCATATGGCATTGCAAGGCCAGGAGGTGTTAGTAAAAGATGAAACTCAACGTATGGGTTTGGGTGCCTTCAAGGCCTTGGGTGGCCCCTATGCGATTGCCCGCTATATTTCCGATCAATGGCAAGCGAACAAAGGGGAAAAGCTCAACGCAGCGCGGTTGCAGGATGGCGATGTGAAGGCCTTTGCGGCTGAAATGACCTTTGTATGTGCCAGTGCTGGCAACCATGGATTGGGAGTGGCCAGTGGTGCTCGCGATAGGGGCGCCAAGGCGCGTATATTCTTGGCGCATACGGTGCCCAAGAGCTTCGGGGCGCGTTTGGAGTCATACGGTGCGGAAGTTGTTTGGGCAGGTGACAACTATAGCCAGAGTGTGGCGGCAGCGGTGCAAGATGCCGCGGATACAGGGGCGACTTTGCTGGCCGACGGTACTTGGCAAGGCTACACTGAACTCCCTAAATTGGTCATGGAAGGTTATTGCGTTATTGCTGAAGAACTGCGGACCCAGTTAGCTAAGGCCGGTAACTGGCCTAGTCATGTGTTTTTGCAAGCCGGGGTTGGCGGTTTGGCTTGTGCTATGGCCTATATGATTCGTCACAACTGGCCGGTGCAACCAGAAATCATTGTTGTTGAGCCGGATGCGGCAGAATGTTTGCAGGCTAGCCACCGTGCCGGTGAGCCTACTAACGTCACTGGCCCAGACTCCAACATGGGGCGTTTGGATTGCAAAGAGCCCTCCATGGTGGCCTGGCATACCTTGGAGAAGTGTCATGTTAGCTATCAACTATTAAGCGACGCTGAAGCGGAGGCCGGTGCTAACATGATGACCCACCTGGGCGTAGCGACAACACCTTCTGGTGCCGCTGGTTTCACAGCCTTGCATAAGCGCTTGGCTGAGTTCGCCGATGTGCCTGAGTTTTTACCATTGGTAATTATTTCTGAAGGACAGGTTTAAGGAGCTAGTAATATGGCTGATCAACAAGAAATGCAAGACTGGCGCAGGGATATACATACCCATCCAGAACTGGGGTTCGATGAGGTGCGCACAGCCAATAAGGTGGCGCAGTTGCTGGAAAGTTTTGGCTTGGAAGTGCATCGCAATGTGGGCAATACAGGTGTTGTTGGTGTGTTGCAACGAGGCACAGGTGAGGTGGCTATTGGTTTACGTGCCGACATGGATGCTTTGCCGATTCAAGAGGCCAATGATCTAGCTTATAGGTCCGTGCATGATGGGGTATTTCACGGCTGTGGTCATGACGGCCATACAGCCATGTTGTTGGGTGCGGCCAAATACTTGGCTCAGGTAGAGAGCCTTAATGGCACAGTAAATTTTATTTTTCAGCCCAGCGAAGAAGATGGCCGTGGGGCCTTGGCCATGATTGCTGATGGTTTGTTTGAACGTTTTCCTATGCAAGCCGTGTATGGTTTGCATAATATGCCCGGCTTGCCTGTGGGGCATTTTGCCGTGCGTAATGGGGCCATTATGACCTCCGAAGACATATTTGAAATTACTATTCATGGCCGTGGTGGTCACGCTTCCATGCCTGAGCGAACGGTCGATCCCATTATAGTGGGTGCCGAGATTGCCCTGTCACTGCAGACCATTGTGGCACGCAGTATCAGTTCGCGTGATTGGGCCGTGGTGTCGATGACTGAATTTATTACTGATGGTGCGCGTAATATCATTCCGTCAACTGTGACCATTAAAGGTGATTGTCGCGCCCTGTCAGGCGATGTGCAAGCTACCATAGAAAGGCGTATGCGCGAAATTGTAGCTGGCATCTGTGCCAGCCATGGCGCTACCGCTGAGGTGCTATATCAAAACGACTTTGTACCCACCATTAATACGCCTGCAGAAACAGAGCAGGGTATTGCCGCTGCTAAACAGGCTGCGGGCCAGGCAGTGGTTGATCAAGGGGTGGATGCAGACTGTCCTACTTGTGGTGCGTCAGAAGACTTTGCCCGTTTTTTACAGCAACGGCCTGGTTGTTATATGTTGCTAGGCAATGGTACGGACGGTCATTGTGGTTCTTCCCTGCATAACCCGAACTACGATATGAATGACGATATTCTAACCATAGGGCGCGATTACTGGGTGGCCTTGGTGAAGGGTATCTGTGTATAATTGGTTGCTTTTGCAACTATGACCTTGACTTAATGCTAGCCAATCCTCAGCGTTTTATAATTCTGTTCGCCGCTTTGCAAGCATTTGCGTCCTTGTCTATCGACATTACCTTGCCGGCCATGCCCACCATGGCCGCTGATCTTCTGGCTAGTGAAACTTCTGTGCAGAGCAGCATTAGTATATTTTCTCTTGGCCTGTTTTTAGGCATGATGTTATACGGTCCCTTGTCGGATAAGTACGGCCGGCGGCCCTTGATGCTAGGTGGCATTGGCCTGTATATCCTTTCAACCCTGGCTTGTGTGTTCGCTGATTCTGTCACTAACCTAGTGTTTTGGCGCTTTATGCAGGCCTTTGGTGGTGCGGCGGCGGCCGTGCTCAGCCGCGCCATTGTGCGAGATGTATTCGCTCCTATAGAAGTAGCGAGGGTGCTGTCGTTGATGCAGTTAGTATCCATGATAGCGGTCATGGTGGCACCCTTGTGTGGAGCTTATCTTCTATCTTTGGGTTCGTGGCGCTGGATTTTTGTTTTCCTCTCGGTGTTTGCCATCATTACGGCCGCGTTGGTGGTATTGAAAGTGCCAGAAACACACATAGAAGGCGCTCGTGTAGACAGTTTACGAGCCACATTCAAAACCTATTTGGTCATCTATACTGACCGTAAAGCGCTGGGTTATGTGATGGCGATGGCCATGTGCTTTTCTGGCATGTTCGCCTACATCACCGTATCACCCTTTGTGTTTATAGAGTTTTATGGTTTAAGCACCTATGAGTTTTCGTTGATTTTTGGCGTCAATACCTTCGGCGTTTTGTTGCTATCCATGCTCAACGCACAGTGGGTGCGTGCTAAGGGTTCCCAATACATGTTGCGGATTGGCGCCAGTGTTTGTTTACTCAGCGGTGCCTTATTGCTCACCTGCTTGGTGATTGAGAATCACTTTTGGCTGTTGATTGTGGGGCTGTTTTTGCTAGTGAGTTGCGTCGCGTTAATGGGCGCCAATTCCATTGCTAGCCTGATGAATATGTACCCCCAAAATAGCGGTGCTGCTGCCGGTCTTGCCGTGGCCAATCAATTTGGGGTTGGCGCTGCGGTGGCTATGCTGGCCTCGGCTATCTATGATGGCACATCCTTTGCCCTAGCATTGGTTATTGGTGTTTGTGGTTTGGCTACTTATGGTGCTTTCGGGTTAACTCAGCTAAGTAAGCATTCGACAGGTAGCTAATACAGCTTAATCTGTGGCCGGTCGTGGGTTTTTGCTCAAGTCTCGACATCGGTAAGGGTTTCTTTAGCGCGTGTGGTGAGCAAACCAGTAGGGTCGTATACCTCATATTTCCATTTTATGGTTGATCACTCAGATTACCTGATTCTGGTCTGAAGTGTTATATTTTCCTTGCGTAGTTGTTAATTACTTAGGGGTAATAGGCTATTGCTCAAACCCTAAATATAAGGAGATTATGATGGATTATTATACGATTTCATTATGGGAAGCAACTGAATGGTCAGATGAAATGCAGGCCATTGCTAAAGATAAATTTGTTCCCATGATCCTTGCTAGTGGAGCGTCCAGTGTGAATATGGTCCGAACGGGTGAACTTAGTTTCGCCGTCGTTACACAATTCCCCGATGAGGCATCAGGAATAGCAGCCCAACAACGTATAGCCGAAATAAGAAGTCAGGCCGCTGGTGAATTGCCGATGACGTTGCAATCAGCTGTGGCAGGCTCGGTGTTTGTCAGCGGCTAATAATATTCAACTGTTAAAATCTGACTTGTTTCAGTAACCAGTTGGCTATGGGGTCGATAAGTGATGGTAATTGGTTGGGATTTACTCGCAAGTAATAGCCCGGTTTGGTCATGTTTATATTCTGCACTTCAAACGGGATAACCAATTCACCCGATGCAATGTATTTGGTGGCAAACTCGCGGTTCATTAATGCCACTCCATGGCCAGCTAAGGCGGCATCAAGAGTGTGCACTGAGTTTAAGAACCACAGATTACCTTTTGCGTGTTGGTGATCAAAGTCACTGCCGATGAAGTAGTTATCCCATTGTACTAAACGTCGCTCGGTGTAAAGCAGGCGGACTTTGTGCAGGTCATCAGGTGCTTCTAGTGTGCCTGTTTGTTGTATCAGTTTGGGGCTACATACTGGACACAGGTTTTCTTCTAATAACAATGTTTCTGGTTGTTGGTCTTTAAACGGTAGGCCATAGCGGATCCAGATATCAATATCTTCGGCGTCGAAGTCAATATTACGTAAGGTATCAATAAAACGTAAGTTGTGATCATGCAATTGGTACAAACTAGCTAGTGCAGGAATAATCAAGTACTTCAAAAAGGTGGGAGGTGCAGCAACACTAATGGGCACTAAGTCGCCTTTTTGTTTGATGTCACGGGTGGCCGCTTCTAGATCATTGAGAATGTGGCGGATGCGCTGCAGGTATTTTTCACCCGCCTCGGTTAGCTCAATGCGCCGGTTGTAGCGCTGAAATAATTGGATACCCAAGCTATCTTCCAGCTTGCGAATTTGCACAGACACGGCAGCGGGAGTGAGGCATAGTTCTTTAGCCGCCTTGACGAAACTCATCCAGTGGGCAGAGCTAGCAAAGCAACGTAAGGCTTGTGTCGAGGGGATTTTTTCCATTTCGATTAAATTTTAGTTGTCTATTGGCTCAAAATATTATCGTTTGTATCTATTCGGTTAATAAGAGATTATGCTAATTAAACTACTTGGTGCTGAATCATGAGTCAAGAACAACTGCCTCTGGCGGGTATTACCATCGTCTCTTTGGAGCAAGCGGTCGCGGCGCCTTTGTGTACATCGCGCCTAGCGGAAGCGGGTGCGCGGGTGATTAAGATAGAGCGTGAAAGTGGGGATTTTGCGCGCGGTTATGACAGTTTTGTCAATGGTCAGGCTTCCTATTTTGTGTGGACCAATCGTGGCAAAGAGTCACTGGTGTTGGATATCAAACAACCCAGTGATCAAGCGCTGCTCAAGCGAATTTTGGCCAAGGCTCATGTATGGGTGCAAAACCTAGCCCCAGGTGCCACCGAGCGGGTTGGCTTTGGTTCTGAGCAATTACGGTGTGAATTTCCTCATCTTATTACCTGCGATATTAGTGGCTATGGTGACAATAATAGCTATGCCGATATGAAAGCCTATGATTTGTTAATTCAATCTGAAAGTGGCCTTGTTTCAGTCAGTGGTGGGCCTAGTGAGTATGGCCGAATTGGTGTGTCATTATGTGATATCAGTGCCGGCATGAATGCCCTGAGTGGTATTCAGCAAGCCTTGTTTCAACAATTGCGAACGGGGCAGGGAACAGGTTTAAAGGTCAGTTTGTTTGACTGTGCTATCGATTGGATGAGTGTGCCCTTGTTACAGCAAAAATACACGGGGCAGGGGCCGCAGCGCGTGGGTTTGAAGCACCCCTCTATCGCCCCTTATGGCGGTTTCACCTGTGCTGACGGCAAAATTCTAGTTATTTCCATTCAAAATGAACGTGAGTGGGCCCAGTTCTGCACGAGCATATTGCAAGATGCTCAGCTGGCTACACAACCTGGTTTTTCCTCTAATAAAGAGCGTGTGGCCAACCGCAGTGAAGTTGATGCGTTGGTGCAGGCCGCCTTTGCCAAACAAGACTCACACAACATGCGCAAACAGTTGCAGGCGGCGGCCATTGCTTTTGGCGCCATCAATACGTCAGTAGATCTGGTTGAGCATGATTTGGTGCGTATGGAAACAGTGCCCACCCCCACGGGCCATGCCGAGGTGATTGCTTCCCCCATATTGACGACAGCACCCGCCAATCGACAACGTGCGGTGCCGGCCATTGGCCAACACACAGCCGCCATTAAAGAAGAATTTGCGAGCCCATAATGACAGATGTAATGAGTTGGATCGGTAAACAGGAAATTGTGCAAGAACAGCTTGATCCTCAGCGTGTGCGACAACTTGCTACTACCTTGAATAGACCAATGAAGTGCCAGGTAGGTGAACAGTTGCCAGCTCTTTGGCATTGGATTATTACCGTTGCGGCCATTCCCATTGATCAGCTCGGTCGGGATGGCCACGCGCAGAAAGGTTTGTTTTTACCGCCCGTGGATTTGCCGCGTCGTATGTGGGCCGGTGGCCGCTTTGAATTTCGACAAGCGCTGACCCTGGGTGAACAGGTCACCCGAACTTCGACCATCGAAGATATTCAATACAAACAGGGGCGCAGTGGTGAACTGGCTTTTGTCACTGTGTCTCATCGTATGGAGGATGGTTTGGGCGGTTATGTGTACGAAGAACACGACATTGTTTACCGACAAGATGCCAAGCCTAAGGGCCCGGCATCGGTTGCCAATGAACCTTTGCTTGATGCCCAGCAAAGCCAATGGCAGATGACTATTAAAGCGGACCCGGTAATGTTGTTCCGTTATTCAGCCTTGACCTTCAACGGCCATCGTATTCACTACGACCGCGAATATGCTGCTTTTGAAGGGTATGCTGGCCTCGTAGTGCATGGGCCAATGGTGGCGACCTATATGCTGGAGCTGGTGCGTGAGCACTTACCTAGGTCGAAGATTACCCAATTTGCCTTTCGAGCCCTGCGCCCTATTGTGGATTACCAAGCCTTTACTGTGCATGGTTGCCAGCAAGGCAGTAAGGTACTTGTGTGGGCTACTGATGACTTAGGCCAACGGGCTATGCAAGGAGAAGCTGATCTTGAAAACTAGATTAAAAAACGCCAAAAGCTGGTTGTTTGTGCCGGCGAATAGGCCTGATTTTTTGGCCAAGTCAATTAATTATGGTGCCCACGTTGTAATTGTTGATATGGAAGATGCGGTGCCATCTGATAGCAAGGCACAGGTGCGAGCCACCCTCGATAAGCAGTTGTCCACTATCAAACAAGCTGGGCAACAGCTCGTGCTGCGAACCAATACCGAAATAGAACAACTAGTAGCTGATCTGAATGCTATTGATATCAACAATATTGATGGTTTGCTGTTGCCCAAATTACATAGTGCTGATTATTTGCAAATAGTGGGTGATTTCCTATCACGCTTGGAACTGCACCAAGGCAAGGCCCTTGGCAGTACGGCCCTAATTGCTTTGCTCGAATCACCTTTGGCGGTAATGCAGTCGGCTAAGATTGCTAAGGCCAGCGAGCGCTTGGCTTGTTTGGCCATTGGCTCGGAAGATCTGGCCTTGTCATTGGGGGTGGTTCCTACCATTGAGAGTTTGCAGGGCGCCCTGCAGCAGGTGGTGTTAGCTGCCAAGAATGCCCATGTTGGGATGCTGGCTGTGGCGGGCTCTTTGGCTCAATTTCGTGATCTAACTAGTTACCAACAACAAGTTTCTATTGCCGCTAACCTTGGTTGCACCGGGGCCTTGTGTATTCACCCTAGCCAAGTCGCTATAGTGAACCAGAATTATGCGCCGACAGCGGCGCAAATCACCTGGGCTCAGGCGGTGTTGGCGGAGGTTGCTGCGCATCCGCAGGCGGCGGTTTGGCAGGTGGACGGGGCTATGGTTGATGCGCCCGTGTTGGCCAGAGCGCAGGCCCTCATGCTCGCTACGAAGGGGGAGTGATGATGGAAACTCATGCGGAAATTCGTCATGCCATGCGCGCCTTATGTGCACACTATCCCAACACCTATTGGCGTGAGTTAGAGGCCACCAACGCTTACCCGGATGATTTTGTTAATGCCATGGTGGAAAGTGGCTTTTTGGGCTGCCTGATTCCGGAAACTTATGGTGGCTCGGGCTTGGGGTTACAAGAGGCCGGGGTCATATTGGAAGAGTTATCCCGCAGCGGTGGTCACCCAGGGGCATGCCATGCTCAGATGTACACCATGGGTACCCTGTTGCGCCATGGTAATGAACAGCAAAAACAGACTTATTTGCCTAAAATTGCCGCTGGTCAGTTGCGCTTGCAGGCGTTTGCGGTAACCGAGCCCGATGCTGGTACTGACACCACAGCGATCACAACCTTTGCTCGGCGTGATGCCAATAATTATGTGGTGAATGGCCGCAAGGTATTTATTAGTCGCGCTGAACATTCTGATCTTATGCTACTGCTGGCTCGCACCACACCCAAACAGGAATGCCAAAAAAAGTCTCAGGGTATGAGTGTATTCTTGGTAGATATGCGAAAAGTACGGGGCCAAGAAATGCAATTGCAACCTATTGATATGATGATGAACCATCATTGCACCGAGGTTTCGTTTAACGACATGCGGATTCCCGCTGATAGTTTGATAGGCGAAGAGGGCAAGGGCTTTAAGTATATTTTGGATAGCCTCAATGCCGAGCGAATATTGATTGCTTATGAGTGCATTGGTGATAGCAAATTCTTTATTGATCGCGCTAAAAGTTATGCTGCAGAACGGGTGGTGTTTGGCCGTGCCATTGGTCAAAACCAGGGCGTCCAGTTCCCTATTGCTCGCGCTTATACCAGCATGCGAGCAGCAGAATTGATGGTTGTAACAGCGGCCCAAAAGTTCGATGCTGGCAAGGCTTGTGGAGAAGACGCCAACATCGCCAAGCTACTGGCTTCCGAGGCGTCATGGGCGGCTGGTGATACCTGCTTGCAAACCCATGGTGGCTTTGGTTTTGCCAAGGAGTTTGATATTGAACGTAAGTTGCGGGAAACGCGGCTCTATCAGGTAGCCCCAATCTCTACGAATCTAATTTTATCTTATGTCTCAGAGCACGTATTGGGTTTGCCTCGGTCTTTTTGAATATCAGGACTGATAAATAGTAGTGGGCCTGGTATGTTGGTTCGATCAAACCCCTTAAGTGGCATTACTTTCATAATGTTGTTGCCAACTGACGTCATGCCTTTCTCATGCTATTCTCATAAATCGATGACATAGAGAGACCTGTGTGATGAGCAAAGTATTAGCTTTTGATGTTTATGGCACCTTGATTGATCCTCACGGCGTGGTTAGTCTGCTTCAATCTCTGGTAGGTGATCAGGCTGTTGCATTTTCTACCTTGTGGCGTAACAAACAGTTGGAATATACCTTTCGTCGCGCGGCTATGGGCGGGGGAAAACACTATCGCGATTTTGGTGTCTGTACGCAGGCGGCTTTGGATTACACAGATGCGTTCATGCAGACCGGTTTAAGCGAAGCCAATAAGCAAATTTTGATGACCAAATATGCCGAGTTGCCGGCCTTTGAAGAGGTGCCAAGCAGTTTGCAAGCGCTGCAGGCATCGGGGCTTGATTGCTGGGCTTTTTCCAACGGCACACCCACTGGTGTTGCCCAGGTCATTAGTCATGCTGGCATTGAACAATATCTGTTGGGTGTCTTTAGCGTCAATCAGGTGCGTACTTTTAAACCCGCTGGCACCACCTATGATGCCTTTGCCAAGCAACATGCCCATGGCCGCGGGGCTGACTGTGTGTTGATTTCCAGTAATCCCTTTGATGTCATTGGCGCCAAAGCAGCTGGTTGGCATGCTGTATGGTTGCAACGCTCTGCTGCCAATGTGTTTGACCCTTGGGAGCTGCAACCTGATGTGACTATTGCCAGCCTTGAGCAACTATTGGATGTTATTGTAAGCCTGCCTTAGGGAGATCTGTTTCATGCCTGCTATCTTGCAGTTACACCTAGCCGTGCTGTTGTTTGGCACCGCTGGTTTAATGGGTAAACTGGTTGACCTGCCGGCCATGCAATTGGTTTTGGGCCGAACTCTTATAGGTGCATTGGCGTTGGCCTTATTTGTTGGTTTATTTAGTAAATCACAACGTCAAGGCTGGTGGCCAGCCAATTTGCGTCCTCAGTTACGGCTGTCATTATTGATTTCTGGTGTTGTATTGGCTGTGCATTGGTGGAGTTTCTTTTTGGCTATCCAATTAGCTGGTGTTGGTGTGGCACTGGTGGGATTTTCGGCATTCCCCGTGTTTGTTACTCTGCTGGAAGCCTTGACAGAAGGCCGCCGCGTGGCCTTATTTGATAGCGTTACCACAGCCTTGGTGGTATTTGGGTTATGGTTAGTTGCTCCAACCATCGATTGGCAAGATATGGCTTTTCAGGGCTTGGTTTGGGGGGTGATTTCAGGTGCTTTGTTTGCTGTTTTGGCTCTACAAAATAAGGCCCTAGTACAGGTATTCGGTGGTGTGCGTTTGGGTTTATGGCAGCAGGGTTTGGCCGCGATATTTTGTTTTCTGGTGGTCGATATCACGAGCGTGCAACTGGATTCTGATGAGGTTGTTTATGTGTTGATACTGGGCGCTTTGCTCACAGCCTTGCCCCATGTCCTGTTTATTACTTGCTTGAAACAGGTCCGGGCCCACACCGCGGCCATTGTCGCCAGCTTAGAGCCAGTTTATGGTATCGCTTTTGCCTGGTTGTTGTTGGCCGAACAACCAGCGTTGGCCACGCTCCTAGGGGCCCTTATCATTCTATCATCAGTGGCCCTTAGTCAATGGCAACATAGCTTAAAAAGGCTTAGTTAGGGCGTTGTCTTTGTTGCACATATTGGTTGATAGAATGAGCCGTACTGGTGCTTAACTGGCGATAAATTAGCACGCTGGTGGCCACAAGGGTAACTAGCATACAGGCCAAAGGTGAAACAAATAAGAAGATAGCAGCGATGGCATAGTAATAACCTCGAATACCAAAATTAAAGGTTTTCAGTGATTCAGTAACGACCATGGCGGTGTCTTCGATAAGCAGATCGAGACTGTCCTCATCGTAATCTACGGCTCGGGAGCCAGTGATAACAGGTAAGGCACCTATTAGGGCAATAGCATAGACCAACTTACGCAGGGCATAAACAAAGGAAAAAAAGCTGATGGTCAGTACCACAGCCAGTAGAGCAAAATGGATTGTGAATAGTTCGATGCTGGCATTATTGATAAAATGCAGGCCAATCATGGTGGCGTGAATGCTGTCGAGATTGATTGCCACAGAGAACAAGCCAGCAAGTACAATGAGTGTCGCTGACCCGAAGAAAGCGACAGAGTGTACAATATGACCAATTAGGATAGCGTCGAAAGGGCTCCTTTCATAACGCGTAATTTGTTTTATCCATTGCCACCTAACCGCAATCAGCTTGCTGTTTATGGATTCCTTACTCATCACTTTAAAGATAGTGGAATAAGCAAACCAGCTAGTAAGTAGCAATACAATGGCACAGGCGTGGGTGAAGCTAAAGTCATTGGGCAGCATCCAAATAATCCTAGTCAGCGTGTAGACCATTGAGTATAAAAGCTCCCTGTCGGAAAGCCAATGCTCGTGTTATGAAAAGTAGCCTAGAGAATATTTAGCCTGCCGATTGTGTGGCAGAAAAAGGGGATGCCACATGAAAGTGACCGGAATTTGCCCAATAATCCCCTAAACCAATTGCAGTAAACTAGACCCGACAGTCAGTTTGCCCCAATTAAACCAATGTGATGTAATCCGATGAGATTAAAATAACAATAGTCTCATTCTACTATCCCAGATAGGCGGATGTGGCACAGGGAAACATCGTATGGGCTTATCTTTGGGGCAAAAAGCTGGCTGGGGCTTGGCTGACATGGGCATTGTCGTCTTTGTTATTGTCAAGCAATTACTGGTATTGGCATATCTCACGTCTTATCTTGGTGTACCAATCGATATAGCAGGCCTGGTAACAACAGGCGTTCTTGTTTTCGATATTATTACAGACCCTATCGTGGGCTATATTTCTGACAAAACACAAAGCCGTTGGGGTCGCCGTGCACCTTGGATGTTCATTGGTGCCTTGTTGATGGTGGGTGGTATCATTGGGCTGTTTTCTGTGCCCAGTGGAGCCAATACGACCATCGCTATCGCATGGGTAACCGGATTTTTTGGTTTGGCTACCATCGGTTTTACTATGGTGGCCATTCCCTATGGTGCCACGGCAGGAGAAATGACTCAGAACCCACAAGAAAGGTCGGTCATGACTGGCTGGCGCATGGGTTTTGCCAGTGTGGGCATTCTGGTAGGTGGTGCCCTAATCCCCAAGCTAGCCAGTGACATGGGCCATGCCATGGCCGCTGTATATGTGTCTCCTCTGATAGTGGGAGCCATTTGGTTGTCTTTGTTTTTTACCCGTAAAGCCCCTCGCATTCACCAGCCCAGCAGCATGGGTTTTGTTGCCATCGTTAAGTTAGTGCTATCAAACCGATCTTTTTCTATTCTCACCGTAAGCTATGGCATTATGACCTTCGCTGTTGCTCTGATCACGGCGGGCTTACCCTTTGCCGCCCTCTACTTGATTATGGATAACGGCATGACCATGTTATCTGGTGCCGCCGGGGCCCTGACGGTACTGTCACTCATGTTTGCTGCTTTTGTTGTGGGTTCTATCTTGTCACAGGCGGTGTGGGTATTGGTATCCGCTAAACTTGGGAAACTGGGGGCGCTGGTTTTGGGGTTGAGCTTGTATATTTTGTTGTTACTCGCTCTGCACCAAGTAATGCCCTCAGTCAATGTCACTACTATGGCGGGCATGTTTGTATTAGCGGGTATGGCAAATGGTGCATACCAGCAAATTCCGTGGGCTATGTATCCGGATTTGATGGATATTACCCGCCAAAAAACAGGGCAAGCAATAGAGGGGGCCTTCTCTGCTATCTGGCTGTTTGGCCAAAAAGTTGCCAATGCCTTTGCTCCCATGTGTTTGGCATTAATACTGGGTGCCAACGGTTGGCAGGAAACCACGCAAGGTAAAGTAGATCAGTCAGACGCTGCGGTGACGGCACTGCAGGCCAGTATTACCTTGATTCCAGCGGCTGTGTTGTTATTGGCTATTGTGACATTAGTATTTGTTTATCGTCCCTCGCTTGGGCGCGCCGCTATGGATAACAGTAGTGATTAATATTGAAAACTTGGATCAGGTTCTAGCCGCCACAGAAAAAACCGTTCGAGACTTGCGTCCCGACACAGAGAAAACCATAGTTTGGGCCGGAAAGCCCGGTACCAAAACCACAGTTAGCATAGTCTATGTGCATGGCTTTTCTGCCAGTCGCAATGAAATCCGACCGGTACCAGATCTGGTGGCAAAAGCGCTGGGGGCCAATCTGTTTTTCACTCGCCTAGCTGGTCATGGACAAGATGGTCAGGCTTTGGCGGATGTTACCTATCAGCAGTGGCTTGCCGATACCATTGCTGCCATTAACATTGGTCATACTCTAGGAGACCGAGTCATACTAATGGGTTGTTCTACCGGTTGTACCTTATTGCATATCGCGCTGGGTATGGGCTATGAGGCAGCAGCGGTAATCTATGTGGCGCCTAATTTTGGCCTCAAGTCACGCTTAAAAGCTAGTGTTCTGCAACTGCCAGGCGCCTATTTTTGGGTGCCAATATTGTTCGGCAAAGAGCGCTCTTTTGAGCCGTTAAATGCCGATCATGCAGCCTGCTGGACAGTGCGATACCCCACCATTGCCGCCGGCAAAATGAAATACGTTATCAACGCAGCCCGTAACGTCCATCACGCTAGTATTACCGTGCCGGCATTATTCTGGTTCTGTGATCAAGATCAGACAGTCTCGGCTTATTGGGTGCGCAAAATTAGCGCTCGCATGGGTGGCCATGTCAGTATTCATAATCCAGTACTCAATAGCGAGGACGACCCTGGCCAGCATGTGGTGCTTGGGGATATTTGTAGCCCATCGCAAACTACCTCTGGGGTGACTAAAATGTTGCAATGGCTGCACCAGCATGCCGACATAGGCGCCCCAAGCAAATGTAAAAGTTCACTGCAGGATCAAGAATCCATAGGCCACTAAACCTATTTGCCTTCTAAGGCACCGGTGTTTATCCTAGTGGTCACCACAACAGTAAGCAAACTACTGTTAAGCCATCAACATAAGAGAATAAA
Source organism: Gammaproteobacteria bacterium (assembly GCA_024230095.1). Taxonomy (GTDB): domain Bacteria; phylum Pseudomonadota; class Gammaproteobacteria; order Pseudomonadales; family Balneatricaceae; genus Njordibacter. The sequence continues at coordinate 21,065 of JAAERS010000271.1, read as the reverse complement.
ACAAGATGGACAATCAAACTTATACCCTCAAACCAAAAATCGCTTATGGCCTTTTTGACTGGGCCAGTTCCCCCATTCCTACCCTGCATGCGACCTTTGTCTTTGCGGTTTATTATGTGTCATCCGTATCACCTGAGACAGGCAGTGCCGAATGGGCATGGATGAACTCGTTGGCAGCCCTGACCATTGCAATTATTTGTCCTATTTTGGGTGCCAGTGCCGACCGCAATGGCAACCGCAAAACCTGGCTTGCTATCATGATGGGGACCGGTATTGTGGCCACGGGTATGCTTTGGTGGGTGGAACCCAACGCCAGTTGGATGTGGTATGCACTGATCTTGTCATTCATTTCCATTGTCGCTATGGAAAGCTTGTTTACCTTTTATAACGCGCTTTTGCCCTCGGTTGTCTCAAATGACAAAATAGGCAGCGTGTCTGGCTTTTCTTGGGCTGCTGGTTATTTTGGTGCCATCTTTTGCCTAGCCTTGGTTTTGATGCTTTTTATTCTGCCTGAACAGCCTCCGTTTGGCCTTGATAAAGCCATAGCAGAGCAGGTCAGAGTGACCATGCCCTTTGCAGCACTTTGGTTTTTGGTATTTGGCTTACCCCTGTTTTTTTGGATTAAGGAACCAAAAATAAAAACCCACAGTTTGTCGATATTGGCCACCATAAAACAAGGTGTTAAAACGGCCCAAACCATACCCGGTTTGGTACGTTTTTTGGTTGCTAGGATGCTCTATGCCGATGCTCTTGTGGTGATTTTTGCCTTTGGTGGTATCTATGCTACCAATGTTTTCGGCTTTACCCAGGATGAAGTGATTGGCTTTGCCATTGCGATTAATTTGACGGCCGGCCTAGGTGCCGCTTCCGTGGGTTGGTTAGAAGATCGCTTGGGCGGGTTCAGAACCGTCAGGCTGTCCTTGATATGTTTGATCGTGTTGGCATTTGTGGTGCTTATTTCTCCTAATAAGGCATTTTTCTGGGCCTCGGCCCTGACCACGGGCTTCTTCATTGGCCCCATTCAATCGGCTAGCCGGACCGTGGTGGCGAGAATTATCCCCGCCGACCAACGTGCTCGTATCTTTGGCCTTTACATGATTTCTGGCAAAGCCACATCGTTTCTTGGCCCCCTGTTGTACGGCATTTTGTTTACCTTGTTCGGTACCGATCGTGCAGGGATGGCAGTGGCAGTGGTATTTTTGATTATTGGTTATTTGCTACTGGGTCGCCAACAACCGGGGCACCACTAGGCACAATAAAAAAAGGCCCTTTAAAGTCGATATTTTTTGCAGCTAGTTGCCGTTCTTGACGTTACAATAAGCCTTTGATTAACGCGACTCAAAAGGCTTATTGATATGAAAAAATACCTACTCATAGCAGCACTGTGTATGGCGCCGGTGGCTCAAGCGGGGCTTATGGACTCTATTGCTACCATGAACTTTGCAACCAAGGAGGCAGTGCGCTATAAGGTGGACGTGTACGGTTATGATGCCCGGGTTTACGAATTTGTGCCTGAGCATAATCCAGATTATGTGTGCATTATGCTGGCGACAGGTGGTAATACCAACGCCGTGCAAATGGAGTGTATTCCGCGCAAGCAATAAACCATTAGTTTTATAGTTGGCTGTTTGGATAATACCAGGGTTGTTGGTGTATTTAATGCAAAAGCGGCTATACTCATAGTTACTTTATTCAGGGACTTTGCGGCATTGTTATGAACCAACTATTTGTCGCAGGGCCAAGTAAGGAATGGTAGTGAAAAAGTTAAAAAACGAAAAAGAATTACTCAAAAAAGCCATTCAATTTGGCATGAACTACGCCGAAAAACGTGGCGTTGCGCAATTTGAAGCAACCGACTCACACAATGCTAAGATCGAATACATTTATCGTTTGCTGGTGCATGATAAGCTGATGCAGCCCTTGGCAGGTGATCAGGAAAACTTGCCAAATATGCAACATAAGTTGGCTATTTGGATGGCAAGGCAGTTGGGCGAAATTAGTTAAACCAACCGAGTTTTGGCCACCCCTAGAGTCGCCTTGGCCTGTAATGGCGGCGCGGTGTAATGGGGCCTAGCGAATCTCTGTTCGGTAACTGAAGCTGTCAGGCCGTCCACGGGTAATACGAAATTCCACGGGCGTATTATCACGGCTATAGGTGGTGCGGTGCAGCACCACTAAAGGCGCACCCGGTTCAACTTCGAGTACCTTGGAGGTGCTCAGGTTGGCAGCTTCAGCCGTAAGAGACTCTTCAGAACGAATGATGGGTAAATTGAATTGATCGACCACCACCGCATATAATAAATCTGGAATATGCACTTCTTCTTTTTCCAAACCACGCACCATGTCGGCAATCCACCAGCATTTCTCGATCAGTACGGGTTTGTCATCCCGATAACCAATTCGCTCAATGTATAGCAGTTCTGTGTGTGTAGGAACATTTAAGCGCTGGCATATCTTTTCACTGCCTTGACGTAATTCCCGGGTGGGCGTTTCTTTGTGAATGCGTACCGGGTTTCCTGAAGGGTTGCCGTAGGTAAAAAACTTAAACAGACTGTTATTGAAATCAATACGGGATACGTAAGTGCCTTTGCCTTGATGGCGATACAGTAAGTTCTCGTGTACTAGATTTTCTATAGCTTTTTTTACGGTTCCACCACTGACGTTTAAGCGCTCTGCTAGTTGGGGTTCTGAAGGGATCAAGTCGCCAGGGGATAATTCGCCTCCATTGATCTGATCACGCAGGTAGTTTTCTACGACCTTGTACAGAGGTGTGCCAGGTTTTGGCTGATACTGCCAAATATTCATAGGATCTTCCTATAATTCAAAATACTGATTTTTTTCGCTTACTTTCAAAGTCTTAAGAGCATATTACAGGCTGTAAGACAGAGTGACTATTAAAAATAATTTGTCATAAGCCTTGACTCATATACATGAGTTATATTATCTATAACAGGTGTTCTAATCAAGTTCACTATAAGTTTAATAAAAATATGACCTATTTACATCTAAAAAGGTGTCTGTTGATAGGCGGCTAAGAGGGTAAACGAGTGGAATTTTTCACCTATTTCTCAGAGGTGCTCAGTGTCTCCAATCTAACTATACTTGTGTTGGCAACGGGGGCGGGTCTTATTCTGGGAGCATTGCCTGGGCTTAGCCCAACCATGGCAGTGGCATTATTAATCCCTTTTACTTTTCAGATGGATGCGACCAGTGGCCTAGTGTTGTTGGGGGCCGTCTATACGGCTACGGTTGCTGGAGGTGCAATCAGCGGGATTTTGGTTAATATTCCTGGGGCCCCGGCCAATATCGCGACCATTTTGGATGGTCACCCTATGGCCCAGCAAGGCCGAGCTACCGAAGCCCTGCATTACTGTTTTATCAGTTCCTTTGTGGGCGGTATCATCGGTGTTGTGGTGCTTATCTTTTTCACCCCACCCTTGGCTGAGTTGGCCCTTAAATTTGGCCCTTCTGAGATGTTTTGGATGGCTATCGTAGGGGTTACGGTGATTGGTACTCTGGGTTCTAGTTCGGTGCTTAAAGGTTTGCTGTCTGGCGCTTTAGGTTTATGGATCTCAACTATCGGCATTAGCCCAATCTTTGGTGAGTCGCGGTTTGTGTTTAGTGACCATGTGACTGGAGGTGTGCATATTGTAGTCGCTCTAATCGGTCTGTTTGCGGTGCCGCAGGTATTTCAATTGTTGGTTACCAGCCGTGAGCAAGCCGAGGGCGGTTTATTCCATATGGAAAATTCACCCCTTTGGAAATCGATCACCTATAACCTGACTCGCGTCAAAGCCCTGATCATGGGCACCGTGTCTGGTGTCGTGGTGGGGATCATTCCAGGTGCAGGTGGTCAAATTGCGGGTTTGGTGGCTTATGATCAAGTGCGCAAATTCAGTAAAAAACCAGATGAGTTTGGTAAGGGCTGCCCTGACGGTGTAATTGCCGCTGAATCAGCTAACAACGCCATGGTTGGCCCATCTTTAGTGCCTTTGTTGACCCTAGGGATTCCGGGTAGTCCTACGGCGGCTGTGTTGCTGGGGGGGTTGCTCATTAATGGTCTGTTTCCGGGACCGGATCTGTTCACTATTCACGCACAAGTCACTTGGACCTTCATTGGTTCGTTGTTGGTGGCACAAGTGCTTATGCTGATTATGGGCTTGGCTCTAAGTCGCAGTAGTAGTCGTTGGATCATGCAGGTGCCACCACATTATATGGCGGCAGCGGTAACAATTTTGGCCGTATTTGGCACCTACAGTATTCAAAATAGTTTCTCTGACGTTTTGGTAATGACGGTGCTGGGCAGCTTCATGTATGTGCTTAACAAGTACGGTTTTAGTGCTGCCCCAATGGTACTGGGTATCATTTTGGGCCCCATCGCTGAAGATAATTTCTCCATGGGCAACATGATTGCAGAAGTGACTGTTGGCTCTTGGGCTTATTTTATGGCGGGCTCGATTAATGTGGTGCTCATCACTGTTTGTGCAGTATCTATCGGGTATAGCATCTGGACTGAAATTAAACAGCGTCGAGGTGCTGAAAAGTCAGTGCAAACTACCCAGCCAGGCAAGCGTGTGGCGGCACTGGGAGCCCTGTTGGTGTCTATCGCAATATGTGCTTACATCTGGGCAGCTGGCGATGGGGAAGCATATGCTTTTCCTCAGTTGGTAGGTGGCATGATGCTGGCACTGGCTGGCCTTCTGTTTTTTGATGCAGTGCGTACATGGGGGCGTAAAAAGCTAGGGTCAAGTTTAGTGGAATGGGTTGATATTTGGCCTGGACTAGTGATGGTGGCGGTATACCTAGCGTGTCTCAACTATTTGGGCTTTTACTTGAGCTCCTTAGTGTTGTTCATTGCTATGACAGGCGTTTATTCCCTTAATGTGGAACAAAAAACCCTCATTCGTATGGGTACAGTGGCACTGATCTTTGTTGTCATTATTTATATGTTATTTAACAAAGCACTGCTCGTTTCTACACCAGGGCTGTGGTAGATCTGTGGTTAGGATAAGAGCAAAACAATAAGAAATATAGCCAAGGTCACATACGGTGGTTGAGGCTTTAATCTAAGAGGTAGGAACAATGGTAAATAAAATAAAAACGAGGCTGTTAACAGCAGCAGCTGTAGCATCTCTATGTTTCATGTCACCAACGGTGACCTTAGCAGACGAGTACCCTAGCGCGCCAATTCAAGTTGCTGTGGCCTACGGCCCCGGTGGTGCAACTGATTTTCAGGCACGGATAGTAACCATGATGGCGGGTAAGGAGAATTACCTAAATATGCCTATGGTTATATTCAACAAACCTGGCGCTGGTGGTCAAAAAGGTTGGAATTGGTATGCATCCAGTGCATCAATGGATGGGCATCAATTGGCGGCTTATAACGTGCCTCACTTTATTGCACAGTCATTAAAATTTGAGACCAGTTATAACATTAACAATTTAGAACCGGTAGCTAACTGGGGTGCTGATCCGGCCGTATTGATTGTGCCAGCGGATAGTCCGTTCAATTCTGCCAATGATTTGGTGGATTGGGCCAAAGCCAATCCAGGCAAACTTACCGTCAGCGGCGCTGGCTTGTATGTTGGCCACCACATTGCCGCCTTGCAAATGGATAAACAAGCGGGTGTGAGTACCAAGTATATCCCTGCCGGGGGTGGTGTAAAAGCTATGAAGATGGTGCTGGGTAGTCAGGTAATGGCTGGTTTTAATAATCTATCAGATGCTTATCGCCAAGGAAGTAAGATTAAGATACTGGCCGTTGCGGACAATCAGCGCGAAGAGACTTTCTTGCCAGACGTACCCACTTTTAAAGAGCAGGGCATTGATATTGATGACTCTAGTGTGAACTTCCGCGGCATTATGGCTCGCAAGGGTACACCACCAGAGGTGCTGGATTACTTGGCTGAACGTGTGCACCTAATGTTCCAGGATGGCAAGGTTGCTGGCAAGATGAAAGCAGGGGGCTCACCGATGCGTATTATGCCTCGCGAGCAAGTAAAAGCCATGTGGGTAGAGCGTCAAGCCTATCTTGAAGAGCTTTTGGCAGATTTAAATTAGTTGCCCTAGTCCTAAGCAGGAGTAGCCTTAGGGGGAGATGGCTCATGGCCTGATCCCCTGTTTTTTTGTTCAATGGAGTGTTCTATGTCTGATTTAAGTCCCGCCCAAATTGTTTCTGTACTGGTCGACAAGGCACGTGAGGCGCAAGCCCATGTGGCGACCTATAACCAGCAGCAAATTGATCAGTTGGTTACAGCCGTTGGCTGGGTGGTCATGGATGGCAATACTAACCGCCGATTATGTGAATATGCTGTACAAGAAACAGGCCTGGGCAATGTGGCTGACAAGATGAAGAAGAACACCCGTAAAACCCTAGGTTTGATGCGAGATATACTTGGTGTCAAAACTGTGGGTGTAATCAACGATGATCAGGCTGCAGGGATAATGGAAATTGCTAGGCCGGTTGGTGTCGTAGGGGCCATTGTTCCCTCCACCAACCCCATAGCGACACCGCTTAATAATATTATCAATGCTCTCAAATGTGCCAATGCGATTATCTTGGCACCTTCACCAAAAGGGCAGGCATCTTGCCAACGGGTATTGGACCTGATTCATGCTGAATTGGATCTTATCGGTGCGCCAAAGGATCTGGTGCAAATGTTACCAGCGCCCGTGTCAAAAGCATTAAGTTTCGAGATGCTGGCACAAGTAGATTTAGTCGTAGCCACAGGTTCACAGAATAATGTGCGAGCGGCCTATACCAGTGGCACACCTGCCTATGGTGTGGGTGCGGGAAATGTAACCAGTATTGTTGACGAGACGGCGGATATCGATCATTCGGCTGCCAAAATCATCGCTTCTAAAACGTTTGATAATGCCACTAGCTGCTCATCAGAAAACAGTTTGATAGTCATTGATGCCAATTATGAGGCGGTGATGGCCAGCTTAACAGCTCACGGCGCTTGCATGCTTGAGCAGGATGAACAGGCCCAACTGCAGGACGTTCACTGGCAGCACGGCAAGTTAAATCCAGTTGTGTTAGCCAAACCCGTGGCTGAAGTGTGTGCCGCGGCTGGCATAGAAAGACAGCAAGCCGTCAACGCCAAGGTGCTTATGGTGCAAGAGACGGGGTGGGGCAAAGAACACCCATTCTCCGGTGAAAAAATGTCATTGGTATTGACGGTATATCGGGCACGAGACTTTGATCATGCTAAACAATTAGCTTCTGGCATATTGAGTTATCAAGGGGCCGGCCATTCATTGAGCCTACATACGCAAGATATGTCGCGAGCTCAGCAATTAGGTCACGAAATGCCAGTTTGTCGTGTCATAGTCAATCAAGCCCATTGTTATGCCACAGGTGGTAGTTTCGATAATAGTTTACCTTTCTCTTTGTCTATGGGCTGTGGTACTTGGGGCGGCAATATTACCGATCAAAACGTGCATTTTCGCCACTATATGAATGTGACGCGTGTGGTCAGGCCTATTCCCGCCCAAGAAGTGACTGCCGAAGATATATTTGGCGATTATCAGAGAGAATTTCACTCATGACAGTAAGCTACAAGCCTGTTGCCGATACTGTTCGAGGCGTGATAGATCATTATGCGGCACTTCAGCCGGATGCGTCATTTGCTTATTTTCCTGAGATAGATGAAGGCCTAAGCTACAGCGAATTACGCCAGCAGTTACATAACCAGATTGCCGTATTTCAGGCACAGGGCATAGAGCCAGGTGATACGGTCTCATTTATGATGTGCAATGGCCGCACCACACTAATATTATTTTTGGCAGCAATCTATGGTGGTTACATTATTTCTCCGCTCAATCCGGCGGCTGGACTAGAGCAACTTACTTATGTAGTTGATCATTCAGATACCAAAGTTATTTTTACTACGGACGAATTTGCTGACCAAGTGAAGACGATTGTCGGCCAATTGCCAGCGTCCATTCTCATACAGAAAGTGGATGTTGATTCTGGATGCTCAAGCAGTCCTAGTGGCAAGCTAAACTTGGCGTCAGTGAGCCCCGCGCAAGATGGTATGTTGATGTATACATCAGGTACCACAGGACGCCCTAAAGGGGTGGTGCTGACTCACAAGAACCTATTGGCTGGAGGTATGAATACGGCTGTTTCTCATGAGCTCACGCACTCTGACCGCGGTATGTGTGTGTTGCCTTTGTGTCATATCAACGCCCAGTGCGTTACGGTTATGGCACCATTGGTATCGGGTAGTGCCGTGGTGATGCCTCATAACTACAGAACTAGCCAGTTTTGGCCGCAGATGATTGCTGGCAGTTGTACCTGGTTTAGTGTAGTCCCGACCATCATTTCGTATTTGGCGCATCAGTCTGAAAGCCTTGACCTAATGGCCTTGAAAAGCCAGTTAAGCAAGGTGAAGTTTGGTCGTTCTGCCTCGGCGGCGTTGCCCCCAGCGTTGCATGCGGGTTTTGAAGAAAAATTTGGTATTCCTATTGTAGAAACTATGGGTATGACGGAGACTTCAGCCCAGATATTGTCTAATCCTATGCCACCAAAGGCGGGTAAATATGGGTCTCCTGGAATTGCTTTTGGTACCGAGGTCATGGTTGCTGATTTCGAAGGGGAGGCGCTGCCCCGGGGTGTAGAAGGCGAGCTGATGGTAAGGGGTGATTGCGTGATGCGATGTTATTATAAAAACCCTGAAACCACTGCCAAAGAATTAACCACTGATGGTTGGCTGCATACGGGGGATTTAGCGCGTATGGATGAAGATGGTTTTATTTTTATTACAGGCCGTATTAAAGAGCTGATTATCAAAGGTGGTGAAAATATTGCGCCCCGTGAAATAGACGATGTATTGTATACGCACCCCTCGATTAAAGAAGCGGCAGCGGTGGGTATCCCCCATGATGATTACGGCCAAGATGTTATTGCTTGTGTGGTACTTGGCGGTGGGGAGCCATTAGATGAAACACAGCTTAAAGAATATTGTCTGCCAAGGTTGGGCAAAGTAAAAATGCCCACTCGCATATATTTTATGGATGATCTACCCAAAGGCCCTTCGGGCAAAGTACAGCGCTTAAAGCTGGTGGATATGGTACAAAGTTTGTGATGCTAAGCTGGCAAGCTTATGGGCGGGTAGTGTTTTTATTGTTTGCTTGGCTTACTATAGGGTCATTAATATAACCGTTTCTTTGTGATCACCTTTATTGCACTATGGTCCCTGCCCCCCATCCAACCGAAGATACGCCGCTAAAGGCAATTGCCTTTATTCTTTTAGGTATGGTATTTATTACCATCAATGACTCGCTTATTAAGTTCCTTGGGCACAATTACCCATTACATGAGTTGGTTTTTATACGCTCCTTTATAGGCATTATTATTTGCTTGCTTATTTTGCAATTCGAAGGTGGTTGGCGTGAGCTAAAAACGTCTACGCCCGGCTTACATTTGCTGCGGGGGCTGCTTGTTGTGGTCTCCAATATGATGTTTTTCTCTGCCTTGTCCGTATTACCTTTGGCGAATGCCGTGGCTTCATTTTTTGTGGCGCCTTTGTTGATTACGTTATTTTCTGTGGTGTTTTTAAAGGAGCAGGTTGGTATTTTTCGTCTGTCAGCGATCATCGTAGGTTTTATCGGTGTGTTGATCATGATCAAAAGTGGTAGTGCTGTTGTTGGTCATGAACCGGTAGCCAGTTGGGTGTATGCTTTGCCGTTAGGTGCGGCGGTGGCTTATGCCGGTATGCAAGTGATGACGAGGAAGCTGGGTGTTTATACCAAAGCATCGGCCTTAGCGTTGTACATACAGGGATTGTTCTTGGTGGTCAGTATAGGCTTTTTCGTGTTTGCAGGGGACGGGCAGTATGCACAGGGAGTTGAGCATAAAAGTTTGGTGTTTTTATTGCGAGCCTGGGTCTGGCCCTTGCCTGGAGACTGGGTTTTATTTTTGTTACTTGGTTTTAGCTCTGGGGTGGTTGGATATGCGCTGTCTGCGGCCTATAAACTAGGTAATGCGGCTACGGTTTCATCCTATGAGTATACCGCTTTGCCAATGGCTTTCTTGGTAGGCTGGTTGGTGTTTTCTGAGTCTATCGAATGGCCTGTTTTGATCGGCGCAGGGCTTATTGCTGGCGCCGGTATTGTGGTCTTCTATCGTGAACGCCGTCGCCGTTCTCCCGTAGCCCCTCGGCGAGCATTGCGACGTGGTTAATAACCATTTTATTGCTTACAACTAGTGTGTTTTTAATTTAACTACCCATTTTATTTTAATAATATATTTATTGGTGTTATTATATAATCCAGCATAATCATATTTATAGTATCACTCTAAAAAAATAAATTAATTCCCTATCCTATATATATTTTCTTATTAGAAAATAATTTTCCTAATTGTTTTATTTTTCCATATTGTTGAAAATTAATTCCCTCTTTATATTCAATTCGTTATTAATAAATTCTATTTATTTCCATATAAAACAGCATGTTAAATGCATTTTTTAGGTTTATTTTCAACTAATGATGTAATGTGTTTCCAAAAGTAGGGCTAAGTTTCCTATTGTCTAAAAAGTTCGAAACTATTTTTAATATTATTTGTAATCCTTATATACATGCATGATTAATATCAATAGTATGGTGTCAGGTTTAATATAAAGGTCACTATTTACTATTAGTAATTAAGTGAAAGAAAATAGGTAAGCACGATGAAAATGGTTCCTAAACTAACGATGAGTGATGCGCAGGCTATTATGCAAGCATGCATTGATCAAGCGCAGAATATGGGCGTTGATATGGATATCGCTATTACTGATGATGGTGGTAATTTGATACAGTTTCAGCGTATGGATGATGCGCGCATCACGAGTATTGATATTGCTATGGGTAAGTCTTTTACAGCTTCTGCCGCTCGCAAGTCGACTCGCGCCTATGGCGAGGTAAGCGGAGTAGGTAAGCCTGCTTTTGGTATCAATACTAGCAATAGCGGCCGCTTTTCAATTATTGCTGGTGGTGTTCCCCTATTTTATGGCGATGCTATTGTCGGTGGAATTGGATGCAGTTCCGGCACACCCGATCAGGATGAGCAAGTAGCTTTAGCCGGGGTGAAAGCTTTTGAAGCACTGCTTTGTGAGGCCCACCCCCCTGTCAACCTGCGCGCTTCTGCTTAAGGGGTGCGTGACTAATTTACTGATAGGTGATGTTGATATGACTACAACTAATACCCAGTCCATTATGTATAGAAAAGAAAATCACAGTGGCTTTGAACCCATGCAGGCTGCCATGATGTTTGTGGAAGCCTTGTCTAGGGCTGACCACTTGCATGGCATTGCTCGTGTGAAGGTGCAGTTACACGGTGACTTTGCCTGCCCTGGTCTCAAAGACCTGTTGGCGGCCACCATCATTGCTGGCTTACAATGTGATCATGACAATCAACCACAGTGGTTGCTGCAGCAGGTGGTGCAGTCAAAACGTTTGTGTTTGGCTGGCCGTAAGGTCGTGTACTTTGATGTTAGCCAAGATTTGCTATTTGAAGATCAGCGCCTACCTGCCAGCAGTAGTGGCATTACTATTACCGCAAAAGACGCGGACGCCGATATCTTACAGCAGCGCTCATATTGGATGGCCGACCCCGCCTAAATAGATCTATTTTCGTCCATGGCTAAATTTTATTAGCGACTACAATGTTGTTGTATTTGAACGGTGCACAATGGCATTAAAAAAATGACGTCTTTGATAAGAATTTGTTGTTTGTTCTAAATCTCTTATGTTGCTAACGTGTGATTGCGGGCGGTGATTTGGCTCGCACATACTATCCTTAATATAATTAATAAGGGGCGACAAATGCCGTTAACTGCATCTCAAATTAGTGACTTTAATGAGCAGGGTTTCTTAATCGTAGAAAATGCGATCACGGCGACCCAGTTAGCGGGATTACAAGTCGACTTTAAGCGTTGGGTAGAAGAGAGTCGCCAGTATCAAAAAGCTTATGGTGAGATAGCCGATGGCCGTGCGCGTTTTGACCTAGAACCCGGCCACTCTCAAACACAACCAGCTTTACGCAGGGTGAGTTCTCCCCCGGAAGTTTCGGAGGCATTTTTGGCCGTCATGCGAGATAACAAAGCCTTGGATGCATTAGCTCAGCTCTACGGCCCCAATCTCAAATTTAATAACGCCAAGATCAATGCCAAGATGCCTGGTGCAGCAACGCAGGTGAAATATCATCAAGACTTTGTCTTTGAACCCCACAGTAACGATGATTTGGCCACCGTATTAATTTTTTTGGATGATGTGGACGCCAATAATGGCCCTTTGGAAATTGTACCTGGCAGCCATAAAGGCCCCTTATATGAACATTGGCATGATGGTGTTTTCACGGGTGCAATTGATGACAAAATTACTCAAAGAGAGCAACCCAAAGCCATCACCTGTACCGGCCCGGCGGGCACCGCTTGCATCATGCACACCCGGGCCTTGCATGGTTCGGCAACCAATTTTTCTAATTCTTCCCGCACCGTTTATATTGTTGAATATGCTGCTGAAGATGCCATCCCTTTGATCGACAACCACATCCCCAGTGGTCAAGAAGGGGAGATAGTTCGCGGCGTGGCTACAGGACGCATACGTTCGTCCGTATTCGATCTGGCGACACCAGAATATCCGCAAGGTACATCCTTTTTTAGTCAGCAAGTGAAACACGGTGAATAAGTGCGAGCAAAGCCTACTTCTTATCAGTGGTCATAACTTATTGCTTTGCATCAATTAACACATCGTTTTTGGGTTATTTGGTGCGTCTGTATTTGCTCACGATGTTACATCTTGGCGGTGAGAGTATGAGCAGAATGCAAGGTGTTAGCACAAAGTTTATGCAGCTAAAGTTCAATATTATGTCGGTCGGCTGTTAAATACACTGGTGTTGCTATGGGAACGCAACTTAGTTCACTGCGCACAATACAAATATATTTTTAATTATTAGAAAATAAGCCTAATTAATTCTCATGCATAAAGAAACTACCGTGAAGCAGGGCAGAGGTCGTCCCAGCAAAAGTGCTCAGCAAGTCGAAGAAAACCGCCGCCGTCTCATTTCTATTGGTGCCACTCTATTGACGAAAAAAGGTTTTGGCGCGACTGGTTTAGATGAAGTTACCAAAAAAGCGGGTCTACCTAAGGGGTCTTTTTATGCCTATTTTGATAGTAAGGAAGCTTTTGGTTTAGCTCTCATCGATGCTTATGCTCAGTTCTTCAATGATATGTTGGATCGTTCTTACCTTAACCAATCCCGTCAGCCTTTGCAGCGAATGAAAGATTTTATGATGGAAGCGCGCTTTAATATGGCAAAGTACGATTTTAATCGTGGTTGTCTAGTGGGTAATTTGGGTATGGAAGTTTATGCCTTGCCATCGGTTTTTAGACAGCGCGTGATGGATGTGTTTGCTGAGTGGCAAAAGAAAACAGAGACCTGTTTGTTGGCGGCTCAGGTGTTGGGTGAAATAGCGCCTGATATTGATTGTGCTGCAAAAGCAGAACTGTTTTGGATTGGTTGGGAGGGGGCTATTTTACGCGCTAAACTTGAACGCCGTGCAGCACCCATCGATGTTTTTAATGTGGATTTTTTAGCCAGCTTAACCCCTTAGACATTTTTTTATTAATTACTAGGCAAATGTCTAAAAATTATATAAATTACTCGCTATCGTTCACTGTTGAGTCTAAATTTAAAGAAGCATTATCCAGTATGAAGTGTTGGGTTGGTTGAAAGGTAGTTGATTTTTTAGACGTTCGTATATATTATAGTTGTATGCAAAAAGTTATCACTATGAAAACGGCTCGTGGACGCCCCAGCAAGAGTGCCCAGCAAGTTGAGGAAAATAGGCAGCGGCTAATTTCTATTGGAGCGGCTTTGTTGACCAAAAAAGGCTTTGGCGCAACCGGTCTTGACGAGGTTACCAAAAAGGCTGGTCTGCCTAAGGGTTCTTTTTATGCTTATTTTGATAGTAAAGAGGCGTTTGGTTTAACACTGATTGATGCTTATGCTAAATTTTTCAACGATATGTTAGATAGTGCGTACCTCAATAAAGACCATACGCCTTTGCAGCGATTGGAAGACTTTATCATGTCGGCGCGCTTTAATATGGCCAAGTATGATTTCAACCGTGGTTGTTTGGTTGGTAATCTGGGTATGGAAATATATGCTTTGCCAGGGATTTTTCGACAACGCTTGGTGGATGTTTTTTGCGAGTGGCAGGCTAAAACTGCAACCTGCTTACTGGCCGCTCAGTCGGCCGGCGAGATAGCTTCGGATATTGATTGTGCGGCCCGCGCGGAATTATTTTGGATTGGTTGGGAAGGAGCTATTTTGCGAGCGAAATTGGAGCGCCGAGCGGCACCCATCGATGCGTTTAAAACCGATTTTTTGAAAAATTTGCAGATTTAAAGGGAAGGATTTTTTTTGTTTATTTATTAGTCGATCGACTAATAAATAGTTTGAAGTTTGTAATGTTTAAGGAACAGCGATATGAAGGGTGTAGGCAACGTTATGGAACAAGATGGCATTAAGGTGATTGGTAATTATGTCGCAGGGCAACATTGTGTTGCTAGGGGTACTGATGGTCATCAGGTATTTAACCCGGCCACTGGCGAGGTGTCTGCCCATGTTCGATATTCAACAGTTGAGGATGTACATCAAGCCATATGCCATGCGCGTAAAGCATTCGATAGTTGGTCAGAGGTGCCTCCAATCATCCGGGCACGTAAAATGAATAGTTTGCTGGCTTTGATGCAGTACAACAAGGAAGCTTTGGCGGCAGCGATTACAACCGAGCATGGTAAGGTATTTTCTGATGCTATGGGTGAAGTTGAGCGCGGTATTGATATTGTTGAATTTGCTTGCGGAATCCCACAGTTGCTCAAGGGCGACTTCTCAGATCAGGTGTCCACCAATATGGATAACTGGACTATGCGTCAACCTTTAGGTGTAGTGGCGGGTGTGACGCCCTTTAACTTTCCAGTCATGGTGCCTGCTTGGATGTTTCCTGTTGCTATTGCCTGCGGAAATACATTTATTCTTAAACCATCTCCTACAGACCCTACGCCATCGCTGATGATTGCTGATCTAATGCAAGAAGCTGGATTTCCTGATGGGGTTTTTAATGTTGTGCAGGGTGATAAGGTTGCCGTAGATGCACTTCTTGATCACCCAGATGTACAAGCCTTGTCATTTGTCGGATCTACGCCTATTGCTAACGCCGTATACCAGCGGGGCGCTGCTAATGGTAAGCGTGTACAGGCCTTGGGTGGTGCAAAGAATCACATGGTAGTCATGCCCGATGCTGATATTTCCAAAGCTGTTGATGGGTTGATGGGGGCTGCATTTGGTTCTGCCGGTGAACGTTGTATGGCCATTTCTGTGGCTGTACTGGTAGCGGATGCGGCAGATAAGGTCATGCCCCAGCTAACGCAACGGGCCCAGCAGTTACGCATTGGCTCTGGCATGATTGACGACAGTGAAATGGGTCCCATTGTTACCGGCATAGCTCGACAGCGTATCAGTGGCTATATTGATGCGGGTGTTGCTGAGGGTGCGGAGTTACTGGTTGATGGCCGTGACCACACGGTGCCTGGTTATGAAGGAGGCTTCTTTTTAGGGGCTACCTTGTTTGATCAGGTCACCGCTGATATGAAAATTTATCAAGAGGAAATTTTCGGCCCTGTGTTGTGTTGTGTGCGGGTTGATACCGTTGAGCAGGCCATTGCACTAATTAATGCACATCGTTTTGGTAACGGGGTTTCCTGCTATACCCGCAGTGGCGGGGTCGCGCGGCTATTTAATCGGACCATTCAGGTCGGTATGGTCGGCATCAATGTGCCTATTCCTGTGCCTATGGCGTGGCAGGGCTTTGGTGGCTGGAAAAAGAGCTTATTCGGAGACATGCATGCCTATGGTGAAGAAGGAGTTCGCTTTTATACCCGACAAAAATCCATCATGCAGCGCTGGCCAGAGGATATGGCAGATGGTGCGGAATTTGCCATGCCGGTGGCTAAATGATGAAGCAAAAGTTTGACTATATCGTCGTTGGTGCCGGCTCGGCTGGCGCCCTTCTTGCTAACCGTTTGAGTGCCGACTCTAGTAAGCGGGTGCTCTTGTTGGAGGCGGGTGGTAAGGATAATTACCACTGGATACACATCCCTGTAGGGTATCTTTATTGCATCGATAATCCACGTACGGACTGGCAATTTCATACTGAGCCGGAGGCCGGGCTCAATGGTCGTTCATTGTTGTACCCCCGCGGTAAAACGCTAGGGGGTTGTTCGTCAATTAATGGCATGATTTATATGCGCGGGCAAGCCAGAGATTATGATCAGTGGGCGCAGCTAAGCGGAGATGCACAGTGGTCTTGGGCGTATAGTTTAGAGGATTTTAAAGCCCACGAGGATTATTATCGGCTCGACCAAGGCACGGATGATCTGGAACCGGAAATGCAAAACAAAGCTCGGTTACATGGTTCCGGCGGTGAATGGCGCGTTGAAAAACAGCGTTTGCGGTGGGAGATTCTGGAGGCTTATGCAAAAGCCGCTGTCCAGTTGGGTATCCCCGCTACAGATGATTTCAATGGCGGTGATAACACTGGGGTTGGCTATTTTGATGTCAATCAGCGCTCAGGTTGGCGTTGGAATACCTCCAAGGCCTTTTTACGGCCGATTAAAAGCCGATCTAATTTGGAAATATGGACACATGCGCAGGTTACCAAACTGAACCTTAGTAAGGATGCTGATGGCCACAAAAGGTGCACATCTGTAGATGTCAGCGTGAGTGGTCAGGTTTTAACCGTGGAGGCCAACTGTGAGGTCATACTCAGTGCCGGAGCGATTGGCAGTCCGCATATTATGCAGCTTTCAGGAATAGGTTCTGCACAGCATCTAGCCCGTGTTGGTATAAAGGTTACCCACGAGCTTGAAGGTGTTGGGAGCAATCTGCAAGATCACTTGCAAATCCGCACCGTATATGGAGTTGAAGGTGTGAAAACCCTTAATAAGATGGCCTCTACCTTGATGGGTAAGGCGTCCTTTGCCCTTGAATACGCGCTCAAGCGCAGCGGACCTATGAGTATGGCACCCTCGCAACTGGGTATTTTTACCAAGAGTGACACAGCCCAAGAACATGCCAATATCGAATTCCATGTCCAGCCCCTGAGTCTGGAAGCCTTTGGTCAGCCGTTACATGACTTTCCGGCTATTACGGCCAGTGTCTGTAACCTCAACCCCACTAGTAGAGGCACGGTGTTAACCAAGTCATCTGATCCCTTTCAGGCACCAGCTATTGCCCCTAACTATCTGACCACAGAGGAGGACCGTAAGGTTGCCGCTGACAGCTTGCGCGTGGTTCGCGACATAGCCCAACAACAAGCCTTGGCAGAGTACTGTCCGACTGAAATAAAGCCGGGTAAGCAATTTCAGACGGATGCGGAGTTAGCCCAGGTGGCTGGTGATATTGCGTCCACCATATTCCATCCCGTAGGCACCACCAAGATGGGGAAGAAAGATGATCCAGCAGCAGTGGTTGACAGCAAATTAAGAGTCTACGGTATTCGTGGTTTGCGGGTGGTGGACGCTGGCATTATGCCCACCATTACTAGTGGTAATACGAACAGCCCAACGTTGATGATAGCTGAAAAGGCTGCGCGTTGGATTTTACAAGACAACTAACCGGAAAGTAGCATAATTATGGATGAAATACCTTTGAAAAAAGGCCCCCTTAATGGGGTCACCGTACTCGACTTTTCGCGGGTCCTAGCCGGCCCTTACTGCACTATGGTGCTAGCTGATTTGGGTGCCAGAGTGATTAAGGTTGAAAAGATTGGTACTGGGGACGATACACGAGCCTTTGGGCCCTTTATCGAGAAGGAATCGGCTTACTTCAATTGCTTTAATCGCCATAAAGAAAGCATTATTCTGGATATTAAATCGCCCCGAGACCGGGAGTTGCTGGAGCGCCTGTTTGATACGGCAGATGTGCTGGTAGAAAACTTCCGCCCCGGCGTGATGGATCGTCTGGGCTATGGTGCTGAGCGCCTGGCCAAGACTCATCCGCATCTAATCTATACCTCTATTTCCGGCTTTGGTCACTCTGGCCCCTATAAAGAGTTTCCGGGCTACGACATGGTAGTGCAAGCCATGGGTGGCATTATGAGCCTGACTGGTTGGCCCGATGGTGAGCCGGCTCGGGTGGGCACCAGTTTTGGGGATTTGGGTGCTGCTCTGTTTGCCGCTGTGGGCATTGTGTCGGCCTTGTATAGTCGCACTAAAGATGCACAGGGCACACGGGTGGATATCGGCATGCTCGATTGTCAGGCAGCCTTAATGGAAACCGCCTTGGCACGTTATGATGTCGAGGGCATTGTCCCCAACCGCACAGGTGACTCACATCCATCTCTAGCTCCCTTTGAGAGTTTTCGGGCCAAAGATAGCAAAATTGTTATTGCCGCGGGTAATGACACCTTATTTATGTTGATGGCTGATGCACTAGAGACGCCACGCCTGGCTCTTGACCCACGTTTTCTTACTAACGATTTACGCTGCCGTAACCGGCCAGACATGGTCGCAGAAATTGAGAAAGTACTGCAGAAAAAGCCTGTTTCTCACTGGATTGATGCCCTCAATGATGTGGGTGTGCCTTGTGCGCCAATCAACACAATTGACAAGTTATTTGATCATCCTCAGTTGTTGTCCAGAGACATGATTGTGCAGGTTGAGGGGCCATCTAAGGTGCCGTTAAAAACCGCCGGTAATCCTATCAAGATGCAGGGCCATGAAGAAATTGACGTACATACGCCACTTTATGCACCGGGCCTTGGTGAGCACCGTGAACGTATTTTAGCGGAATTGATAGGTGATCGTGGTGCCTATGATTTGCCGGCCCACAAGCAGACAGAGAAACAGCAACCAACAACTGAAACAAAACCCAAACAGTCTTTCAGTAAATAATTTGGAGTGATACAGATGACTACAAGCAAAGCCAAGACCAAAACCACCACCCAGCCCAAGACTCAGGCCGAACCGGAGATGATTTTGGTGGAACGGCGTGAGCAGGTGGGGCTGATTACCCTGAATCGTCCCAAACAGTTAAATGCGCTAAATCAGCAGCTGGCTCAGGAAACCCTTGCTGCTCTGCGTGAATTTGATGCTGATGCAAAAATTGGTGCCATCGTGATTACCGGCAGCTCCAGAGCTTTTGCTGCCGGGGCTGATATTGAGGAAATGGCGGCCAAGAATTTCACCGAGTTTTATATGGATGACTTTCTTTCGCCCTGGGATGAGGTCAGCCGCATTAGCAAGCCCATTATTGCCGCAGTAGGCGGTTTTGCACTTGGTGGTGGTTGTGAGTTGGCCTTGCTATGTGACTTTATTATTGCCTCGGAAGAAGCGCAGTTTGGGCAACCGGAAATCAAGCTGGGCATTTTGCCAGGCATAGGGGGCTCCCAACGTCTGACTCGTTCAGTGGGCAAGGCGTTAGCAATGGATCTGGTATTAACGGGGCGCAATATTGATGCTCAGGAAGCCAAACAGGTCGGTTTGGTGGCGCGTGTAGTGGCAGCAGAAGACTTACTACAGACAGCTTTGGAAGCCGCCCATACCATTGCTGGTTATAACACGCCTGCCGTAAAAATGGCCAAGCGAGCTGTCAATATGGCTCTTGAAACTCCTTTAGCTGAAGGCTTACGAACTGAGCGACTGTATTTTCAGGCGGCGTTTGCAACCGATGGTCAAAAAGAAGGTATGAGTGCCTTCTTGCATAAGCGGGCCCCGGTGTTCCGTAACCGCTAGG
This sequence comes from Gammaproteobacteria bacterium, assembly GCA_024230095.1. GTDB lineage: Bacteria > Pseudomonadota > Gammaproteobacteria > Pseudomonadales > Balneatricaceae > Njordibacter. Next base: position 1,276 of record JAAERS010000271.1, on the reverse strand, counting down.
CCATCAGTTTATCCGGTGGTAATCAATCCGGATGCAGATGTATCAACTAATGGAGGATAACTTTACCTACATCATTTTTAATTAACGCATGTAATAACAATAAATTGGAGAATACAATGAAATATATAGCAAGAAATATACTGGTCAGCAGTGTATCAGCTTTGCTGCTTACGTCTGGTGCAGCCGTGGCTGAAACAGAAATCAACATAGCTGGTTGGGGGGCCAAATCCGGACCCCTAAGGTCATTTGGTATCAATTCGGAAGCTGTGATGTCTGCGGCGGTTGAACGGGTCAATCAAATGGGCGGCGTAAAGCTGGCCGATGGGTCGATGGCTAAACTTACCTTTAATTACAGTGATAGTGCCTGTAATGCCGAGCAGGCTATTGCTGTGGCTCGCAAAGAGGCTGCCGATGGCAAGTCACTGATTGGTATTGGCCCTACCTGTTCAGGTGCTGCTGCGGCCATGTATGGTGTGTTCCAGAAACAGGTCGACGATGCCAGTGATACAGGCTTGCAATACCCCATTCTAACAGATACAGCGGTACGTAACGGTTTGGCGAAAATTTCCCAATGGACCTTCCGTAATACCCCCAACGAGCCAGAGATGTATGATCGTCTTTGGGCCTGGGTTGCTGCCAATCATCCTGAATTGAAGACCATTTATGGTGGTACAGAAACCGACCAGGGGCACTCCAATGGCACTTATTCCAAGGTGATTGTGCAGGCGGCTACGCGTCATGGCTTTAATTGGGCTACAGGAGATATCGAAGGCCTCACCGGTGATATTGCTTCGGGCTACAAGGAAGTGCTGAATAACTCTTCCAACTGGCTGCAGGCAGACACCAGCTTCTCGGTGCAGGCGCGGGCTTTTCGTCGTTCTGACGCGGATATCTTTATTATTTCATCCCACCCCTTCACCACCTGTGGCATGCTTAAAGAGCTGGCTCGCCAAAGGGTGGAGCCCAAGCTGGTTATCGGCCTGACCTCATCATCATCAGCAGAAGTGATGAAGGGTTGTGCGGCTGAAGCTGAAGGCATGATTATTCCTACCAGTTTTGCCCCCATTACTGAAGCCGCTGCTGAAGTTGCAGCACTGGCCAATGCCAATGGTGGTGATGCGGACTTGCACTCTGCTGCCGCTTGGGAAAATGTTATGATCATCAAGCAGGTGATTGAAAATGTCGGCATTACCGGTGATCCGGCCATGATCCAGCAAGAGCGCCGCAAGGTTCGTGATGGGCTTGAAGCTCTGACCGAAACTAACGGTTTGTTGGG
>JAAERS010000270.1 GCA_024230095.1 Gammaproteobacteria bacterium | reverse complement strand
GCAGTAGAAGAAGTTGAGCCACAAGTGCTGAAAGTGCTTTAAGTTAGATGCCATGACTCCCGCTATCAATGCCGCCAAAAAATTGGCCTTAAAACATCAGATTCATGAATATCAGCACGACATAAGTTGTGCCTCTTATGGCATGGAGGCCGCAGAAAAGCTGGGTATTCCCCATGGGCAAGTATTTAAAACACTGGTGGTTGCGCTACCTGACAAGGCTTTGGTAGTGGCGGTAATACCGGTAGCGAGCAAGCTGAGTATGAAACTGATTGCTAAGGCGGCGGGTGCCAAAAAAGCCGCAATGGCTGAGCCGGCGCAGGTGGCGCGCAGCACTGGCTATGTATTGGGTGGCGTCAGCCCCCTAGGGCAGAAGAAGCCGTTGCCAACCTTTATTGATAGTTCGGCACAGCAGCAGCCCAGTCTATTGGTGAGCGCGGGACGGCGTGGCTTGGAAATTGAATTAAGTCTAGTTGATTTAGTGGGCGCTACCCAAGGTATGGTTACTGGGCTTTGCCTGCAGAGTTAACGGGCCTATCTGGTGCTGTTACCACCATGCTTGACGATAACTTAAACGCAAATACAAGGCTGTTGCCACTAGCGAGCGCAGTAAGCAAAAGGTGAGATAGGAAAACCAAAGGTGGTGATTGTTAGGGTCTGCGCTAAACCACGCTAACATCATCGCTAGCAAAGCTATCCACACAGTATGAAACATGGCTTTTGATTGGGCACTGCCTACATAAATGCCATCAAATAGATAGCTCCAGACACTGATTACGGGAACCCAAACAACCCAACTGGCGTACCCAATTGCCGCAGCTTGTACGCTAGGTAGGCTGGTCATTAGTTGTATATACAATGGGTGTAGAGCGTAAAAGCTAACACTAGCAATTAAGGCTAGTAATAGGGAGAACAAACCCGCTGCATTTACGGCACGATAAAACCCTAGTTGGTCTTTTTTGCCGATGATACGTCCACAAATGGCTTCGGCAGCATGAGCAAAACCATCCAGAAAGTATGCGAGTAATGCCACGTATCCCAATAAGAGGGTATTGGCAGCCAAAACATCGGTCCCCAGTTGGCCGCTCTTAGCTGTGATAAATGCATGGGCAAAAAGCAGTATCAAGGTGCGAATAAACAGGAAACCATTAAGGGCCAGAAGTTTGTGGATAATGGCCTGACTTTGCTTCCAAGAAAAGGTTAACTTGGGAAAGTGTCTGAGCTGGCCAATAACCAGCCAGGTTGCCATTGCAAAACCCAAGTAATCAGCTAGTAGACTACCCCAGGCAACGCCGTCACTCGCCATATCAAAACCGAGCACCAGTATCAGGTTAAAGATAATATTGCTGATATTGGTAATCAGTAATATTAAAAGGGGTCCCTTGCTGTTTTGTCTTCCTAAAAGCCAACCCATTGCCACATATGTCATTAATACCGCAGGAGCACTAAAAAGCCTTATTTGTAAGTAACTTAGGGCCAGTTTTTGAACTTCGGGAGCGGACTGCATGAAACTGACAGCGTATTGTATATACAAGGGTGAAAGTAGTGTTATCAGTAAACCAATACTGCCGGCAACCATGCCCGGCAGGTATAGCATTTGCCATTGTTGCTGCAAACTGTCTGCACCATAAGCTTGGGCGGTTAACCCCACCGTGCCCATGCGCAAAAAACCAAAAGCCCAGTAAATAAAGGATAGTACAGTCGCACCTACGGCAACCGCGCCTAAGTATTTGGCGTGGTCGAGGTGGCCCATTACGGCGGTGTCCACCAAACCTAACAAGGGTATGCTTAAGTTGGAAATAATCAGCGGCCAGGCTAGGTGCCAAATAGATTGATACTCTTTTACTCTGGGCAGAGTTAGCAAGGCAAGAGCCATTAACGCCGCCCCTTAGCGGGGGCTAAATACAAAATAAAAAATACAGCGCTAGCTATAACAACTACAGACGGACCGGCTGGAGTGTCATAAATCCAGGATAGTGCCATGCCACCCGTGGCCGCAAAGCAGCCCAACAAGGCCGCCCACATAGCCATTTGCTCGGGAGTGGTGGCCAGGCGACGGGCGCTTGCCGCGGGTATGATTAACAACGAGGTAATTAACAATATGCCGACTATCTTCATGGCAATAGCGATAACCATGGCAATCAGTACAAATAACAGGGTACGCATGAAATTGGTATTGACGCCTTCTACATGGGCTAATTCAGGGCAAATGGTATGGTTGAGTAGGGGTTGCCAATAATAGGCCAATATAGCCAATACAATGGCACAGCTAAGGCTTATCCATAGCATGTCCTCAGAGCCGATAGCCAATAGGTCCCCAAATAACATAGCCATGAGGTCCACAGGCTGGTTGTTAAACAGGCTTATTATTACTAAACCTACGGCTAGACTACTGTGAGACAGGATCCCCAACAGTGTATCTGTAGCGATAATGCGCTGATACATGAGCGCGCTAAGCAGGATTGCGAGTAAAAGGCAAAAAAGCACCACGGCCAAGGTCAAATTAATATGTAGCATCCAGCCCAAAGCGACGCCTAAAAGAGCCGCATGGGCGAGGGTGTCGCCAAAGTAAGCCATACGACGCCAGACCACAAAAGCACCCAGAGGGCCTGTCGTGGCAGCAATGAGCATGCCGCCCAGCCAAGGCCAGAGGAGAATATCAATCATGGTGACAGGCCTCGCTGTGCTTGCCGGGTATAATAGTACCGTGGCTATCATGATGGTGATTGTGCTGGTGGTTATAGACGGCCAAAGCGCTCGCGCCTTGCACACCAAAGAGCTCAATTATGGCAGGGTCTTGGCTAACCTGTTGAGGGTGGCCGGAGCAGCACACGTGCTGGTTAAGGCAGATAACCTGGTCGGTGGCGGCGGCGACCATATGCAGGTCGTGCGAAATCATTAAAATGCCACAGCCCAGTTGGTCACGGATGTCGACAATAAGCTCATACATGGCGACTTGACCGCTAATATCGACACCCTGTACGGGTTCATCGAGAATGAGCAGGTGGGGGCTGTTGAGAAGGGCGCGTAGCAATAGGACGCGCTGTGTTTCACCGCCCGAAAGGTATTGCATGGGCTGGGTTAGCAAGTGCTCAATACGGCAAGCTTTGGACAGTTTAGTGAGAAGTTTGGGTGCCAACTGGTGCTGGCCTAAGCCCAAGTCCAAAAAACGTTGAACCGTTAGAGGCAGGGTGGGCTCTAAATTGAGTTTTTGTGGCATATAGCCTATGCGCAGGCCGGTTTGTTTAATGATACTGCCGGCATTGGCATCTTGTAAGCCTAACAGCGTGCGCACAAGGGTGGATTTGCCGGCGCCATTGGGGCCAATTAAGGTGGTAATTTGGCCGGCTTGTAGATCAAGGCTAACATCGTGAATTAGGGTGCGGCCACTGCGCTTAACCAATATGTTTTGGGCACTGAGTAGGGCACTAGTCATGGGGCTAAGCCTGTTGGAGGGGGTTTGATTGCGGTTCCTTGCAGCGGGCACAATAACCCGTGACTTCGATAGTTTGTTGGGCAATGGTGAAACCATGTACAGAGGCGCTGGATTGCAAGGATTTTTGGAGTGCGTGAGTGTCTAACTCAAGGACTTGATGGCAGCTTAAGCACAATAAGAAATGACCCTCATGGGGCGTACCGGGATTACAGCAACCGGTATAGGCATTAATGCTGGCTAATCTATGAATAAGTCCTTGCTCCTGGAGGAACTCCAAGGCGCGGTATACCGTGGGTGGTGCTGAACTGAAGCCTTTAGCACCGAGCATCGGTAATAGTTCATATGCGCCTAGCGGCTGATGGCTTTGCCAAACCAGTTCCAGCACCAGTTCTCGCACTGGAGTCAGGCGCACGTTCCGCTCTTGGCATAACTGCTTAGCTTGCTGCAGAGCACTGCTGATACAGTGGCTATGATCGTGTTGCTGAAAGGGCGTGGAAGCCATGATCACCTCAATGGTTACAGTCAAATTGACTGTTGTTATAATATAACATAACATGCTCGGCGTTTGTACTGGCTATAGTTAAGGAAATCATCATGCTCTATTTACCAGCTAAGCTAAGGCGAAGCTTTCAAAGCAATGGGTCTATCTTGTTGTCTCTGTGGCTGGGTTTTGCTGGGCTTGTTATGAACACCATGGTCTATGCTACAGAGCAGCCATTGCAAGTGCTTAGCAGCATTAAGCCATTGGCGCTGATGCAAACTGATCTAGGTTTGTCTTGGCAGGAACCACTGTTACCTGATGGTATTACTCCCCACGATTATAGCTTACGGGCCAGTCATATTAAACGCTTGCTGCAAGCTGATCTGGTTATCTGGATGGGGCCAGAGCTGGAGCCCTATTTGGCCAAAGTGATGAGCCGCAAGCCAGCGCATCAGCAATTGATAATAATGCCACCCCAAGGACAAGAGTTAGAGCTAGCAAATGATGGTGATGAGCATCACCATCACCATCACCACGACCTGCACCCGTGGACTAGCCCGGAGTATGTGCGTTTAGCCATGGCTTCCATCGTGGCTCGGGTCAGTGCCATAGAAACAGAGTTAGCTTCGGGTTTGGCCCAGCGTTGGCGTCAATTAGAGCCACAGCTAGTAGCCCAAGAAGCTCGCTGGCAAGATTATTTTGCCAGCCATAAAGTGGGGTACATTACCTATCACGATGCCCTGCAACCCTATCAAGAACGCATGGCTATTGATAGTTTGGGCAGTATCGCCGATGCGGCGGGTAGCCAAGGTGGGGCGAAAAACATGCAGGCCCTGACGAAGTTAATAATGGCCAATCGAGTGGGCTGTATTTTAGTTGATGCCGAGGCTAATCGAGCCTTGGTAAAAAAACTGAGCAACAAGCGCGTAGCGGAAGTTGAAATTGACTTGCTGGGTTGGACCATTGAGCCCGGCGAAAAGAGCCTACTGCGTTACTTTGAAAGCATTGGTCAAGCTATTCAGCAGTGTGAATTGTAAGTGGTACAGCAGTGCAGCAGAGCAGCTAACTTGATTTCTTCAGTGGGGCAGTGGGTGCTGGTGCTGGTGGCGTAACATCAAAATATCCCGAATAGCGTCTGGATCTTTGAGCACGGTGACCCCCTCTTCACGATGGTGGTTATCAAGGCCATGGTATGTTTCTAACCGCGATAACCAGAACCGCATGGCGGCGGTTTGCAGCATCATGCTCCAGTAGTTGGCTTCGGTGGTGGTAAAGGGGCGAACCTCATGGTAAGCCTCAGTGAGGGCTGTGTACAGGTCGTCGCGAATATGGCCGTCGGCTGTAATGCACCAATCATTGACGGTGACGGCTACATCGTAAAGCATGAAGTCGTTGCAGGCGTTGTATACGTCAATAATAGCGCTGAAGTTAGGACCATCAAATAACGCGTTGTCGTGGAACAAGTCGCCATGAATAACACTGGTGGGCAGGTCAGCATTATCCTGCAGCATGTCCTGATATGCCTGGATTGCATTCAATAAGAGGGAGGCGTCCTCTTGGCTGATACACTGTGCTGCGCGAGGGCCCAGTTCGTTCCACCAGGTCGGGCCGCGATGCGCCTGTCTGTGTAAATCAAAATCTTCTCCGGCCTTATGCATGGCGCCAAGCTGAGCGCCTATGGTGGCACAGGCCTGCGGTGTGATAGCGCTACGCGGTAGGTGATCTCCACCAAAGCGAGGAAATAGTAACGCGGGCCGCTCGGCGAGCTTTTTTAATGCTACGCCGGATTCATCACGCAGGGGCGCGGGGACGATAATCTCACGTTTTACTAAATGCTCTGTAAGCGCGACGAAGTACGGCAGTTCTTCATAGCCAAGATCTTCGAAAAGGGTCAGAACATATTCATGTTTTGGCTGACCCGATTGTTGAGTAGTCACAAAATAGTTCGTGTTCTCCACGCCGCCACTGATACCTTTGAAAGTAACCAGCTCACCCAAGTTAAAGGGACCTAGGTAACCTGAGACCTGTGTATGTGAGAGTTGTGTATAAACGGCCATAATACTGTGGGGCGATGACTAAAATGGCTGCAAATAGTACGCTTTGACGGCGCAGGTTACAAGTATTTCCACTCATTGAGGGGCGATTGGTAGCGGCAAAATGGCGGCTCTTATGGTAGGCTACGGGTTTTGTAATGGGCCCTAAATTGGGCTGTTAAATACCCTTTAGAGATCTTCGCATGCCTCAAGATGTTTCTGTACCCGTGGTTCTGGTTGATGGGTCTTCCTATCTATTTCGGGCTTATCATGCCCTGCCACCTTTAACTAACAGTAAAGGCATGCCCACCGGCGCGATTAAGGGCGTCAT
>JAAERS010000269.1 GCA_024230095.1 Gammaproteobacteria bacterium | reverse complement strand
CGCTTAACGGTCTCTTCCATTTTGTAAATTCTAATGCATCATTGAACACTTGGGGTTATTATAGCGCATTCAATTTATACACGCCCTTACCCATGTCAATTATCATACAAACCTTCCAATCCTGGCAACCGTGGCGGCAATTTATAAAACTGGCCACACCAATTTTAGTCGCTGAGATATTACACTTAAGCTCGACAGTGGTAGATACCATTATGGCCGGCCAATATTCATCTACTGATCTGGCGGGTGTATCAATTGGAGGTAGCACTCTATTTCCCATAATGATCCTTCTCATTGGCATACTGATGGCGACCACGCCCACCGTGGCACAAGCCTTTGGAGCCAATAAACTGCATCAAATTGGTCCGACTGTGCAACAATCCATCTGGTTGGCTATTAGCTTGGGAATAGTGGGTGTCATATTATTACAACAATCTCACGTTGTATTTGACCTACTCGATATCCATGGTTCTATTCGCAGCATTGCCTTTGATTATCTGCAAATCGCCGCCTTCTGCTTGCCTGCTATAGCATTGATGCAATCTCTGCGCAGCTTTAGTGAAGGTTTGGGTATTACCAAACCAATGGTGTATTTCACTTTATTGGGCGCTCTGGTTAACATTCCTATGAATTACATTTTTATCTATGGCAAGCTTGGTTTGCCAGCCATGGGGGGTGTTGGCTGTGCCTGGGCGACCGTGATTAGTGCCTGGGTGACAACTATTGGTATGGCTTGTTACATATACTTGCGCCCTATCTATCACCAGTGCGGCTTTTTTGACCAGCTCAACCTACCGCATTGGGCTAGCATCAAACAACTTCTAAAATTAGGCATCCCCATCGGCATATCAATTTTTATTGAGGCCACCATGTTTGCCATTATAGCCCTATTTTTGGCCCCGTTGGGACCAACCATCGTAGCCAGTCATCAACTAGTTCTGAACTTCTCATCCTTGAGTTTTATGATTCCTATGAGCATTGGAATTGCCCTAACCATTAGTGTTGGTCAGGCTGTAGGCGCAGGCAGGTCCGATGCCGCAAAGCAAACTATGGTGATAGGCTTAACGCTGGCTCTTACTATGGCTCTAGCTACCTGTGCTTTAATGCTAAGCATGCCAGAATTGATTGCTCGTGTTTATACCAGTGATTCTGAAGTTATTCACTTTGCCGTCAGTTTGTTTTTACTTGCGGGTTTATTCCAGCTATCCGACGCTGTGCAGGTTGCGGCGGCAGGCATACTGCGCGGATACAAGGACACGCGCTGGCCTATGGTGATGATTATATTATCTTATTGGTGCCTCGGCCTGCCCCTTGGCTATATACTGGGCTTAACTGATCTACTAACCCCACGAATGGGTGCTGAGGGCTTTTGGATTGGTATTATTCTAGGTCTCACCTGCGCGGCTATTCTACTGTGCGCCAGATTACTGCGAGTAATTAACAAACCGTTGCCAACAACAGTCTAAAATTAACTCAATAAATAAACGCCAGAGCTTGAATAATTGGTCCGAAACCTTATATCAGTAGTACTTTGTACAAATACCCTGATTCAACAGATTAGGGCTGAGTTTTAACGCAAAAACACGTATCATAGAACCCATTAATGACCTAGTGGCAAACATGCCTGGAGAAATTACCATGAGCGAAAACACCGTAGCTGTTACCGACGCATCATTTGATCTGGACGTCATCAATTCCGATGTCCCTGTATTATTAGATTTTTGGGCACCATGGTGCGGCCCATGCAAAATGATCGCGCCTGTATTGGAGCAGGTCGGTGCCGAATTTGCGGGTAGCGTTAAGGTTTGCAAGCTCAATGTTGACGACAATACTGAAGTAGCCGGTCGTTTTGGTGTTCGCGGTATCCCAACCTTAATGCTGTTCAAGGATGGCGAGGTAGCTGGCACGAAAGTGGGTGCAATGTCCAAATCTGACCTATTGGCCTTCATTTCAGATAACACCTAATAAGCAGTATCAGCTCAAGCTTGAGCTTGACACCCTAACGAATAAGGCGACCCTCGGGTCGCCTTATTCATAAGCCCCATATTAAAAGGCTTTTATACATCTCAACTTAACACTTATTTGTGTTTACTTAGCAGCATGTCGAGTTTACTGGCCATCCGCTGGTTGTCATCCAAGCCCTGAAACGCCTTGTCGGTTTTTTCTACCTTGGCCTGGCCTAGCACGGCTCCTTTTTTGCTTTGATGTGAGGTCTGCTTGGTTGGCTTATTGGGCCGGCGGGCACCACGTTTATATGCCTCTTTTGTACTCTTACCACGAGGCTTAGACTCTCGCCGAGCAGGCAGTTTGCCGGCAGCATGGGCGGCCTCACTGGCGGTCACCGCACCATCAGCTTCACCCTTAAGGTTGACACGGTCTGCCCCATCCGTTTGCGAGCGCAGGTAGGCATAGGCTCTCACATAACTTGCCAAACCACGCTTAATCTTATTTTGACTTAACTTACCATCAGCTATTAGCTCCTCTTGAATACCCACCTTCAGTGGCTTCGGTTCAGTAATGGAGAAAGTTTGCGGGTAAGTCTCGCACAACAAGCGCACGGCCGCTCGATTTGCAGCTCGGCTTTTGGCTTTCT
>JAAERS010000268.1 GCA_024230095.1 Gammaproteobacteria bacterium | reverse complement strand
GGTTTTCTCTAAGCATATTGATTATATCAACGGTGATCGTATCCCCAACGTGGGACTAGTCCTTGCTCAACCCCAAGGTGGTCCAAAATTCTCGCCACCATAAAATCAACTAAGTCTTCTATTGATTGAGGCTGATGATAAAAACCTGGGGCTGCCGGCATGATCGTCGCACCTATCTGGGATAGCTTTAACATATTTTCCAAATGCAACGTTGAAAATGGTGTTTCTCGAACAACAAGAATTAATTGTCCGCGCTCTTTTAACACCACATCCGCAGCACGCTCTATTAAGTTATCTGAAATACCATGAGCAATAGAGGCAACGCTACCTGCTGAGCATGGACACACTATCATTTGCTTTGGGGCAGCAGAGCCAGAAGCCACAGGTGAGAACCAATCTTCTTTGCCACACACGGTTAAATTATTTGCATTATAGCCAAGATGTTCAACTAAGGCAGCCTTCATCGCATCAGGGCCGCTTGGGAGCTTCAAACTATGTTCTGTCGCCATCACAACACGAGCCGCTGACGATATTAAAAAATAAACGTGATAATCTGCCGCTAATAAACATTCAAGCAAGCGTAGGCCATAGGGCGCACCAGATGCGCCTGTCATTGCTAAAGTAATCGCTCTCTTTTCAGATTTCATTGTTGGTTTAACTTCTCAAGTAATTTTCCGTGAATGCCTTCAAAACCACCGTTACTCATTACCAATATTTGATC
>JAAERS010000267.1 GCA_024230095.1 Gammaproteobacteria bacterium | reverse complement strand
TTTTAGTTTTTCACGTGTTGCCATGAATGCCGCGTGTGGGCCACCGTATCCCATTGGGACACCAAAGCGTTGTGCACTACCAATAGCAATATCTGCACCCATTTCACCAACAGGTTTAAGAAGCACAGAAGCAAGAAGGTCCGTAGCTACAACAACTAAGGTTTTTTTCACCTGAGCTTGTTCAATCAGTGTTGATAAATCTTTTACTTCACCCGTTGTGCCAGGGTATTGAAGTAGAGCACCAAACACATCATGTGAATCTAGGTTTGAGTCAGTATCAACAACAACGTCAAAGCCGATGAATTCGGCACGAGTCTTAATTACCGCTAATGTTTGTGGGTGAACATCGTCTGCCACAAAGAAGGTATTACTTTTGCTCTTTCCACCGCGCTTACATAGCGTCATTGCTTCTGCAGCCGCCGTTGCTTCATCAAGCAAAGAGGCGTTAGCAATATCAAGGCCGGTTAAATCGATCACCATTTGTTGGTAGTTTAGTAGCGCTTCTAAACGACCTTGAGATATTTCAGGTTGGTAAGGCGTATACGCGGTATACCAACCTGGGTTTTCTAATACGTTACGTAAAATTACATTCGGCGTGTGTGTATTGTAATAGCCTTGGCCGATGTAGCTTGTATTGAGCGTGTTTTGTTGAGCGATCTGTTTTAACTCAGCAAGCATGGCATTTTCAGAAAGGCCGTGAGGTAACTGCATTGGC
>JAAERS010000266.1 GCA_024230095.1 Gammaproteobacteria bacterium | reverse complement strand
CGTGACCTTCACCTGGGTGCTCGCATACGCCAACGGCAATGGCAACAACACGGACATACTTAAATCAACCTTCGATTACATGTTGTCTGAGGAATCACAAGCTAAAGCTCCTGAGTTGGGCTATGTGTCGCTTCCACCAGAGGTGATCGTTCAGGCCAAAGCAGCGGCTAATACCATCAAGGAGTAAGGCCACAAAAGAATGCAAGGGGGAGTTGTCTCGACCTAATAGATTCACTGACTTAAATTTAGATGATTTGCAAATCTAGAACAATCATCCAAGCCTCAACAGCAAAACAAGCTTTAACACTTAAAGCGCATTGCAAAGGCTTGAGTATCTAAGAACAAAAACCAAAAATTTGCTCAACTCTTGCAATTTGTGTTTACAGTCAATCATAAATAGCATCTATACTTTGAAATCTTTCACAAGCCATAATCATGAAAATCATAATTGAACGATTGATCAAGTATGTTTAAACATATGTCTTTTGTTAAATAATCAGAATTTAAAGGTAGTCTTCAAAAGGCCGCCAAAGTTATTAAATGTAGCATTGTTAGCATTTATTTCCCTGTTAGTGAATGCTCCAAGCGGTCGACTGAGGTAATAGATCGCAGGAGTCACAGAAATATTGTCGGTAACTTGGAACTGATACCACCACTCCCAGGCGTAGTTGCCATCAGCAACGAAGTCCGATTCATTGACATCGTTGCGGTAGGAAACGTCGGTCACGAAGGTGGGCTGACCAACGGCCATACCCAAGGTGTTGCCCTTCATGAAAGCATCGGCCCACTGAAGACCCACGTACCAGGACTGGGTGGTTGCAGAACGAAACACGAAGTTGTCTTCGCCATTCGTGATGCTGTTGTAGCCCCAACCAGCACTGATGCTGGGGAACCAGGAAGCTTCTTCTGGGGACCACCAAGCACTCAAGCCAACGGAGGAATTATTTCCATCATTAGAGAAGCTATTGGCAAGAGGAGTGCCATTGCCAGCATATAAGGCACCTGCATTTTTAGAGGTGTAGTTGTAGGCAGCAGCAATGCCCCAATTTTCAGGAGCGTAAGCAATCTGAACGGTTCCGTTGGAACCAGCACAATCGGTGGCAAGACCACCAGATTCGCTGCAATCCTCAGCTCCAAGTTCGTCAACAACGCCAGAAGGTTTGGAGCTACTGCCGTTGGGACTTATGTAATTAGCACTGATACTAAAATCATTAGATTCCCACCAAAGACCAGCGCCAGCTCCAAGGGCCGTGTTGTAAGTCGCAGGAGCACCGGCGTAAGAGAATACGTCGAGAATCGTGTCAGAAGGATATGCACTAGGCCAAACAGCAAGCATGTCGTCCTGACGAACCACGCCACCGACGGTTGCAGTGAAACCTGCACCAACAGGGAATTGATAAAAAATACGATTGACACCAAGGCTGTCAGCACCTGAAGGCTCCTCAAAGGCAATCTCCAATGCATCGAGACCGACATAGCCATCACCACTGAAGGCAGATTGAGCGAAGTTGCCAGCACGCAACAGGGTGCGGAACAAATCCTTACCCGTAAAGCTCGTGTCAAGAGTCAGTTGAAGGTCGTAGTTGAAACTCGCAGCACCAGACTGAGCTGCCGCAGCATCAGCACGCTTCTCTCCGGCTAACTGCTTAGCCCCGCCACCGAAGCTGTTAGCACCGATCACGAAGGTGGCTAAACCTTTCAGCTTGGTGGTGGTTGAGAACTGAGTTGCTTCCAGTTCGCCAACGCGAGCTTCCAAACCGTCAACACGGCCCTTGAGGATGGCGAGTTCCTTTTCGAACTCTTTCATCAGGCGCTT
>JAAERS010000265.1 GCA_024230095.1 Gammaproteobacteria bacterium | reverse complement strand
GCCAGTCAGATTTCGCTAACCGTTTGGCGGCCAACTTGGATAAGCTGAAAGTAAATCGCAATAATGCCAAGCTACCTATTGCGGCCAAAGCTTATGTGTCACGTGAGGAACCAAAAGAAAGTCGCTTTATCGCCAATCAATCAGAGGCAGAGAAAGCCACTCAAACAGGGACGCCGGGGGCACAGATGCAGCGTATGGAAAATGAACTGGGTTTGCTGCGTTTGTTGCTAGAGCAGCAAATGAGCGAAACTAGTCAGCGCTCAGAAGTTTTTACTAGTGCTGCTGCACTCAAGGTAGTGCAACGGCTGCAGCGCATGGGCTTAGAGCAAACACTCATTGATCAGATGTTGCCTCAACTGACGCGTCATGACGATGTCGATAAGCTATGGCAGGAAGCGCAAACCTGGCTGCAGGAACATATCCATACAGCAACAGAAGGCGTCGTCAAAAAACGAGGTATTTATGCCTTGGTAGGGCCCACGGGCGTGGGCAAAACCACCGCTATTGGCAAGTTAGGCGCACAACTGGCCATGAAGCATGGTAAGCATAAGGTGGCCTTGATTTCTATGGATCAGCAACGCATTGGGGCTCGTGATCAACTACGTGTTTTCGGTGCTATGTTGGGTATTGAAGTTTACCATGTATCAGGGTTGTCAGATTTGCAGGCGCATCTAGTGCAGCTAGCTCATAAAGATTATATTTTCGTGGATACCGCTGGCGACAATCCGTTTGATGATCATATGCAAAATTTGGTGGATTCGCTGCAAGGCTTACCACAAGAAATCAATGTATACTTAACCTTAGCCGCAAATAGCCAAACCCATGCCCTACGATACATGATGCGTCGTTATCAAGGTCAGGTTGCAGGGGTGGTAGCTACCAAGTTAGATGAAACCCTGCCGTTTGGTGGTTTGCTTAGTGCGCTAATTGAGTCCCAACAACGTTTAGTAATGATCACTGACGGACAACGTATCCCATTGGATTTGGGTTATCCTAGCGCTGAACAGATTGTTAGTGATGCCGTGGCCGCAGAAATAACAGAAGAAGCAGCTGGTTTTGAAACCTTGTCGCCTCTATTACACGCTACCCCTGATAAACCAAAGCAGGAATATCGTCGAGACGTGCGTGCTGGCCTGCAGGGAACAGCACTGGAATCGATGGGTTACCAAACACACAGGAGTCATTAATATGACGCAAACAGGTGTACAAGTTTTGGCCGTGACTAGTGGCAAAGGCGGTGTTGGCAAAACCAACGCGTCCATTAATCTGGCCATCGCTTTGGCTAAGCAGGGAAGGCGGGTAATGTTGATGGACGCTGATTTAGGTTTGGCCAATATAGACGTCAGTTTAGGACTACATTGCCCTTTTAACATGGCCCATGTGATGGGTGGCGAAAGGGCGTTTAAGGATATTGTCATGACCGGTCCCCATGGTATTAAGATTGTACCTGCCGCCTCGGGTATCTATGAAATGTCAGCCTTAAATAATGAACAGTTACAGCATTTAATTCAGGCTTTTAGTGAATTTGATGAAGCGCTGGATTATCTAGTAATTGATACCGCTGCCGGTATTTCTGATATGGTATTGGCATTCTTAAATGCGGCCCATCAGATTTTGGTGGTGGCCTGCGATGAGCCGTCGTCCATTACAGATGCATACGCCTTGATGAAAGTAATGAGTCAGCGCTTCAGTACCAAGCGCTTTCACTTTATGGCGAGCATGGTGAAAAACGAAAAGCATGGACGTGGTTTATATCATAAGCTTGAACGAGTAGTAGAACATTACCTTAAAGCCAGCGTCATGTACCTAGGTAGTGTGCCTCGGGATGAGCAACTTGGGCAAGCGAATCGACAACAAAAAGCAGTAGTTGATGCGGCACCATTAGCTAACTCTTCTAGAGCTTATGAGCGTATGGCATCTACTATTGCACGATGGCCAGCACCAGATCGCTTAAGTGGTAATATGGAATTTTTTGTTGAGCGTTTGTTGCAATCAAACGCCTAATCGGGATACCTTACCAGTATGCATAACTTGTCCCTTTATCATACTAACCAGCAGTCAGTAGACTTTGATCCACTGCTGGAGTATATGCCCTTGGTTAAACAAGTGGCGTTGCATTTGAGTGCGCGCTTACCGGCTAGTGTGGATATCGATGACTTGATTCAGGTGGGCATGATGGGGCTTCTGGAGTCCTTGCAAAATTATGACGCCAGCAAAGGTGCCCAGTTTGAGACTTTTGCCAAGCTGCGGGTGCGTGGTGCCATGTTGGATGAAATGCGCCGCTTTAGTACTTTGCCGCGCTCAGTGATGACTAGCATTCGCAATATTAACCTGGCTAGTGCGGCTCTGGAGCAGCAATTGGGGCGCACAGCAAAAGATGCTGAACTGGCCCAGCATATGGAATTGAGTTTGGCTGAACTACAACAACAAAAAGGCCGTAACTACAATTACCAAACCGTTCACGTCGAAGATCAGGGGGAAGGCGTGGAGCCTGCCTTGTCGGCATTAATGCCTAGTAAAGAGGTGGATGAAGCTTCTTTTAAGCAAGCTTTGGCTAACGCGATTGGCGAGTTGACTGAGCGCGAACAACTTATTTTTGCTCTCTATTATGACGAAGAGCTGAATCTCAAAGAGATTGCTGCCGTGCTGGAAGTATCAGAATCCCGCGTGTGTCAAATTCAAGGCGCCTCCGTTAAGAAGCTACGCCACAAGCTGGTCGATTGGGTTTAGCTTTTCTATATCTGTGTGCCCCGGTGTCCTTTGCCAAGCCGTCTGTTGATCATGTTCAGACAGGAGTGGTTGGCTATAGTTCGCTTAGTTGACGTAAGTACTTAAATAACTTGCGCGCAGCGGTCGGGGGCTTATTATTTTTTTCTTCTTTTTGCGCCAAGCGAACTAACGCATTGATATGCTGACGGTCTGTCTGTGGGTGATGGGATAACAAATCTTGCAGGGTGTCTTGATTATTAGCTAGCAGTCCATCACGCCAACGTTCTAATTGGTGAAAAGCTTTGCGGTGCTCGTCGGTACTGGAGTCCAATACTGCCAAGGCTTGGCGGATAGCCACGTCGTCTTCGGCGCGCATGACTTTACCTATGTATTGCAAGTGACGGCGCTTGGCTTCGTTTTGTGTTAGGCGATGCGCTTCTTGGATAGCTACTTCGAGGGTTTCGCTCATGGGGATCTTTTTCAGGTCACTGTGCTTCAACTGCACAAGTTGTGCGCCCAAGTGCTGTAACTCTTCCATGGCTTTCTTGATTTGTGTGCGGCTTGGTTCTTCTTCGGGTGTTACCTGATTTTGTAGAGCTGCTAATTCAGCGGCCGCTTGGCGAGCTTTGGCGCGTCCCATGGTGGTGTTTCCTAATAATCAATTTATGCGTAGAACAAGGTGGCAAGGCCTAAAAAGGCGCAGAAACCCACCACGTCTGTAATGGTGGTTAGTATAACACCACCGGCCAGTGCTGGGTCGATATGAATGGCTTTTAATAATACGGGCAAGGAGGCACCGCTGATAGCAGCGACAACTAGATT
>JAAERS010000264.1 GCA_024230095.1 Gammaproteobacteria bacterium | reverse complement strand
TATCACGGCGTCTTGGCACCGAACCACCGATTGCGGTACTGACAAGTTAACTCGAGGTCACGGGCTGGCGCTACACAATCGAGCCTAGACTGACCAGAAATATGTCATTGGCCCCCACATTGGGCTGTAATTTCCCGAGGTTTTGGTTTGTGGTTGCCACATTTAGAGCGAATCTAAGTTAACTTGTCAGTACCATGCTGACCCATAGACTGGAGTCGGTCGGCGTATTCGTGCCGCTACTCAGATCTCAGAGATGCGATTGCAGAAAAACGGTCTTCGACATCCCGATGCCTTGGGTTGAAGCAATAGTAGAGCCAGACAGCGCAGCTGCTGATATGAGGTAGGGACGCCTAGCCCGAATCGGTGGCGCTTATCTGTATTCATCGCCAGGTTATCTCATTTCGGTGAATTAACTTGGCGACACCGTATGAACTCTATTTTTGCAAGCAAGTCATTACAAACAATCGATTGCAGACAATCATTTATCGCGGTTCAGGCTATTAAATAGCCTGGAACTAAATTAGAGTTTCTGAGCAGCCCCCATGGCTTGCTATCCAGTAAAGACAACGGTGGTAAAGAATCGCAAGGACAGCTACAGCATGAAGCGTATCGGTAGATGGAGGCTGCTCATTTTAGGTGACAGCATTAGTGCCTCATATGGACTGG
>JAAERS010000263.1 GCA_024230095.1 Gammaproteobacteria bacterium | reverse complement strand
GGGTTAGGATGATAAGCAAACCACCCCCAGGCGCTAAACGGGTGTAGAGTGTCGAGGTGAACCAGTCTTTCAACTTCTGACGGGTAGTCGGGTTGTCGGCTTCCTCACGGTTTTTCAGTGGATCGTCGATAATGGCTAAATGAGCACCACGACCTGTAATACCACCACCAACACCGGCAGCAACGAAACCACCACCTTTCTCCGTGTTCCAGCGTTCGGCTGATTGGGACGATTTATCAAGTTCACACTCGGGGAACATCGTTGTGTATGAGTTTTCACGAATTAGGCCCCTTACCTTACGAGAGAAGTCCATAGCGAGGTCGGCTGAGTAAGAACAGGCGATGACCTCATGTTTAGGGTTACGGCCAAGGTGCCAAGCAGGGAACGTTTTTGAGGCTAGCTCACTGTTGTGGGTTGGTATAAGCTGTCGACCAACTAGATATAACCCGTCAGGTGAGTCCACTTGGATGCAGCGGCCTTTAATACCACATGGGTCATGTGTTACTGAGACAATGCCTATTTTACGCTCGACAGCCCTGCATTTTGATATTTTACGCTCCAGCGCACATGGGATATCCATAGTTGGGTTGAACCCAACAACGTAATACTCCTTGCGCCCTTGGATGCCACTGGTACTTAATCTCGGCTGTATTGTGGATATATAAGGTTTGAAACCTAAACCTGTAGCAAGATCCAACACGTCGTGTGCCAACTCGCTATCGACGCTGGTGAATCGAACTCGGCCATTGGAATCGCAACTACCATCAGTATCAATTAAACCCGCCATAAGCTGCAGACGTTGTTCTATCGATGAACGGAGATATTGTTCGGGGATGTATTTATGCTTGTATACACCTAACTGCCCCAGCTCCATTGCCATACGGCCTTTCACATTTGGTCGGTCACCACTAAAATAGGTCGTAGGTACACCAGTTCCTTTGTGAACATATACATTTTTTATGGAGTACCCCTCGCTTACAATACGGCCGATAACTGGCTGGTCATTCTTGTCATGGGTGATACATGGTTTACCACGACTCCCATCACCAAGCCACGCACCTAACGTGTAAGGTCCCATAAGCAGGTCTTTTTCTGGGTATTCTAAAGCCGCTGGGTTCTGAACCTGCATACGACTTCGATTGCCCGATTGTAGTTTTATCTTAGCTAATGCCTTCGTTTCGACGGTACGTTCATACCCACAACCTCTGTCATATATAGTCCACTCATGGTTCTCATGGCATCGTATCTTCTGACCATTAGTAAACTCCACAACCTCATTTGCGTAGTCCTCTTCCGATAACGCAATAACCTCAACCGCCTTTCCAGAAGGGTGGAACACTTTGTCACCTACAACTAGCTCGCCATGGGTCGTCCAACCTCTATTTTGCGTTAGAATCAATGTGTTGTGTTCCAAAAGCTTACCATGTCTCGGCGGCATGAACAGCATTAAGCGCGGCGCTTTCTTGTCAACAATGTCTTGGCTAAATTGCTCTAACCGCTGACAGATGTCGGCATGAACCCATCCCGCTTCATAGTCGTCATTAAACCGTTTAACAAAAGGTAATAAGTGCTGGCGGGAGAGGGCACGACGGGCAATTTCCTGTTGTGCCATCTCACGGTTCTTGGACTC
>JAAERS010000262.1 GCA_024230095.1 Gammaproteobacteria bacterium | reverse complement strand
TTGGCATATATCACACCTTTGTTGGCTGATATTTCAATGTTCATTAACTTGAAAAAACGGGACCAAGCGGAATGTAATACAGATTCGTTGGCGGTGCGATAATCTTCAACCTCACCTTCCTGGTGCATCCAATGTAAAACCCGGCTCATGCCTTCCTGGTTCATGCCTACTGCAAGTTCAGCCGCAAAGCCTACGGCCTCCGGGTCTATGTTTACCGTTTCACTTTCGGGTGTTGGTTCTTCATCGGAATCGGTATCGGCTTTTGCGTTCGGTTCTCGATACTCGGTTTCTTGGTCCCAATAATCAAAAATATCGGAACTTACATCGGCTTTCGTATCGGCTTTGGGTTGATTTTCAACCTTTGGCTTTTTTGGGGTTTCCGCTATTGGCGCGGCATCCTGGGCCGGTGTATCAAAAAAAGTGTTTTTTTCTTCCATGGGTATTATTGACCGTAAATGGTGCCGGGTTTTGGGGGGTTCATGCGTACAAATACGCTTATATTATCGCCACTTTGAGCGTGCGATATGCAGCCACGTATCTCTTGGGCCTTTATCTTTTTATTCAGTTCCTTCATCACTTTCGATTTGGAACCGGGGCCAATTATTTGGTATTCATCCATTATAACCTACTTTTTTTGCGGGTGGCTTTCAACTTCAAAAATTTGGGTTTTCTTCTCCCAAGGCATCAGTACCGGGGTGCAATGGTTCGTTTTCGGTTGGGTTGTGGGTTGGGGGGTTGTGGAGCAAGGTCACTATATGCTCTACCATTTCCATTTGATCATCTTCTTGGAAATAAATACCCTTGGCCCATGCCGTGTACATTTCCGCGCTCCATGATTCTTGCTCCTTCAATTTTTTCAGAACAAAATCAATTTCTTCATCGGAGTAGCCTATTTTTAAACCAAGAGCAATAGTTTCACACGTTCCACGGCTATACTCACCGGGCAAACGTGGCTCTATGGCCTCCCATGTATAGCTTTCGGTTGCCTGGTCCATCATCATACCTTCCAGCGTTTTTACCGGGGCTGGTTCCGGTTGGGCCTCAATAGCCGTGGCCGGGGTTGGTATTGAATTAGGAAACAATTGCTTTTGCATTTCGGACCATGGCAACATTTCACCATTGGCCAAATTGACAACAACAGGCGGCAATGCCTTTAGATTGATATTCTGCAAAAAATCAGATAGCCAAATTTTCTGCTTGCTTTCAATAGTGCCGGTCGGGTCAACATTAACCAGGTGGAGTAATGGTTGACCTTCTCTAATGTCCATCATTATGGTAGCATGACCGTTGAAATGATGGGCGTTGGCCGATTTGAGAATGGTTGCGAAGAATCGCACCAAAAAAGGCACATATTCTTTCAGCTTGTCCGGGTCTTTTTGAAATTCACCCATAACCTGGGCGGCCTTCATCATGTCTTTCATATTCATGGGTTGCGCTTTATAATTAAATGAGGTTGAATTGTGCTGGGCTTGTAGGTTCGCTCTATTACCAGCATTTTGGAGCGTGAAAGGGACCGTACGGCATTATCTACACGCCTATAAAAATTGTGGCGTACATGATAACCAAGGTCGTTTATGTTTATCCCTTCATCAGAAAGAATATCGGCCACCAGCTTGGCAATGGTGGTACCGTCCTTGCACGTATTGGAATAAACCAGTACGTGCAAGGATGAACCGTTTAATTTACTTGGTAGTTCCCTTACCATTATTGGCTTTGGTAGTGGTTTTTTTGGCTGCTGGCTTTGCCTTTTTTGCTGCTTTGGGAGCTGATTTTTTTGCCTTTGGCGCGGCCTTTTTTGCTGCTGGCTTTTTTGCTGCCGGTTTCTCTGCTGCAATGCCGGTTACATCGGCATAGGCCACGCCTCCAACAACATTTAATTGAAAAGAAACGGCACCGGCCTGGGCTGCTGGGTGGCTGGTTTTACGTTTGGCCAATTTTGCGGCCTCAGCATCTACCTGGGCCACTTGCTCCTTGGTAAGTTTTTGGTGCATGGCACCGGAAATAATTACTTTCATACCTATTATTTTGGTTTGGTTATTAATGAGTTCCAAAAATATAGTATTACTATGGATTTGTATAGGCCGCATTGAAACCTTAACATTTAATGTTACAGGTCAGTTACAGGGTTGTGCAGAAATGTTACGCGGTTTTGTTGCTATTGCTGGGTTTTATATATCTATTAACCGGTAACATCTTTTTTTTGAGGAAAACATTTATATATAGTCGGTTCTGAAACTGATTTTTGGGCATAAAAAAGATCGCTCAAATAAATTCAGTTAAGAATAAATTTGAGCGATAAGTAGATGATATTATTTGTTAGTTATCAGCTTTGCAGCCGTTCATAATCATTTATGCTTTTGAGTATTGGTAGTATCTGCGCTGGTACAATGGCGTTTCCGTAGGCTTTTATGGTTTCGTTGCGCCATTTAGAAAAGGTAATTCCGTCCAATTGACCGGAAAGCCCATCATTTCCGCTACAAACCGGGGGTTGAGTTGGGAAGTTTTGCCAGTTTGGGAGCGCGCTCTCTTGGTTAAACTGTCTTGGTTCTCCTTTCCGGTTATCTTGAAACCCTCCCCGGCCTGTGGCGTTGGTAGCATACCTGTATGGAAATCTACAAATGCCTCTAAATGGCTTATTGCCTTTGCGTGGCCCTGTCTTTTTGCCCTGGTTGCATAACCTTCCGTACCTCCAACTTTTGGCGTTGGTAGCATCCCCAATGCCGCGAAATTCTCTAAATACATGGCGCGTTTTGTGCCTCCATAGTGGGCTTGCCGGGCCTCGGTCTTTTCCTTGGTGGTTTGCCGGCTTTGCGCCATTGGAGTAGGTAAAAGCCCGTGAAAATCTAAATGATCTATTAAGCCGTTGGGCCTGGAATTTCCATTCACCCTGCTTTTTAACGAAACCCCGGCATCCTTTTGTTTCTGCACCCGATCTTTGTGGTGTATCATTGTTGCTTCGGGAGTAGGTAAAAGGCCCATGTTCGCCATTGTTTTTAATGGGTTTCCTGAATGTATCCCCCGTTTGTTTTTCGTGTCCTTTGCGCTCCCTCCCCCTGTGCTTGCGGTTACAGTAGGCAACAATGAAGATTCTATCTCTTTTGTGGGGCGCGCCTGTACTGCAAGCTGGATATACATAAGATTGCACCTGGTAGCCCTCAGTTTCCAAATCAGCTTTGATCTCGTTAAGCACCAATCCGTCTGACCAATTAACAAGGCCGTAAACGTTTTCGCCCACAACCCAACTTGGCCGAATCTCTCTAATTGCACGCATAAAGTGCGGCCACAGGTGTCGAGGATCTTCCTTTCCAAGTCTTTTTCCAGCGTTGGAGAAAGGTTGGCACGGAAACCCTCCGATAAGGCAGTCGATTCGGTTTCTGTAAATATGGAAATCTGTTGTGGTAACATCATCGTAAAATTTTAAATGTGGAAAATGATATGTTAATACTTGCTTTGAAAATGGGTTATTGTCGCACGCAAAAACGCTTTGCCACCCTAAAGAATCGGCTGCTATTTCGGGGCCACCTATACCGCTAAAAAGTGTTGCGTATCTCATGGCTCAGAAATTCCAATCTTTGTATTCATCCTGTGCCGGTTGTGTAGCGGTTTGGGTATAATCAGCCGGGCTATAACCAGGAACAAAACCATTTTTTTCGTCTGCATGGCTTGGCGGTTGGCCGTGGGCGTGGCTGGTGTTGTCTTTCAATGCCATTACGGACCATACACGAACGCGATCTTTACCCATGTGCGTGCGTTGCTTCATCTTGTAACCGGCCTGGTCCATGGTTCGCTTTATATTGTAGGAGTTTAACGGCCTCCGTAGCATTGGCACACATTCGGTCAGATAATTTAGAACGTCCGTTGTGGTCATGTAAACACTTCCGGCTTGGTCCCATGGCTCCGGTGGGCTTAGGTAGGTTTGCAACAAATCTTCCTCCGTACTTGGCGCGCGGAATGTTCTATTATGTTCCTCCAATTGCTTCAATTGATCGTCTGCAAACTTGAATTGTTCACCAGCGCGCCAAAGTGCGTATGCCTCAGCCCAAACTGCATCAATGTTTATTGTATTGAGGTAGGACCAATCTATTTTATCTACTTCAAATGGTAGGTATCTTCTGTTGCCTGTTGGGTCTGTCAGAAACCCGGAATAATTAAGAGAACCGCAAAGGCTGGCGCGGTGTGGGTGGTCGTTGGTGTACTTATCGTATGGTAGGCGAATTGTGACCTTTGGCATTGTAATGAGGTTTTTAATGCCGTCTGCATCCTTTTTGGTTATAGAGCCAAGTTGATCGTCAATATTCACCAGGAACATTGAAACGAGAAGGGTCATTGCATCCTTGCCCCGTGGATCTTGTAAACCGGAGCAAAACCGATATGTAGGATTAAATTGCTTTGGTACCAGGTTATTTAGCCACGTAGTTTTACCATCATTTTGCTTACCGATAAGGACCAGCATAGTTTGGTTTTCGCACTCGTTGTCGTTGTGAAAATTGGCCACGGCTGCAATTAGCCATTGTTTGAAGTAGGTCGGCCATAATTCGCTTGGCTTGGTTTCGCCACCATCGGGATCTACCATGGTAAGACTGTCGGCCAATAAGTTGATGTGTTCACATCCTTGGGCCTCCGGTAGTGCTTTGAAGTATTCTTTGAAAATGTCAATCCTGGGAGAAAAATCGGAGTTAATTATTTGGCTTAATTTATCGCGTGTGGTGGCCATACTTGCCTTGCGTTCCACTTCTTCGCCCGTTTCCTTGTCTTTGCCTATTGAGGTGTAAAATTCATCACGTAACGCCCTGACCATGGTATTTAGCGTGTAATCGTCCATGCTATGCCATTTGCCGCGCTTATCCTGGTATTCGGGCATCATTTTAACCTCATTTATCCGGGTCAGGTATTTTTCTTTTATCCATTTTTC
>JAAERS010000261.1 GCA_024230095.1 Gammaproteobacteria bacterium | reverse complement strand
TTGGAAATTACGCCGTGAAGATACTTACATGGCAGATTATTTTACCGAGGAACGGCTAAGTGAACGACAAGTAGCCGCAGAATGTACCTCTCTAGTGTCGCTGATGTCGATGGCCGCGGCAAGTGATTGCATTGCAATGGTGACCGAGAGTATCGCAACCGCATTTGCCGATAAGCTGGATATACAAGTGTTAGATTGCCCATTTACGTCCAAGCCGGTTCACTATCGCTTACTCACCCATAATCGGGAGCGACAAAGCGCGGCAAATATGTGGTTACGAGAAAAAATAAAGTCCTATTTTTATTAAGCTCACTCTACCATCAGCTAAAGTGAGCTAATCTGAAACGAATGATCTAGCTTGCTTGCGCTAATACATTGGTATCAGCCAATAAGCGCTTCCCCGCTTCATCAAACAAATGCAAGTGCTGCTTTGCAACGTTAAGCGTCAGTGATTCTTGAGTGGTAAAGTCTAACTCTGGCGTTAACGCGGTAAATGTTTTGCCTCCAACCAAGCCATGCACTAATTGGTTCGGCCCTAACGGTTCAACCGCTTGCACACTTAATGGAAAACTTAACCCTGTCTTTACTGGCTCTAACAAGGCGTGTTCAGG
>JAAERS010000260.1 GCA_024230095.1 Gammaproteobacteria bacterium | reverse complement strand
TTTAGGACCTCATACTTTTTATAGTTATCGAGCTTTAATTCTTCAATAAAAGTTATACATTGACCTACTGCCCAGCCTGTGAACTCGCTATTAAGAACTTGAACGTCCAGCGTCCTTACATTGTTCTTGCCCATAACGTGTTGCATCATCTCTGCAAAGAATGATTTGCCGTCACCCTGTACGCCCTGTAGCACTATCCCCCAGTGGATCTTCCTCCCTGGGTATTGAACGCAGTGCGCTAAATAACTAATCAATATTTCCTGCTGTTCTTTCGACACAAGCAAGTGCGCAACGTGTGCCTTTACCCTTTCGATAATATCTGTCTCGCCTGCCGGTGTGGCGACTAATAGGCTTTTACGATATGAGTTTATGTATTCCAAATTTTCATGGGTGAACAATTCACCAAACGCTGGGGCATACATATCGGACTCAACGCAATGGATCGCCCGTTCTGCGTATCGGCTCGCTGTTATCCTGTTTTCTTCGTCCTGCGGTGTCATCCGATTATGTTTTGTATCGAATGCCTTCTGACTCATCTGCGCTTTTGTTTCTTTGTGGAAGTATTTGTCTGTGCTGGTAATGAAAACATACTCATCAATGAAGTCTCCGCCACTGTTCACCACTTCGCGCTTAACTGATGGCGTTTTAAAGCTGCTCTTGATGATGCCAAGCCCGGGCTTAGTGCCGGTAACTTTCTTGTATCTGTCTTGTGCTACCTTGGCAAGAATATCAATTTTGATCTTGCTCAATGGCTCAGCGCTAATAGCCTTGATTGCCTTTTCTATCTCAACTATCGACTCAGAATTATCGAGCTTCGCCTTTAGGTCCTCATACTTAACATGGTCCAATGCGCTCGGACCACCAGCCCAATGGATAACACTGGCGAAGGTGATCCGATTACCTGCTGTGCCACCCCCCCACGACTCCCAGCGCCTGCGGTTCATATCCCGGTCATAGCTATCAGGGCAACGACGCGAGAAAGCATCAAAGAGCATATAGCCATCCTCGCTACCCTTTGTCTCATGGTAAACAGCCATACCGACCTTGAGCCATTTATCACCCTCGGCATAATCATCGCCCAACGCTTCAAGATACGCGGCGATTTCATCGTTGCTAAACTCGCTGGGTCTTTCTTCTATAGCTTGCTCAAGATCCGATAAGTCGTTATCGACAACAGCCACCACCTTATTAGCCAACTTGTCTATCGCCTCGGCTGGTAGAGCTGGCAACAAATCAACATCGGTTAACGTGTCATCAAAGCCAAACAAGCTAATATCCGTATAGCCTTTGCCTGTTGCTATATAGCCCTTGATGCTTGC
>JAAERS010000259.1 GCA_024230095.1 Gammaproteobacteria bacterium | reverse complement strand
GCAGGCAGTGTCAATGAAGTGCAGCAAGTATTAATGCAGCTGCGCGCGGCAAATGAGATATTGCAAGAGGGTATTGCGGACCTGAAGGTGAGTTCACAATTGAACGCAGACGTGATGGACCAAACTAGTACGCGGCTAGAAATTCAGGAGCAGGCCGCAGCTGCTGTGGACTCTGCCGCGTTGAATAACTTAGTGGCGCAATTACAAGCGGACTTGAGTAGCTTGCAGCGTCAGGTGCGTGTGGCGGGTGTGTTAGAACAAGCTGCAGCTGAGTTGGATGAGCGTCTGTATATGACAGAGCAGTCGCTAGATTCTATAACGGCGTTCCGTCAAGCCACCAATCGCAAGTTAGACCAGCTTGCTAATCAAATTCGTACCTTGCAATATAGCGAGTAGGGCTTGCATGAGCTGGCCATTAGGCCAGCTCGCCATCTATCGATGTTGAATTAATAGTTAAGTAAGCACTAGTCAAGGAGGCGGCTTGACCGGAAAAGTGTGTCAGTATTACATCCTCCAACGCCTGAGTGGCCGGCAGCTGTCGAGTTTGTCTTAGTTTTAGTAAAGCAATACGCCGTTGCACCTTGCCCTCCTCTAGTGCCCGAAATTGAAGTTCAGAATTGCTCTTGGGAAAAGCCAACCAAGGGAGCGTGGTGATGCCTGCTTTAGCACTGAGTACAGCCTCTAAAGAAGCCATGCTGGTGATCACTGTTGGCGCCTGCAAAAAAACATGGGCTGATGTGTTTTCTATCAATGGTGTGGTGCCGTTGCGAATCATACGGTACTGGCTCATGGTATCCCAATCTATCTGTTCACCTTGCATACAGGCGTGTTGTGCGGCCCCCACTAGACCCACTGAGTCACTGCACAAATGTTGATGTTCCAGATCAGGCTCGTGTTGCCAAATGCTGCTAACTGCAATATCAATGTGTCCAGCGAGTAATTTGCTGCGCAAACTATCGCCATTGTCATCTTGTACCTGTAGCTCAACCAGCGGGTGTCGTTGCATAAAAAGGCGCATAATATCACTTAAAAAGTGCTTGGCGATGGAAGGTAAAACACCGAGTCGTACGGTGCCAGTTTTGGCTTGAGCTATTTGCAAGGCACTAGAAAGAGTGTCTTGATACTGTTGGTACAAACTCTTTGCCTGCGGCAAAAAGCCACTACCAAAAGCGGTAAGCTGGGCTTGCTTTTGTTTGTCAAAAAGATGCGCTCCCAGCAATTGTTCCAATTGTTTGATGGCCAAGCTAACAGCTGGCTGTGAGCGACACAGTATGGTGGCTGCGCGACGAAAGTTGCCGCATTCCGCAACGGTGATAAAGGTTCTTAAGTGAGAGATTTTTATATCAGGCAACATGACTATATTAAAGCAAAACTTATCAAAATTAACAATCAATTAATTATTATTATCATGTGGATGGCGTTAAAATAGCTTATCGATCGAAATTATCCGCTCATCCTTGGGCTTGAAATAGGAAACCTATATGTCACAGATTCAGAAAAACTATATTGCTGGTAATTGGGTAGAAGGCGT
>JAAERS010000258.1 GCA_024230095.1 Gammaproteobacteria bacterium | reverse complement strand
TGCTTCTGTATCGGCCTGGAAGTCAGTGCCAGCGGTGAGCGGCGCCGATGGTTTGATCACTATTAATGCCAAAGGCGGTAAGGTCAGCATTGATGATGTAGATGGTATACAGGTTCATATGCCCAAACTGAGCACTGGGCCTTGGCAATTCGATAGCCTGGCGGGAGAAGTAGCTTGGGCATATGATGCCCGCTATAGTCACCTGTTCTCTAGTGTTATTCATCTGACTCAGGACGATGCCCAATTTAAACTGCAGATGGCCGGAGATTTCCCTCGTCTAGGTATCAAAGAAGAAGCTTCATTACAATTGCGCCTGGGCTTGCAGAACGTGGATGTGAATCTTATCCCGACCATGTTGCCGGATGTGATCTTAGGAAATAAGCTCGGCGATTATCTCTCTAATGCCGCCCAAGCAGGTCAGATCCATCAGGGAGGCATCACCTTTAATGGTTTGGTAGGCCAGTCAGCTAAAGATCTGGGGCCATACTCCCGCAGCACTGGTGTATGGGGTAGCGCGCAATTGCCAAAGGTTCGTTATGCATCAGGCTGGCCCGAAGTCTATAAGGCACAGTTTGATTTTAGCACTAGCCAACAAACGATTGTCATGCAAATACAGCAGGGTCAATTAATGGGTAGTGGTGCTACAGGATTTGATATGTCCGGTTGGCAAGTTAGTGTGCCTATATTGAATTTTGACAACAAAAATCAAGCTATGATCGCTGTAGCGGGTAGCTTAGAGGGTGATGGTAAGCTTTTTCAGCAATTAGAACAAAAACTGCCTTCTGCTGTTGTTATACCTGGTTGGATAAAGGATTTAGATCCGCGTGGTAATTTGCACATGTCAGGCGTCGTCAAGGTGCCTTATGGGCCGTTAGCTAAAGGGCGTAAACCTGAATATGATATTAACGTAACAGGTCAACAAGTAGCAGGCGACTGGCAACAAAAACAAATCGCCTTACGACAGGTTGCTATGGCTACTCATGTGACTGAGCAAGGATTGCAATCCCTAATGGCCGATGGTTTGGCCGATGGCCACCCGTTTCGCTTACGCCTCGTTGAAACCCCGCAGCTAGATACATGGCTTGGTGATTTGCCAGAGGTGACATGGCAAAACTATGCTGTGGAATCTTATCAACAAGATTGGCTGCGTTTGCAAGGCAAGGTGCCACGAGACTATGTACAGCATAAACTGGGTTTATCTGATTTGACGCTGGATCAGTGGTTGCCTACACAAGCAGAAATAGATGTACAGCTTCCCATTTGCTTTTTACAACAGGCCACTTGTCAGTTGGCTTTAGGGCAGCTGCACTTTTCGCCACAGGATGTGCATTGGCCAGACATGATGGGTCCTACCGGTGAAATATCTTGGATATGGCAACACCAGGGGGATCAGCAAAAGTTGTATGCCAATAGTGGTGAGCAACACTTAGCCTTAGCCATCGAAAAGGCGCAACTTAGTGGTGTGGGTATTGGATTGGGCGAAGCCGCACCGCCAGTCACCCAAGGCACCTACATAAAGGGCTCTACGGTGTCCGTGGATGTGCCTTATTGGTTGGCTTACACGCAAGCGACAAGTGGCTCAGAGAATAGTCTGCAATTACCGCCATTGAAAGCTATTGAAGTGCAATCTCAGAGCTTGTCTTGGCATGAATTACAATTGCAGAACACGTTCTTGACCTATGATGTTGTTGAAGATGGTTGGGCTATTGGTTTGGTGGCGGAAGAAGCAACAGGGCATATATTTTATGCTGGTGACGATAGCCCTTGGCTAGTCGATATTGATCACTTGCGTATTCAGTTACCGGAAGAAGAGCTAGCAGAAGGCGAAGAAAAAAAGGACTTATTGGCCACCGTGGATCCCTCCATGTTCCCAAATATGGATATTGAACTACATGATTTTGTAAAAAATGATCAATCTTACGGTCATTGGAAATTAAAAGCCCGTAACGCTGACGGTAAATTATATTTGCATGATATCGAAGCCCAAATGCATAGTAGTGAGCTCGCCGCCAATATGATTTGGAGTAAACACGGTGATGATCATAAAACCGAGTTTAGTGGCCGCGTGCAAAGCTACCAGGTGGCTGATACATTGACTGGTTGGGGCTATAGCCCCACTATTGATAGTGACAATGGCGCCCTAGAGGCACAGTTTTCTTGGCCTGCTTCGCCTTTGGCATTTGATATAAAACACGCATCTGGCGATTTTGGCCTGCGAGTGAAAAAAGGACAGTTTGCTGAATCTCCCGGCGTCACAGGTAGCTTGAAAGTTTTGTCATTGCTAGATGTTGGGCGTTTGGTGCAACATATAAAGTTGGATTTTAGCGATATTTTCAGTGATGCATACCAGTTTGATAACATCGGTGCGCATTATAGTATTGTTGACGGTGTGGCGCGGACGGTGGTGCCAGCTAGTTTTAATTCGTCTTCTTTGGAACTTAGCCTAGATGGCTACATTGATTTTAAGAATCGTACCGTTGATAACGATCTGTTTGTCACAATTCCAGTAACTGATAAGTTGTCATTTGCTGCACTGTTAGTGGGTTTGCCTCAACTTAGTGGCGTGCTTTATGTGGTCGACAAACTGGTAGGTGGTGAGTTGTCGACTTTTACCAGCGCTCGCTATGGCGTTACAGGAAATCTGGATAAGCCTGATGTAGCGTTGAGAAAAATGTTTGATGCCAATAATCAACCCAAGTCTTTAGATGAAAGGGTCAACAATGTCTTTAAGCTCCAGTAAGCCCCTGTTGCAAATGACATCGAGGGCGGCGGTAATACAAATGGTGAGTGGGCAAGATGTGGCAACTAATTTGCTTATGGCTCGCAACCAGCTTGAACATGCCAAGCAGCAAGGGGCATTGTTGGCCTTGTTGCCAGAAAATTTTGCCGTTTTTGGCAGCCGACAATTGCAGGCTCGTGGTGAAGCTGAACTGAGTGTTCAGGGCCCGTTACGGAGCTGGATGGCTAAACAGGCCAAAGATCTGGGCTTGTGGTTGGTCGGTGGGACCATTCCCTGTGCCGACAAGGCGACCCATTCACATCGAGTACGGGCTGCTTGTTTTGTCTATGATGATACCGGTCAAGAGGTGGCGCGCTATGACAAGATTCACTTATTTGATGCCGATGTAACAGACGCCCATGGCAGTTATCGTGAATCTGATAACTTTGAAGGTGGTGATGCCTTAGTTGTTGTAGAAACACCTATAGGTCGAATAGGACTTACTACTTGTTATGATTTGCGATTTGCAGAATTGCATACGGCTTTGGTGGCGAAAGGCGCGCAGGTGATTACCAATGGCGCAGCCTTTACTTGCGCTACTGGAGAGGCTCACTGGCATACCTTGTTGAAGGCTAGAGCAATTGAAACGCAATGCTACATATTAGCCGCAGCTCAGGGTGGGAGCCATGGCATACGAGAAACCTATGGCCACTCCATGATTATTGACCCTTGGGGTAATGTGTTGCAGGAAATGCAGCAGGGCGAGGGTTGTGTTAGTGCGAGTATCGACTTGGATTTTTTGCAGAAAGTGCGCCAAAAAATGCCTATAGGGCAGCATCGACGGCTGTGATTTACCAAGGGTCAAGAAAAAACTAAAAGAGCCGGTCGTTGAAACCGGCTCTTTTGGTTTGTATCACCTTACAGGTGCTTGGCTATTTCACCTGTCATATCCTTGGCATCGCCAAACAACATTCTTGTGTTGTCCATAAAGAATAAGGGGTTTTGTACTCCAGCATAACCTGAGGCCATGCCACGCTTAAAGACGATAACGTTCTTGGCTTCCCATACATGAAGAATGGGCATGCCTGCAATGGGACTGCCAGGCTTCTTGGCGGCTGGGTTTACCGTATCGTTAGCACCGATTACCAGTACTACATCCGTGTCGGTAAAATCGTCATTGATTTCATCCATCTCCAAAACAATATCATAGGGTACCTTAGCTTCGGCCAATAGCACGTTCATATGGCCTGGTAAGCGACCAGCTACAGGATGAATACCAAATCGTACATTCACGCCTTGGGCGCGAAGGCTAGCAGTAATATCCTGTACCTGGTATTGTGCTTGCGCGACGGCCATACCGTAGCCAGGCGTAATGATGACGCTCTTGGCAGAGGTCAGCATGCCGGCCACTTCTTCGGCAGTGGTGCTGTGGATTTCGCCTTCTTCTTCTTCGTCGCTAGCAATAGGGTCGTTGCCGAATCCACCAGCAATTACTGAGATGAAAGAGCGGTTCATGGCGCGACACATGATGTAGCTAAGGATGGCGCCAGAAGAGCCAACCAAAGCACCAGTGACAATCAACAAGTCATTCCCTAACAAGAAGCCTGCTGCCGCTGCGGCCCACCCTGAATAAGAGTTCAGCATAGAGACAACAACTGGCATATCGGCACCACCAATGGAGGCCACTAGATGCCAGCCAAATATAAGGGCAATAACGGTCATTATAATTAAATAGGTATCATTGCCACCTTGGTTAACAAACTGGGTCAGCATGACAGCACTAACAACCAAGGCCAGCGCATTCAATTTGTGTCGGTGGGGTAAGTTCAGGGCCTTGGAAGACATGATGCCCCGTAGTTTGCCGAAAGCGACAATGGAACCGGTGAAGGTAACCGCACCAATAAATACACCTAGAAATACCTCAACTAAGTGGATATTCTGCATCACAGGCTCTAGAGTGGGGTGATCTAGATAGCTGTTGATACCTACAAATACAGCAGCCAAGCCCACAAAACTGTGTAACATGGCCACCAGCTCTGGCATTTCCGTCATTTCGACGCGCTTGGCTAGATAAATGCCAATAACGGCACCTATCAACATGGCGATGATGATATAACTCAAACCTGTGCTAAGACCAATCACTTTGGGACTTAGCAAAGTTGCTACCAGAGCAATACCCATGCCAGCGATACCATACCAGATACCTCGTTTGGCGGATTCTTGTTGGCTTAGACCAGCTAGCGCCAGAATAAAAAGCACGGCGGCAATAATGTAAGCCGTTGTAACCATACCTGCTTGCATTGTCGTCTCCTACTTTTGGAACATTTTTAACATGCGTTTGGTGACAAAAAAGCCACCGACGATGTTAATGGTTGCGATTAATACTGAAATCAGTGCCAATATTGTTACCAGATTAAGCTCGTTGCCAACCTGCAATAGGGCACCTACTACAATGATGCCAGATACGGCATTGGTAATGGCCATCAGTGGTGTGTGTAAGGCATGGGCCACATTCCAAACGACGTAGTAACCTATGACACAAGACAGAATAAATACCGTGAAGTGACCTAAAAAAGGTGCTGGTGCATACATGGCAATCCAAGCCATAAGGGCAACGCCTGCAGCGCCTAGGCCGTGTTTAAGTCCCTTAGGCATTTCAGCTTTTGCTGGTTCCACTGATGCCGCCGTTTGCTCTTGTTTAGGCGCCGGTGCAGCGGCTACCTGAATCGGTGGTGCTGGCCAGGTGACCTCGCCATCTTTAGTGACCGTAACTCCGCGTTGTACAGGGTCTTCAAAATCAATTTTGAGGGTGCCGTCTTTTTCTGGCGTTAACAGCTTTAGCAAATTCACTAGGTTGGTGCCATATAGCTGTGAGGCTTGGCTTGGCAGGCGCGCAGGCATGTCGGTATAACCG
>JAAERS010000257.1 GCA_024230095.1 Gammaproteobacteria bacterium | reverse complement strand
CCTGTTATTGGTCATGCGCCATCCGGCGGAAATGGTCAATCCATTGGTATTCTTTGTATTGGTCATTGCCTTGTTTCCCATGGGTGTGAGCCCTGAAGCTAGTCTGTTAAGCCAAACTGCAGCTGGTGTTGTTTGGGTGGCGGCCCTATTGGCGACTTTGTTGTCCTTGGATATACTATTTAAGGCGGATTATGCTGATGGTAGCCTAGAACAATTGTTGCTTACGTCACACCCTGCCTGGGCTTTGGTTATCGCCAAGGTTATTGTGCATTGGTTGGTGAGTGGCTTACCTTTGGTGATCATGTCTCCACTGGTGGCGACCATGTTGTTTTTGCCAGCGGATGCTATACCTACCTTGTTACTGGGCTTGCTAATTGGCACCCCGACGTTAAGTTTGTTCGGTGCTGTAGGTGCGGCATTGGTGACAGGTGTGAAAAGTGGGGGCATGTTGATTTCGTTATTGGTGCTGCCCCTGTATATTCCGGTTTTGTTATTTGGTACGGGAGCGGTGGCCGCTGCTGTTTTAGGTATGCCCGTGGGTGGTTATATGGCGTACTTGGGGGCGATGTTGGTGTTTGCTTTGATGGTCACGCCCTGGGCGGCGGCGACGGCATTAAAAGTAGGCCAAATGCAAGGCTAGTGACTACATTTGTAGCACGATGAGGCAGACATAAAGTGATATAGGTAAACACATGAGCTGGTTTGAGAGTTGGCATATGCCTAGGTGGTTTTACCAAATGGGTTCACCAAAATGGTTTTTTGAAATAGGCGGTCGTTTGCAACCATGGTTTATGGTCGCCGCCATAGCAATGATTACCTGGGGGTTGTTATGGGGGTTACTCTATGCCCCGGCTGATTATCAGCAAGGCAATAGCTTTCGTATTATGTATGTGCACGTGCCTGCGGCTATCTTGTCTCAGTCCATTTTTGTGATGATGGCGGTCACTGGCCTTATTGGCCTAGTCTGGAAAATGAAAGTGGCCTTCATGGTTGCGCGCTCATGTACCCTGATTGGAGCAAGTTTCACCGCACTGGCCTTAATAACGGGTGCTGTATGGGGTAAGCCCACGTGGGGTACCTATTGGGTTTGGGATGCCCGCTTAACCTCAACGTTAATCATGTTGTTCTTGTACACTGGGGTTATAGCACTTAATCAAGCCATTGCCGATCGCTCCATAGCGGGTCGGGCGACAGCTATTTTGTCCATAGTAGGAACCATCAATATACCTGTCATCAAATACTCCGTAGAGTGGTGGAATACCCTGCACCAGTCCTCTAGTTTTAGCCTCACCGCCAAACCCACTATGCCAGCTGAAATGTATATTCCATTATTATTAATGGTGGTTGGTTGTTATAGCCTCATTGTTTGGTTGGTGCTGCAACGCACGCGCAACGAGATATTAGATCAAGAGCGTCAAGCTTCTTGGGTTGCCCGCTATTTGGAGGAACGCTGATGTACTTTACCTCGTTACAACATCTAATCGATATGGATGGGCATGGTTTTTACGTCTGGATTTGCTATGCTCTGTTTGCCCTCACGGTGGCTGTCAATGTCTGGTCTGCTAAGCGTCGTCAGCAGCGCCTGCTTAAACTAATTAAATCTCAGTTGCGTCGTTAATAAAGAGTTAAATATGGTTATGCATCCCAAGCGAAAGAAAAAATTAATCATTATTTTGGCCTTACTGACGGGCGTCGGACTGATCGTGGGGCTGGTGTTATACGCTCTATCACAGAATATTAATCTGTTTTTCTCGCCATCGGATATTGCTGCTGGCAAGGCGCCCCTAGAGCAGCGCATTCGTGCCGGGGGTATGGTGCGTGAGGGCAGTGTTGTGCGTGCGCAAGACAGCTTGCAGGTTGAGTTTGTTATGACTGATTACGCACAAGATGTGAAGGTGGCTTTTGACGGCATTTTGCCAGATCTGTTTCGCGAGGGCCAAGGTATTGTGGCGCAAGGAAAGCTGCAGGCAAATGGTGTTTTTGTGGCGGATGAAGTGCTGGCTAAACATGATGAAAACTACATGCCACCAGAGGTGACAGAAGCCATAGATCAAGCTCACAAAGCCAGTCAACAAGCTGGAGAATCTGCCCAATGATCCCCGAAATAGGCCATTTGGCGTTGATTTTAGCACTTTGCATGAGCGTTGCTTTGGGCGTGTTACCGTTATTGGGTAGTTATACCGGCCAAGCACGTTTAGTGATGGCGGCCAAACCACTGGCCATTGGGCAAGGGCTATTCTTAACGGTTTCCTTTGTGTGTTTGACTCTGGCATTTGTATACGACGATTTTACTGTGCAGTACGTGGCAGCCAACTCCAACTCCGCCTTGCCAGTGCAGTATAAAATTAGTGCTGTTTGGGGGAGCCACGAAGGCTCGTTGTTGCTTTGGGTCTTGATGTTAGGTTGGTGGACTGTGGCGGTGAGTATGTTTGCCAAATCCTTACCGCCTATCATGTTGGCTCGAGTTCTGGCGGTAATGGGTTTGATTGCCATTGGATTCATACTCTTCACTTTATTGACCTCCAATCCATTTTGGCGCTATTTGCCAGAGGGTGCCACACAAGGTGCTGATTTAAACCCCTTACTACAAGATTTTGGTTTGATCGTGCACCCGCCGACCTTGTACATGGGCTATGTTGGCTTCTCTGTGGCTTTTGCTTTCGCTATTGCGGCATTATTGGATGGCAAGGTTGATACGGCCTGGCTGCGTTGGTCCCGCCCCTGGACGATTGTGGCTTGGGGTTTTTTGACCTTAGGTATCGTGCTCGGAAGCTGGTGGGCATATTATGAATTGGGCTGGGGCGGTTGGTGGTTTTGGGACCCAGTTGAGAATGCGTCCTTCATGCCATGGCTGGTGGGGACCGCATTAATGCATTCTTTGGCTATCTCAGAAAAGCGCGGGTTATTCAAAAACTGGACTATTTTATTGGCCATCCTTGCTTTCAGTTTAAGTCTGTTGGGCACGTTCCTTGTACGCTCAGGCGTGCTAACGTCGGTGCACGCTTTTGCTGCTGATCCCGAACGCGGCTTTTTTGTACTGGTGCTGTTGACTATTACTGTGGGTGGGTCCTTGTTGCTCTATGCCTTCCGCGCTTCTACGGTGATGAGTCGGGTGGTGTATAGCTTCTGGTCAAGAGAAACCTTTTTACTCGCCAACAATGTACTGTTAATCATTGCCGCTACCGTGGTTTTGTTAGGGACTTTGTATCCGCTGTTGCTTGATGCCTTTGGGGGCGGCAAAGTTTCTGTTGGGCCTCCCTATTTTAATGCGGTGTTTGTGCCCTTGATGGTGCTGCTTATTCTATCCCTTGGTTTGGGGTTACTTGCCAAGTGGAAAAGTATTGATGTGACTGAGCTAAGACGTCTGTTGCGCTCTCCCTTGCTGCTGGCATTGCTAGGGGGCGTTGCCTTCCCCATTATTTATGCCGGTGAATTTAATTGGGCTACGGCCTTAGCGGCAGCATTGCTGGTGTGGTTGTTGGCTACCAGCTTTGCTGACCTTAGCCGCCGAGTGCGCCACCAGGGCTGGGGCCGAGGCTTACGTGAACTGAATCCCGGTTATTATGGCATGGTACTAGCGCATATAGGTGTAGGCGTGACCGCCATGGGCATTGCTGTGGTGAGTCATTACCAGGCCAATCATGACGTCCGCATGGCCCCGGGAGAAAACTTAGAAGTAGAACAATACGAGTTTGTGTTTGAAGGTACGCGGGATATTACAGGCCCCAACTACATAGCCAAACAAGGCATTATACAGGTTAAGCAAGGGGGGCAGTTTTATACCTACTTGTATCCAGAGAAACGCACTTATAATGCGCGTAATCAGATGATGACCGAGGCCGCCATTGATCCAGCCTTAAGCCGTGATATATATATCGCCATGGGTGAGCCCTTGGAAAATGGCGCTTGGGCAGTACGTATTCACTTTAAGCCTATGGTGCGCTGGATTTGGCTAGGTGGTTTGTTAATGTCTATTGGTGCGGGTTTAGCGGTGTGGGATAAGCGCTATCGTCGTCGAGCTCGACAAGGAACAGTGTCATGAGTGAAAAAAAGATCAGTCGTATGCAGCGTTGGCTGCTTGTTTTGCCCATGTTAATGGCCTTTGGCTTGGGCTTGTTTTTATATCAAGGTTTGGGTAAAGATCCGAATAAACTAGAGTCCAGTTTGTTGGGTCAAAAAATCCCCAGCTTTATTGGTGAGAGTCTCGATGAACCGGTGCGCGCCATTGCCTTGGATGATATCTTAGGCACACCCAGTCTGGTTAATGTTTGGGCTACTTGGTGCCCTACCTGTAAAGCCGAACATGCGTTTTTGAATGAGCTCGTTGCCACTGAAGGTGTGCGGATCATTGGTGTTAACTACCATGATCAGCGCGCCCCTGCTCAAGACTGGTTATTGCGCTTGGGCAACCCCTATGAATTTTCCATATATGATCCAAAAGGGCAGTTGGGTATAGAGTTGGGTGTCATAGGTGCGCCGGAAACTTATTTGGTTGACGCCCAGGGAACCATCGTTGATAAGCATACTGGTGAGCTGAATGCACGGACTTGGGGCAAGTTAAAACCCCAGTATGACGCCTTGATGGCGCAGCAAGGTCAATAGAAAATGATGAAGTTATTGTCAGCAGTGCTACTGAGTGCGCTATTAACACTAGCCTCCCCAGCCCGCTCTGCCATAGAAACCTACCAGTTTGCGTCACCAGACTTAGCGGAGCGGTTTACTGATTTAACGGAAGAGTTACGTTGTCCTAAGTGCCAAAATCAAAACTTGTCCGATTCAGATTCGATAATTTCCAAAGACCTGCGGCGCCAAATAAAGCAGATGGTTGATGATGGCAAGAGCGATGATCAAATTCGCACCTTTATGGTACAGCGCTATGGCGATTTTATCTTATATGATCCCCCATTCAAATTGCAGACCCTCGTATTATGGTTGGCCCCTGCCGTATTGCTGGTGCTGGGTGTGCTGGTGGTTATATTGCTCCGTCGTGGTAAAGACGTTAGTGCCACAGGCGCCGCCCTTGATGACTCTGAGCAAGCTCGGTTACAAGCTTTAATTGATGCTGTAAAAAGTGACAGCAACAAGGAATCCAACAATGACTGAATACTGGGCTATGGTTGCTATTTTATTGGCTGTCGCTAGTGTCTTTGTGCTGTGGGCTGTATTACGCCCCGTGCCTGATAGCCTGCAGCAAACAACGAATCATCAAACCGACAATGTGCGCTTGTTTGAGCAGCGCCAACAAGAATTACAAGCTGAGTTAGGGGCGGGTAATTTGACCAAGAGCGAGTGTGAGGCACAAATCGCTGAGTTGGAACGAACCTTGTACGAGGACTTGCAGAGTCAGGTCGCGCTGCCCAAATTCAGCAATCGTGGCGGCTACTTGTTGTTGGCATCGGCGCTATTAATACCGGCTGCAGGTTGGTTTACCTATTTAGAATTAGGTGCCAGCTCCGGCATGCAGCAGCGAGAAAATATGCAGGCTACCCGTGCTCTTATGCAAAGTGCAGAAACCATGGAGCAGATGCTGGTTGACTTGGAGGCCCATTTACAGGGCAACTCTAACAACCCGGAGGGTTGGTTTATATTGGCCAATTCCTATATGCAAAACGGCCAATCTCAACAGGGCCTAGCTGCCTTTGAGCAAGCCCTGCAATATGCGCCTCTTGGTTCTCCACAAAGAGCGGCTATTTTGGGACAGTATGCGCAAGCGCTATTCTATATTGACGGTGACTTTAGTGAGCGTGTTAACAATGCCATTGCTGTGGCTATGACCGCCAACCCAGAAGATGTTTCAGCTTTGAGTCTGTTAGGTATTCAGGCTTTTGAAACTGAAAATTTTGAAGCCGCTATCGAATTTTGGCAAAAAGCTTTGGTGGGCGCTGGCAATAGTGGGGGTGTCCAATCCCTGCAAGCTGGCATTGCCAATGCGCGTCAACAACTGCGAGCCCAGCAAGGGGAAGATGCCCAAGATGTCGTCATTAATGTCGAAGTGCGTTTGGTCAATGGGCTGCAGGTGCCAAGTAATGAAGAGGCGGTGTTATTTGTTTATGCTCGAGAGGCGGGTCAGCGTATGCCTTTGCTGGCCACGAAATTAGACCCTCGGTCTTTGCCAATAAAGCTTAGGTTGACCAATGCCATGGCTTTATTGCCCAATATTGATCTGGCCAATTATGCACAACTGGATATAGTGGCCCATATTGCCAAAAGTGGCCAACCTGGTCAGCAAGGTGGTGATTTGGTGGGACAGGTAACAGGTGTTTCTGTTGTTGCAAAAGAAGTGGTAGACTTGGCCATTGATCGAATCTTGCCAAGCCAATAATATTAGGCCATGGTTATAGGGACAGGATAGTTTGAGTAACTTGTGCGTCTAAAAAGTATAAAATTAGCTGGTTTCAAATCCTTCGTCGACCCTACCACAGTGAATCTGCCTGGTAACCTTTGTGCCGTGGTGGGGCCTAATGGTTGTGGTAAATCAAATATCATTGATGCTGTGCGTTGGGTGATGGGTGAAAGCTCCGCTAAGAATTTGCGCGGCGAAAGCGCCACCGACGTTATCTTTAATGGTTCTACCTCAAGGCAACCCGTAGGGCAGGCGAGCATTGAACTGGTATTTGATAACCATGATCACACCTTGGCTGGCGAATACGCCAGCTACAATGAAGTCTCCATTAAGCGCAAAGTGACTCGTGAAGGCCAGTCCACCTATTTTCTCAATAACCAAAAATGCCGTCGCCGAGATGTCACCGACCTGTTTCTAGGTACGGGTCTAGGGCCGCGTAGTTACTCTATTATTGAACAGGGTATGATATCTCGTTTGATCGAGTCGCGCCCAGAAGAGCTGCGAGTCTATATTGAAGAAGCTGCTGGCATTTCCCGCTATAAAGAGCGTCGACGTGAAACATCTAACCGCATCAGTCGTACGCGCGAAAACTTAGCGCGCTTAGAAGACCTGCGTGAAGAATTAGGGCGTCAGTTAGAGGCCCTTAAGCGGCAAGCTGCGGCGGCTGAACAATACACTCAATTCAAACAAGAAGAGCGTACCCATAAATCCCAATTGGCGGCAGTACAGTGGCGCAATCTCCGTGAAAAGCTCATGGATCAGCGCATTGGTATGGGGCGTATTCAAGATGAAATCAATCTCTATCGAAGTGAGCAGAACACCCGCTTGGCCCAGTTGGATGTGCAAAAAGAACGTCTTGCCATTGAGCAAGAGGGCTTCACTGAATACCAAGGTGAATATTATCGATTAGGGGCAGATAT
>JAAERS010000256.1 GCA_024230095.1 Gammaproteobacteria bacterium | reverse complement strand
ATGGTGAAGAACTGGCGCTGTGTCAGCGGTATTATGAAAAGTGGTCAGGTAGCAAAGCCATGCACCCGCAATACTCGTCTGAGGCGTCAGGAGTATACGCCGCAGCTAGGGAACTCTGGAATGATTTTAAGGTAGAAAAACGATCAAACCCCATGGTGACGGTCGGTGGCTCGCCTACCCCTACTGCCGTTAATGCTAGTATTTACGGTTTTGGCGCACAAGTGTCAGTAGCATCGTCTACGGCTTCTGTAAGAATTAGTGAATGGACAGCGAATGCGGAGCTATAATCATGAATATTGAAACAGTAAAGATTCAACAGGACTCCGGTTATCTCGTTAACGGCAATATGTTTGTACCAGAAGCTGAGGGAAACCGCCACTACCAAATGATCTTAGATTGGATTAACGATGGCAATACACCTATCGGCCCAGACATTATCGAACCAGATTATGTTGCACTACGCACTGGCCCAGAGGGTTATGCACCGACAGGTGAGCAGTTGGGTATGATTGCAGATGGTATTCAAGCTGCTCACGTAGCCGAAGTCAAAGCGAAGTTCCCTAAGAGCATCACTGGTGGCGTGACCATCGGTGAGGTTCCGCAGGAGCTACTAGATGCAGCGGCAGATAAGTTATTTGCACAGCAACTTGCAGCATATAAGGCCGCTATTCACCGCTTAGAGCAGTACATTGTAGCCGATGGTCGCCCTGAACTAACAGAAATGCAAGCTATGGGTGAGCAAGTGTTCAACGAGGAAACTGGTGAAATGGAAGATGTGCTGCACGAAGTTGTAGTGCAGACAGCCATTGAACCTGTGGAGCCTACAGTAGAACAAACCGTGTACAGCGATGACATTGACGCAGAGCCTACCGTTGAGACTGTGACTAATCCATTGATCGTTACCGATGAAGCTGAACGTGCCTCCGCACAGGCTGTAGTGGACGGGACACCAGACGCTGTTAAGGAAGCTTAATGCTTGACCCAGTGTCTATAATAGCTGCTATTTCTGCGGCTAATGGCGCTTATAAAACCCTTAAAACAGCCGCTAGTAACGCCTCAGAAGCATGGGGCGCTGCTAGCAAGTTCTTAGAGGCTAAGGCCGAAGTAGACT
>JAAERS010000255.1 GCA_024230095.1 Gammaproteobacteria bacterium | reverse complement strand
TGGTTATCAACAATTTAACATTAGAGGCTATGAGCATTTAGGTATCCCGGAAATACATATTGCTGATGGGCCAGTCGGTATTCGAAATTTTGGCCCTTCTACCGCTTACCCAGCGAGTATTGCTATTGCAGCTTCTTGGGATAAATCAATGGCTTATAAGGTTGGTCAAGCTATTGCGATGGAGGCACGTGCTCATAACATTCATTTAATGTTAGGGCCAGGTGTTAATATCTATCGGTTACCAATCACCGGTCGTAATTTTGAGTATATGGGGGAAGACCCATACCTTGCTGGTGAATTAGCAAAGCACTACATTCAAGGCATGCAAGGGCAAAGGGTGATGGCTAATACCAAACATTATGTCGCTAATAACCAAGAGTTCGATCGAAATCATACCTCTTCCGACATGGATGAACGGACACTTCATGAAATTTATCTACCGCCCTACAAGGCATCCGTCGATGCTGGTGTAGCCACCATGATGACAGGCTATAACCTTGTTAATGGTGTGCATATGTCCGAGCATGATCATCTCAACAATAAAATTCTTAAGGGTGACTGGGGTT
Source organism: Gammaproteobacteria bacterium (assembly GCA_024230095.1). Taxonomy (GTDB): domain Bacteria; phylum Pseudomonadota; class Gammaproteobacteria; order Pseudomonadales; family Balneatricaceae; genus Njordibacter. The sequence continues at coordinate 67 of JAAERS010000255.1, read as the reverse complement.
TTAGTGGTTTCATTGTTTCAGATTGGGTATCGACTTATGATGCCATTGCAGCAGCCAATGGTGGACT
>JAAERS010000254.1 GCA_024230095.1 Gammaproteobacteria bacterium | reverse complement strand
TGGTTATCAGGATTTGGTAATCAGCCTATCCGCCAATGCTGAAACAGACCCGGTAAACCCAGCGGCAACACCCAAACTGGAAGGTAGTTTGTACATTATTTTTGGTGATGGCGACCTGAACTTTGAAGACAATCAGCATGCCTCTCTTGGTTTGAGCACTGATATTGGCGGCCCCATAAGATTGATCGATCTAAATGGCGATCAGCAACTTGATATTGTACAAGCGTATTCGACGCAAGTGGATGCTGGCACATACCATAGTGGCCTTCGAGCCTATCTGAATATGCAAGGCCAAAACGATTGCTTTATAGATATAAGTGCTCAGTTACTGCCCGACATCTGGCAACAACCTTGGCTGCACTCGCACACTAGCAGCCATCAACATGCTGTCAACAGTATTCAATTAACCGATGCCAACCAAGATGGGCGCTTGGATATGTGGTTGCAGCTGCGCAGCGACCTCAAAGGCTCAGGTTTACTGTTGCAACAAGACAATCAGTTCCGTACAGCCACCTTAATCCACGGGGATACTAGCCTCGCACCCAAGCTTTCTGGCGATTTTAATGGGGATGGATTAAATGATGTGGTGCAACTTATCAAGCATGAAAAGCACATTGAGATTCAGCCCTGGTTGCATACCAGTAAACAAGTCAATCCACTGGCACCCTACCAACCCGATAATTTTGCTAACTTAAGCGACCAACAAGTCCAACTATTACAAGCATTCATACAAGACAAGTTTGTTCGCCCTGTGCCTTGGATGCAGCTTTTTGAGGGCAGGAGCGACCAATCTACGGACCTAGCACCTACCGATTGGCAGGGCGATTACCTAATGGCCTGGTACTGGCTATCTGCCAAGGCCGAGCAAGTTGATTACTTGGGCATGGATAATGTACGCCTAGACGAGCAAGGTTTAACCCTAACTACCCAACCTTTATTTAAGTTTAGGCCGAGCCGTCTCTTGCGTGAAGCGCTAAGCTTTGAACGCAACCGCCATGGTCAATTTATCATGCGCGGCAAGTTGGATATTCGCGCAGGCCAAGCCGAACAGGCAATTGAACTGTTCGGTCATGTGGCCAACCGCACAGCTCTGGGAATCATGGCCGATGGCAGTATTGTCTTGCTTGAGCTCATTGACCCCTAACCCTGTCTCAGTGATACCACTTGCGCCTGTATTTGGATGACAGATTGCTGCTTAACCGGCCCAAAACCACGTATTTCATTAGCCAAGCGCAAAAAATCAGGTAAGTCTTGTGTAT
>JAAERS010000253.1 GCA_024230095.1 Gammaproteobacteria bacterium | reverse complement strand
TCGAAATCTAACTGATGGTTGTGTGTCATCACAATGTAGTAACTATTTGCTGGCATTATGGCGACTTCTTCTGCGGGATTTTCACTGACGATTACACTGACATTGGCGTATTCATCGGCATCATCAGGAAACTGCTCGGCACGGTTATCGACCCAAGTAATGCTACAGGGTAGGCCGGCTAAAATAGGAATGAGGGCTTTAGCAACATGACCAGCGCCAAATACTATGATATTGGCACCCGTGGCACTGAAACACTCAAATAATACGCTAGCATCGCCACCGCAACATTGCCCTAATTGAGCCCCTAATTGAAAATGCTCTAATTGCTGGCAAGCTTCACCTGCGCTTAAGAGTTGATGTGCATGCTTGATTACTTTGTGCTCGAGATGACCGCCACCAATGGTGTCAAAAATATCTTCATCGGTTATCACCATTTTGGTGCCGCTATTGCGTGGCGTTGACCCCGTTACACCAACAATGGTGGCAATAACGTAGGCTTTGCCTTGTTTATTTAGTTGGTGTACTGCAGCGGTCCAATTTAATTTCATCAGGTAAGTCCCCGTTATTGCTTAGTTGATTTAAGTGTTTCAACAGCAAATAACACCCGCTCTGGTGTTGCTGGCGTATCTAATACCGGGCTGGTTTTATAATCATTAACACTGGCAATGGCATCTTTAAGCGCAGCCCACACTGAGATGCTTAACATAAATGGTGGTTCACCGACGGCTTTTGAATTATAGACAGTATGTTCCCGGTTAGGTGCATCAGGCATTAAAGCAACGCGAAAGTCTTTGGGTGCATCATTAATCGCGGGAATCTTATAAGTTGCCGGATTGTTTGACAGTAAACGACCTTGTTCATTCCATACTAACTCTTCAGTTGTAAGCCAGCCTTGCCCTTGAATGAAAGCCCCTTCAATTTGACCAATATCTATTGCCGGGTTAATTGAGTGACCCACATCTTGTAAAATATCGGTGCGTAAGTTTTTGTATTCACCGGTTAAGGTATCAATGATTACTTCAGTGACCGCAGCGCCTGTCGCATAGTAGAAGAATGGGCGTCCTTTACCACTTGCGCGATCATAATGAATTTT
>JAAERS010000252.1 GCA_024230095.1 Gammaproteobacteria bacterium | reverse complement strand
GGCTATCACGCTAAACTCAAGCGTTGGTTTAAGCGCGTAGATCAACAAGGTAAGCATGCCAAGTTTGTTGTGCTGCGGTGCCGAAAGTAATTACAGCCTAGTATCGCCAGTACCGAAAATGTCAGCGTTGTAATAGTGTGGGTTTTTAGCTGCAATATGGCTGTAGAAGTCTTCAATTTCTGCCATATCCTTTGTTAAATCACCTGTTGGTTGTATCAGTTTGCCAATACCGCCAATTTTTTTTTCATAATCAAAATAGGCCAGGGCCAAGGGCACTTGGGCACCATTAGCAATGTGATAAAAGCCCGTTTTCCAGCGCGGGGACCAGGAGCGCGTGCCTTCTGGGGCGATAGCAAATATGAGGCCGTCATTGGTGTTGTAGGCCTGGATGCTCGCTTCCACTAGATTGTTGGCCTTGCTGCGGTCCAAAGGAATGCCCCCAAGCCAGCGCATAACGGGGCCAGCAGGGCCTTTAAATAAGGAGTTTTTGCCAATCCAATATGTTTTTATGTGTAGGTGCAATGCCAAGGATAAACCGATAGGGAAGTCCCAGTTAGAGGTATGCGGTGCGGCAATAATCAAGTAATTGCCGGATTTTGGTTGGGCGTGACTATCAACTTTCCAGCCAGTTATCTTGATATAAAGCCAAGCAATGGCGCGCATTAAATGAATAACAATTGGTGTATCGTGTATGGTGAAATGCATAACAAGTAAGGCTTTGGAGGGATTTTTACGGTATTATAGCAAGTTGTTGTGGCCCTAGGCCATTTTCTTGTTTTACTAATCTCTCTATGAGGAGACTTTTATGAATATTGCTGCCAATAGTGTGGTTGCTTTCCATTATACTTTGACCAACGCAGCTAATGAATTAGTGGACACTTCTCGTGAGGGAGAGCCATTACCCTATTTACATGGCGCTAACAATATTGTGCCGGGGCTAGAACAGGCTCTAGAGGGCAAAACCGTAGGTGATAAGCTACAGGTCAGTGTGCCACCCCACTTGGGTTACGGTGAATATATGGACGAAATGGTACAGCAGGTGCCAAGGGAAATGTTCTCGGGTATTGATACCCTAGAAGTGGGCATGCAATTTCATGCCGAAGGTAATTCCGGTCAGCAGCATGTGGTTACTGTAACAGCGGTGGAAGGTGACCAGGTAACGGTTGATGGCAACCATGATCTGGCCGGTGAAACCTTGAATTTTGATGTGGAAATCATGGAAGTACGTGAGGCCACAGAAGATGAGTTGGCTCATGGGCATATACACGGACCCAGCTGCGACCACTAACCAGTCAGGTTGCAACCGCAGTTGCGTTTGCTCATACGCTGTTAAAAGCAGACTCGCACCCTATCCGCTTATGTTCTTATAGCGGTAGTGTTGAGTCTGTATCTGTTTAATTTTAGCCATGTTATTTTAAACGGCCATGCCGCGTTGCTAGATGCTTAGAGTGGGCAATCAAAAAGGTTTGTTTGGTGGCTCATAATTCGTGTTAGTAGCAATGACGGTATGGGGCTTTTTCCGTTATAATTCTGGCTTGCAGGTGGCCTTGGCCGCATTAGATACTTATTAGCATAGATATACTACCCATGGACAAAACATACAACCCTCACGCCATTGAACAGCAATGGTATCAACATTGGGAATCCAATAGCTATTTTACGCCATCTGGCACGGGCAAACCCTACAGCATTGTCATTCCACCCCCCAATGTCACGGGTAGTTTGCACATGGGGCATGCGTTTCAGGACACCATCATGGATACCCTGGTTCGCTTGAAGCGCATGCAGCAACATGATGCCTTGTGGCAAGTGGGAACGGACCATGCTGGTATCGCGACACAGATGTTGGTAGAGCGTAAGGTGCAGGCGGAAGAGGGTTTGACCCGACATGATTTAGGGCGAGATAAATTTCTTGATAAGGTCTGGCAGTGGAAAGAAGAGTC
>JAAERS010000251.1 GCA_024230095.1 Gammaproteobacteria bacterium | reverse complement strand
TTCTCCCAGACTTCTAGTACCAGATCGCAAGCAATAATGGCAGCAAGGATGCCGCCACCAACAAAACCGACAATAGCAACAAAGTAATCATATTCAGTCACATCATGCTCCAAAAACTAGGCAACCAACCAAAAACGCAACACACAGTATAGCGACCACCGCCACATCTGTCAAAGGGTTGTAATCGTTCATTCTCCAAACTCCTCTACAAAGACAGCACCTGAGTGCAAATATCCCACAACATAACGCTTGCGTCCACCGCTGTTGGTAGCCGCCCAGCACCCGTCCTTCATTTGGTGGACCGGGTGCAACTGGACCATACACAGTGCTGACGCTTTTTCAAATAATCTATTCACCTTTTGTTCCTCGCTTGCTGCTTGCGTGTAGCCCAGCGTAGGTTGCTGGGGCAGTAATGTCCATCTACGTCTATTCTATCCAAAGTAAAGCCATCAGGACAAGGGCCTAAATTGTCGTCAAGCCACTTTTTGAAGTAAATAAAGTTGTTAAACCAACCGGGGTACATCTTAATACCTCGCCCACCATAGTTGTGGTATGCGGGGTGATTTTGGCGGCATGTTCTCTGGCGAATGTTATGCCACCTCGTGTAGTGAGAGTTTCCAGACTTTCGGGCCAGCCCGTGTTTGAACTTCGCCTTTCCGGCCGCTCGTTTTTGCTCACAACCGCACGAGGTGGTGTGTCCATTATTTAGGTTGCCTGACCTTACGCAAGGTGACCAGTTGCCGCAAGAGCAGCGACAACGCCACTGCGTACCCCCACCACTTGTCCTTGCAGGCAGTAGGCTGACCACAGTCAACTTGCCAAAGACCCGCCCCGTAATGTCCTTAATGCCTGCCATTTTTAATTTGCTCCCTTAAAGCCTGTTTCTTCTGTTGACGCGATCTGGTACGCCTTGTCCGCGAATCGTTGAATATAGTCGCTCGGCACTTCGGTGTAAACAACCTCA
>JAAERS010000250.1 GCA_024230095.1 Gammaproteobacteria bacterium | reverse complement strand
GTGGCATGCTTAAAGAGCTGGCTCGCCAAAGGGTGGAGCCCAAGCTGGTTATCGGCCTGACCTCATCATCATCAGCAGAAGTGATGAAGGGTTGTGCGGCTGAAGCTGAAGGCATGATTATCCCTACCAGTTTTGCCCCTATTACTGAAGCCGCCGCTGAAGTTGCAGCACTGGCTAATGCCAATGGTGGTGATGCGGACTTGCACTCTGCTGCCGCTTGGGAAAATGTCATGATGATCAAGCAGGTGATTGAAAGCGCGGGCATTACCGGTGATCCTGCCATGATCCAGCAGGAACGCCGTAAGGTTCGTGATGGGCTTGAAGCTCTGACCGAAACTAACGGTTTGTTGGGCAAGATTACCCGGGTACAGGATGAAGGTGAGGCCCTTAAGCCTTACGTATTTGTTCAGGCTCAGGGTGGTTCATGGAATGTAATCCACGATCCCCGATAAACCGAGTATACGCTCTTTGAACCCACCGGTTGTTATACGGTGGGTTTGTTCTAACATTAATTGGCTACCGCCTCTGCGCATGGGTTTATCACCCGCGGTTAGGCTGTCGCCACAATGTACGAAGTGAAAATTCATGAATTTTGACCATATAGATATAATTCAATCGCTCATTGATGGGGTCCTTTTCGGTTCTATTTATGCTTTGATTGGATTGGGCTTTACCCTGATCTTTGGTGCTATGCACAAACTCAATCTGGCTTATGCTGCGTCCGGTATAGCTGGTGCTTATGCTGGGTTGATGTCGCTGACTATACTTGGCTTGCCAGCCCTGATGGCCTTTTTTATAGGGCCGATAACCGCTGGTATTATTGGTTTGCTACTCTATTTTGCCTGTTTCCGTTTTATGCCAAGGGGTAATCATTTAGCACCCCTTATGGCTTCTATTGGTGCCCTGTTTTTTATTGACGAAGTGATCATTCACGAGACTTCAGGTTCGCCCTTGTCCTTTCCTGCTGTGCTGCCAGACGCCTACTTTTTCCTAGGTGAATTTGGTATTCGCGGTGATTTGTTAATCGTCATGGGGTTCAGTTTTATCCTGATGGCTATCGTCATGCTGCTGTTGTACAGAACCAAGCTTGGTTTGGGTACTCGAGCCACATCGCAGCAGCCTGTAGCGGCACTGCTATGCGGTATTCCAACCCACAGAACCAATGGCACAACCTTTGTTCTAGCTGGCGTATTGGGTGGCTTTGCTGGCTGTTTACTGGCTGCCTCGGTTGGTGTTTTGTCACCCTTGTTGACCTTGCCCTTGACCATTAAAGGACTGATTGTCACAGTTATTGGGGGGCTTGGTAGCATTCGCGGCGCTATTATTGCTGGCTTTGCTGTTGGTGCAGCGGAAGGTCTTTTCCTTCTAGTGCGTGGCGTCAACGAACGTGACATCTACGTGTTTTTGCTGCTTTTCTTATTCCTGGTGTTCCGCCCCAATGGGCTATTTGGCACCACCATCAACCGGGATTGATACCATGACATATTTATTAGGTATTTTTCAGACTATTGGAGTACATACTCTGCTCGGTCTGTCGGCTTATTTGTTGTTGCTTACAGGCCAGTTGAGTCTGGCTCAGGTTGGTTTTTTCGCCATTGGCGCTTATGTTTCTGGCATTTTGACCGTAATTTTCACCTGGAATATATTTCCGGCTTTGGCCATCGGGGCTTTTACGGCGGGCTTCTTTGCTTTTTTGGTGGGCTTTCCTGCTTTGCGAGTCAAAGGACTGATGCTGGTAGTAGCGACAATTTCCTTTTCTGAAATTGTACGGCTGTTTTTCTTTAATCTCAGTTGGCGGGTTAATGTCAATGGTCTTGAGGTTGGGCCAGATAGCACTCAAGGATTTAGGGAAATTCGTTATTTTGCCGCTAACGGTTGGGAGCAGATACATATTGTTGGCTTGATCTGGTTTATGGTGATAGTGGTGATGTTGGCTTTGTGGTGGTTGGATCAGGTGCGGGCTGGTGCAGTATTGCGCGCTGTTGGCACTGATGAGTTGGCCGCGCAAAGCTCCGGCATCAACCTCACTATGGTTAAGGTGGCAGCCATGACTGGAGGTGGCGTTATCGCTGGCATTGGTGGTGGATTATTTGCCCATTCGACCACTTATGTAGATCATCATACCTTCGTTATTTTACTCGCTACTTTTGCGGTTTCTTATCCCATTATTGGTGGCTTGCGCAGCGTTATGGGGACCTTGTTGGCGGTGATATTTATCCAAGGCGTAATTGTTGAGGGCCTTCGATTTATGGGTGACTATCGCAACCTCATTTTTGGTTTGCTGATTATTCTGGTTATGAACCTGCGACCACAAGGTCTCCTTGATGGACATTTATTGGAGGATTTGAAAAAGCTGCTGGGAAGGCTGACAAAGGGAGAAAAGGCAGATGCTTGAAGTACGTAATCTGGTTAAGCATTTCGGCGGTGTACGTGCTGTAGATGGGCTTGACTTCAAAATAAAACAGGGTGAGGTATTTGGCCTTATTGGGCCCAATGGCTCTGGTAAAAGCACCACTGTTAATTTGGTATGTGGCATTTTTCCACCCACCGATGGGGAAATTATGTTGGGTAATATCAATCTGGGTGCTATCGCTCCACATCAAAGAGTCGATGCGGGAGTCGCTCGTACCTTCCAAAACATCAGGTTATTTGGTGATCTGACTGTTTGGCAAAATTTGTGGGTGGCCTGGCGCGATCAACCGGGTCAGGAACAGGGCTGGGTATCCAACTGGTTTGGGCGCTCAACGTCGCGCCGGCAGGAAATTCAGAAATTGCTAGAGTTCTCTGGTTTGGGAGATAAGGCTGATCATTTGGCCAGTAATTTGGCTTTTGGGGAGCAGCGCCGCTTGGAGTTGGCACGGGCTATGGCGGCTAAACCTAAGATTATCCTGTTGGATGAACCGGCCGCTGGCATGAACTCTGCTGAGGTCAAAGATCTCTGTCATCGCGTGCTGGCCATGAAAGAAATGGGTATGACCGTGCTGTTGGTCGAACATGTGATGGAATTGGTGATGAATGTAACTGATCGTATTACCGTGTTGAACTTTGGTAGGCCAATTGCGCAGGGCACCCCGCTTGAAATCCAGAATAATAAGTTAGTGCAAGAGGCTTATTTTGGTTCATCAGAAAATGCACAGGGAGGGGGCAATTAATGTTAAGCGTAAATAATCTAGTTACATCCTATGGTTTGATAAAGGCTCTGAAAGGGGTATCAATAGAAGCCAAGCAGGGCGATGTGACGTGTATTCTAGGCCCCAACGGTGCTGGAAAAACCACCCTCATGTTTACCTTGGCTGGCATACTGTCAGAGGACGCTGGCAGTGTTAGCTTACTAGGACATAGTTTGAATGGTCTGGGTGCACCCAAAGTACTGCGACAAGGTTTGGCACTGGTTCCAGAAAACCGTCTGGTTTTCGCCGACATGTCGGTACACGAAAATTTGTTGGCCGGTGCCTTTACCCAAAGTCGGGCTATGGCAGCCCAAGTGAGTGATGATATTGACAAGATGTATACCCGCTTTCCTATACTTAAGGCTCGCCATGATCAACCAGCCGGCACCTTGTCGGGTGGTGAACAGCAGATGCTGGCGTTAGCCAGGGCCTTGATGTCGCGGCCGAGCATATTGCTTATGGATGAACCTTCCGTAGGTTTGTCGCCGTTAATTGTGGATGAAATTTTTGCCATTATTAAACAGCTCAATGAAGATGGCATGTCCATCTTATTGGTAGAGCAGAATGCTACTAAGGCCTTGCAGGTAGCCGATTATTTCTATTTGCTGGATCAGGGCAAGGTGACGTTTAGTGGTACCCCAGATCAGCTAAAAGATGATGATGTCATCAAGCGCGCCTATCTTGGCGGTAGCTAACACATAAGGTGAGCGCCCATGGAAGTGATACAGACAAGTCTTGATGGTTTGATGGTCGGTTCCACCTATGCCCTGTTAGGGCTGGGTTTTGCCTTAGTATTTGGTATTATGCGGCGCATTAATCTGGCCTTTGGTGCATGCCTGCTGTTTGGTGCTTCTCTGGCTATTTATCTTGAACCCCTGTTGGGCTGGGGGGCATGGGGTTTATTCCTTGTCACTATGGCTGGTGCAGCCTTGGCCTCAGCCTATGTGGAACGCCTGTGCTTTGCTCCCCATAGCCAGCGCAGAGGGGCCGTGACAGCAATGATTGCCAGTTTTGCGATCTGGATGCAATTGGATGAAATTTCCTCCCAGCTGCTGCCGCAACGAACCCATGCTTATCAAGGCCTTGAAGTACCTACATTATGGTTGGGAGAACTCTCTGTGCGAGGTGATCAACTACTGCATTTTGGTATGGCCCTAGTAAGTATCATGCTGTTGTATATTCTGCTTTACAAAACCCGTCTTGGGCTGTTGATTCGGGCTACAGCAGATAACCCTGAAAGTGCTCACTTGTTAGGTGCCAGAGTGTCATGGCTGGGGTTTGTGGTGTTTTTTCTGGCGGGTATTTTGGGCGGTGTGGCAGCCTTTATGATTTTATCTGCTGATGGCTACGCAACGCCATTATTTGGCCTATGGAGCACCTTCAAGGGCCTCATGGCTATGATTATTGGTGGGGTGGGTTCTTTGCTGGGAGCCGTTGTTGGAGGGCTTATACTGGGTCTGGTAGAAACTCATGCCGGGGCCGCCTTGGGCGCTGAATTTCGGGATATGGTGACCTTTGGGTTGGTTTTTTTGGTACTGATTATCAGGCCTGGTGGGCTTATGGGAGTCAAGATTTATCGTACCGACAATGCGGCACAGGAGCGGGTGTAAAGTATGGATCTGTACCTTGCTTCGGTCTTGACCAATATGACGCTTATTGCTTTTTTGGCCCTTTCTGCCTATCTGGTGTTGGTGGTAGGTGAGGTATCCTTTGGTCAACAGGCGTTTTTTTGTATTGGGGCTTATCTTACTGCCTCGGTAACGGCTCTGGCGGGTGCTCATATTGTCTGGGGCTTGTTGGCTGGCATGCTGGCTGGGGCGGTCTGTGCGCTGTTATTGGGTTTTCTTACCATTAGGCTGTCAGGACTCTACTTTGCCATCAGCACCCTTTGTTTTGCTGAGTTGTTGCGCTTTTCTCTGTTGCATATCCGCTTTACGCAGCTCATTGATGGTCGAGAAATCGGCCCTGATGGGCCTGAGGGATTTTCCAATATCCGCTGGATTTTTGAGCATAATTATGCGGTAACAGATTTTTTGCTGCTGGCAGCAACGTGTCTGCTGATACTGCTGGTGTTGTTATTTGGTCTGCAACGCAGTCACCTAATGCTGGCGGCGCGTATGGTGGGTAATGATCCTGTTCTGGCTCAGTCTCAGGGGTTTAACCCCCATCGATACCGGCTGGTTTTTATTGCTCTGTCTGGCGCTGTAGCAGGTTTTGGCGGTGGTTTGTTTGCCCTTTTTAATACCCATATTGAACCAGCTATGTTTGGCGTGATGTTAGGCGTGCATGGTCTGGCGTACTCAATTATAGGCGGCCTTGGTACGCCTCTTGGGCCTTTGCTTGGGGTTATGCTTGATATTGGCTTACTGGAAAGTATTCGTCAATTAGCGGCTTACCGCATGATTTTGTTTGGTGGTCTGGTAGCGCTGTTGCTGGTATTCCGACCTGAGGGGATTGCCAGCCCTCGGTTGGTCGCTCGACTGCGAAGACGTTGGGGGCGCCGGCGTGTTTAGCCTGCAAGGTGTAAGTAAATCCTTTGGTGGGGTTGAGGTGTTAAAGGATATATCGTTAACACTGCACCCAGGGGAACGATTGGGCATTACCGGCGCAAATGGGGTGGGCAAGTCTACCTTGATCAATATTGCCACGGGTTTTCTAACGCCGGATGTTGGTCATATCAAACTCCGCGAGCGTACATTAACTCACCGCCCTGCTTGGGCCTTTGCGCAAGCGGGAATTCGGCGAACTTTTCAAACCACACGCTTTTTAGCAACATCAACCTTAGGGGAGCAGTTATTATTGGTTGCCCGTACGCCTGAGTGCAGAGCCAGATTAGATGCTTTGCTGCAGTCTAGCGGTCTGCAATCAAGCTTACCTCTGTTTGCGGATGAAATCCCTTTGCCAATGCTGCGTAAAGCGGAAGTCATACGAGGATTGGCGGCACAGCCTGAAGTACTGTTCCTGGATGAGCCTTCGGCTGGTTTAACGGTCGATGAGCTACATGAGTTTGGGGGCTTTTTGCAGCAACATCTGCACCGGAAAACTGCTTTGGTAGTGGTGGAGCACCGGCTTGATTTTATGACCATGGTGACCGACTTGGTGGTGGAAATGCATCTTAACCAAGGGCTGCAATTAGGAGTTGGCGGATGCTAAAACTGGACCAGCTTTGTGTACAGTATGGGGTGCTTAAGGCAGTAGATAAAGTAAGTATGTCCATCGCTCCGGCGACAATTAATGTGATAGAAGGGCATCATGGTGCGGGCAAGTCCAGTCTTCTTAAAGCGATCATTGGCGCGGTGCCTGCACAAGGTAAGGTGTGGCTTGATCAGTGTCAGCTCAATAACCGCCGTTCACCGGCGCAATTATTGCGCATTGGCGTCGCTCTTGTACCGGAGGGAAGGCAGGTGTTTGCACGTCTTTCGACTCGGGAAAATCTGCAATTTGGACTCCATGTATCTGGCCAGAAGGGCAGTATTTTGGAAGTGCTGGAGTATTTTCCAGAGCTGGCTCCACTATTGGATCAGCCCGCCTATGTCTTAAGTGGTGGTCAAGCACAGATGCTGGCCATGGCCAGAGCCCTGCTTACGAAGCCACATTATCTGTTGGCTGATGAACCATTGCTGGGATTATCGGATAGCCCCAGAGATAAGCTATGGCAGGTGCTGGCAGATCTACGCAGTAAGGGGGTTGGTGTGCTGGTTACCGGTGAACACAATGTACCGAGTGGGGTTGTCATTGAACAGAGAAAAATAATGTATAACGGTAAGTTTCAATCAGGAGAGTAACAATGAAAAATGCAATGAACTATGCCATGGGAATAGCTCTAACCTTCACCGCTGGCGTCATACAGGCTGATATGATCACCACCAAGACGACTTGTATAGCCCACGCACAGGAACTGAATTATATGTGTAAGGTTAACCTGTCGCGGCATAGTCATCCAGTCACTGACGCCATCCTCAGCGTTAGTGCTGATATGCCTTCCATGCCTATGGCGCATAATATCAAGCCGGTGATGGCCATGCCGGTTGCGGATACAGCTGGTCAGTATATGTTTGTTATTGAGCTGGAAATGACAGGGCAGTGGCGGCTTATTTATAATATAGCTAGCCCATTTGTTGATCGTTTGTATGAGCCTTTCATGGCGGGTTCGGGGGATACTGTGGCGCATACCCATGCCACTACGACAATGGATCATTCCGACATGCAAAGTACCGATCATAACTAAGTCTTTAGTTAATCGAATAGGCGCTTTGCGTTACCTTGATACATCAGTTGAAGCAACTAACAAAAAAGCCCACGCTGAATGCAGCGTAGGCTTTGAAAATGGTGGGCCTGCTCAGATTTGAACTGAGGACCAACGGATTATGAGTCCGCTGCGCTAACCGCTGCGCCACAGGCCCCTGTGGGAGGTGGAATGATACCCAAGCTATTGGATTTGGGCAAGATTCCTGATGCCTAAAATGCTGTTTTAATTGCATTTTAGGTGTAAATATTTTTAATTTGGGTAATTGGGGGCAGGTTTTTACCTGCCCCAGTTGTTATCACTCTTCGATGAAGCTTCTTAGGTGGTCGGAGCGTACTGGATGACGCAGCTTGCGCAGCGCTTTTGCTTCGATCTGACGAATGCGTTCACGGGTTACATCGAATTGTTTGCCCACTTCCTCTAGGGTGTGGTCGGTGTTCATTTCGATACCGAAGCGCATACGCAGAACCTTGGCTTCACGGGCAGTTAGGCCGGCCAAAACGTCGCGTGTGGCCTCGCGCAGACCTTCGCTGGTGGCGGTGTCAATAGGCGAGTCCATGGTGGCGTCTTCGATAAAATCGCCCAAGTTGGAATCTTCGTCATCGCCGATGGGAGTTTCCATAGAGATGGGTTCTTTGGCGATTTTCAATACCTTGCGAATTTTGTCTTCCGGCATGTCCATCCGTTCGCCCAGCTCTTCTGGTGTGGGTTCACGACCCATTTCCTGCAACATCTGGCGCGAAATACGGTTCAGTTTGTTGATAGTTTCAATCATGTGAACTGGAATACGGATAGTGCGTGCCTGGTCCGCGATAGAGCGGGTAATGGCCTGACGTATCCACCAGGTTGCGTAGGTGGAGAATTTGTAACCACGTCGGTATTCGAACTTATCGACGGCCTTCATCAAACCGATATTGCCTTCTTGGATTAGGTCCAAGAATTGCAAACCTCGGTTGGTGTATTTTTTGGCAATGGAAATAACCAAGCGCAGGTTAGCTTCAACCATTTCTTTCTTGGCGCGGCGTGCACGGGCTTCGCCTATGGACATCTTGCGGTTGATTTCTTTAATTTCGGTAAGCTGCAAGGTGGCTTTTTGTTCAACGGCGCCTAACTTCCGTTGGGCGCGGCGCAGGTCCATGGCATGGCGTTTGATGGCCGGAGAGTAGGCTTCGTCACGCGCGATCAGTTCGTCGGCCCAATCTGTATTGGCTTCGTTGCCAGGGAATTCGGCCAAGAATACTTTGCGTGGCATTTTGGCGCGGCGCAAACAAACTTGGCTCACGGTACGTTCTTGTTCACGAATCAGTGCCAGAGCACTACGTGGCGTAGTGGCAACCAAGTCAAAATATTTAGGCACCAGCTTGATGGGGGAGAACAGCTCGCCCAGCAGTGCATATTCTTTTTGGGCTTGTTTACTAGCGCGGCCGTGTTTGGCTTCGGCGGCCATGGTTTTTTTCAGTTGCTTTTCTAGTTCGCCAAAACGCTCGGCGGCTTCAATGGGGTCTGGGCCGTTATCCGTTTCTTCTTCCTCTTCGTCGTCCCCCTCAGTTTTATTTTGGTTAACTGTGGTGGGGTTGACAGGGTCGGGATCAGGTTCGCCATCAGGGTCAATGTAACCACTGAATAGATCGCTTAGACGGATGCCATCCTCTTCTTTCAAGGTTTCTTTATAGGCATTAAGAACAGTTTGTACGCTATTAGGGTAGAGGGCTAGCGCCGCCATAACGTCCCGCAAACCTTCTTCGATGCGCTTGGCAATAACGATTTCACCTTCACGAGTCAATAGCTCGACGGTGCCCATTTCACGCATGTACATACGTACTGGATCAGTAGTACGTCCGGCTTCGGTTTCTACAGCGGCCAGGGCAGCGGCAGCTTCTTCGGCGGCGGCCTCGTCGGTAGAGTCGCCGTCGGTCATGAGCAGGGTTTCAACATCGGGCGCTTGTTCGGAAACAGTAATGCCCATGTCGTTGATCATGCCAATGATTTCCTCAACCTGATCAGGATCGACGATATCTTCTGGTAGGTGGTCATTAACCTCAGCGTAGGTCAAAAAGCCTTGTTCACGGCCCTTGGTAATGAGTTCTTTTAGACGAGACTGTTGTTCGTTGGCAGCCATAGAAACCCTTTTAAAATTAAGCGAATTGCAGGAAATAACGCAAGCCGACCATTATAGTGGAACGAGCTCGCATCTTCCAGATAAATCGCGGAATAATTGATGTGTGCACTTTAATAAGTATGTGCAGTATAGATGGCGTTACGTGGGCTATTTTTCAAGTCTGTCATGTATAATAAATGCAGCTTGGCCCTTGCCGAAAGGTCCCTATCTGGGCCTTTGAAGAAGGTTCATTCTCCATATTTTTTGGTTTTATGCAAGGCTTCTTTTTCACTTAGCAAAGATTTTAGTTGTTGCTTGGCTGTGTCCGCTTCTGCACCGCTATGAGCACGGCGCAAGGTGTCGCTTAAATCTTCAAAGCGCTGGTCAAAATAATGGTGATGTAATTTATCGATTGCCTCGCTTAGTTGGCTGGCATCATCGCTGGCAACTACCAATGATTCTAAGCCGGCCAGATTGCGCATCATGGGCCAAGCGTCTAAAACGGTGCATTCACTTTGTAGTTCGGCGGCTTTAGGGGGGCGCTGCAACTGCTCTTGCACCTGTTGGCAAATTTCCAAAATCTGCACCAATGCACTAGCATCGGGCATGCGCAATTGGCGCAGGTGTGCTGGGATAGCACTGTGGGCTTGGGCTAATTCTGGGTTGCGTAAAATTAAGCGTATGGCAGCTTGTGCTGGATTTTGCACTTTTATAGCCTGGCGCGCTTGGTTTTGCCAAGGTTTTGAAGTGGTACCTTTGTGGTCTTTAAATTCGCCCTTCTTGCTGTATGTGGTTGCTTGATGAGGTGTATAACCCGTGTCACTAGGGTAAGCTTGCTCGGACCCGTGGGTGTCTTTGGTCCAGTCGCCGCTGGTTTCAAAATAATCGCTAGTTGGAGCCTGATCAAGATAGTCTTGGTAATGCGACGGCTCGCCATGGAAATCATTGGGCGGTGTGCTAGGTTCTTGTTCTTCTTGCTGCTGGTTGCTAACAGTGGGAGTTGGCGGCGCACTGGGTTCGCTTACGGCGGTCAATTGGGCTAGGGTATCCTGGTTCAGGCCAGTGATATCTTCCAACTTGCTGATCATCATGCTGCGCATTAGGCCTTTGGGCATGGCTTGAATAATCGGCATGATGTCGGTTGCCAGTTTGGCGCGATGTTCTAGGTTGTGGATGTCTAGATCTTGTGACAGCTGCTGGAACAAAAATTCACTAAATGGGGTGGCGTCGGCAATGCGTTGGCTTAGTGCCTCGGCGCCTTCTTTGCGTACCTGAGTGTCTGGATCTTCGCCTTGGGGGAGCAATAAGAAACGTGCCTGACGGCCATCACTCATAAACTCTACGCAAGTGTGCATGGCCCGCACAGCCGCCTTAATGCCCGCGGCGTCACCATCAAAACAAAAAATGATTTCGCTGACTATTTTATATATCCGCTCAAGGTGGAAGCGGCTGGTGGCGGTGCCTAAGGTAGCCACGGCGTAGTTAATGTCGTGTTGTGCCAAGGCTACAACATCCATATAGCCTTCGACTACCAGTATGCGTTTTAGGTTACGTTCGTGTTGGCGCGCCTCGTAGAGACCGTAGAGTTCTTTTTCTTTGTGAAACACCTCGGTTTCTGGTGAATTCAGGTACTTGGGTTTGGCGTCACCCAGTACTCGGCCGCCAAAGGCGATGACCTTGCCTTTGCTATTGCGTATAGGGAACATGATACGCTCCCTAAAGAAATCATATACGCGTTGGCTATCAGCTTTTTTTACGGCCATGCCGCATTGCACCAAAGCATCCAGTGTCGAATCTGAGGTGCTAATGTTGTCAATCAGATTCTGCCAGCCGCTAGGGGCATAGCCAATGCCAAAGCGCTGGGCAATTTTACCACTTAGGCCGCGCGCCTTCAGGTAATCAACGGCATGTTTGCGCTGGGCGTGTTGGCGCAATTGCTTTTGATAGAAGTTGTTAGACTGTTCTAGCAGGTCATAAGCTTGGTTGCGAGCCTGAGTCTTGGCTTGCTGGGCGGCCATTGCTGCCGGCGATAAATGCTGCTCTTGTTTGGGTACTTCTAGGTTGGCCTTGCGGGCTAGCTCTTCTACCGCTTCTGGAAAGTTCAAGTGTTCCAGTTCCATGAGAAAGCCAATGGCGTTACCACCTGCGCCACAACCAAAACAGTAATAAAACTGCTTGTCGGGCGCCACACTAAAAGACGGTGTTTTTTCTTTGTGGAAAGGGCAGCAGGCGGAATAGTTGCGGCCGCTGCGTTTGAGTTTTACGCGGCTGTCTATGACATCCACAATATCCGTGCGATCGAGCAGGGTGTCGATAAAGTCTTGGGGGATGCGGTGGGACTGCTGGGCAGACACGTTGGCGCCTGAAAGCTAGTTAGCTCAAACGGGCTTTGATTTGTCCGCTCACCTTGCCCATGTCAGCACGGCCCTGTAGTTGCGGCTTTAGTTGTCCCATAATTTTACCCATGTCTTGCATGCTAGAGGCGCTAGTAGCAACCACAGCCGCTTCAATGAGGTCAGCAATTTCAGCTTCGGTTAAAGGTGTGGGCAAGAATTCTTGTACTACCGTCAATTCGTATTTTTCTTGGTCAGCTAGGTCGTTACGATTGGCGGCTTCAAATTGACTAATGGAATCACGACGTTGCTTGAGCATCTTATCTAGGATAGCCAGTATGCGGGCATCATCTAGTTCGATACGTTCGTCGACCTCTACGCGTTTGATCTCCGCCAGCATGGAGCGAATCACGATCAGACGTTGCTTCTCCTTGGCACGCATGGCTTGCTTTTGGGCATCTTTAAGTTGGGACTTTAGATCAGACATAGTGGCCTCGCGCTAATGAAGAAGTGGTCAGTATAGGGCTCAGTTATGTAAATGCCAGAAACAACAAAGGGGCGGGTAACTGAAAACCGCCCCCAGGTTGTCGCCATCACCAATGTTTTGGGTGGCAGAGTCTGGCATTGTGGTAGCTTAACAGGGTTTAAGCTACAGCAAAACCGTCTTAGTACAAACGTACGTGACGACGATTTTCGCGAGATACTTTCTTAGCGTGACGCTTAACAGCAGCAGCGGCTTTGCGCTTGCGAACGCTAGTAGGTTTTTCGTAGAACTCACGCTTGCGTACATCAGCGAGTACGCCAGCTTTTTCACACGAACGCTTGAAGCGACGTAGAGCAATATCAAATGGTTCGTTTTCTTTCAGTTTTACAGCCGGCATATTTCTACCTGTTTATAGATAACGCAATAAGTAGTGATCGTTATCTTGTTTAATTTTCGTGCATTGTTACTTATTTCGCTGACAAGAACAAAAACACGGCATATGTTTAAGGCCGCATATTCTACTCTTTGATTTAGGGGGTGTAAAGACTGTTTGTGAAAAAGTTTTAGGTCGATTGGGTGGCGTTTTGATAGCCAAGGCGCGCCGTCACAGGTAAAATTCAATTTACCAAGAAGGGGGGTTGTAAAGATAAGTTGCAACCCCTTTAACGTATGTTTTTAAAGTGGCCCGATTGGCCCAGAACCTAACAATTATGAAAGTTCTAGGTATAGAAACCTCCTGTGACGAAACCGGCGTGGCCATTTTTGATACCCAGCATGGGATATTGGCTGAGGCCCTGTACAGTCAAGTAGCGGTGCATGCTGAATATGGCGGTGTCGTACCTGAACTAGCGTCGCGTGATCATATTCGTAAACTAGTGCCTTTGCTGCGCCAAGTGTTTGAGCAAGCAGGCCTAGAATACGCTGACATTGATGGTGTGGCCTATACGGCCGGGCCAGGCTTGATTGGCGCCTTGATGGTCGGTGCTGCCGCAGGTCGCGCTTTGGGTATGGCATGGCAAGTACCAACCATAGGTGTGCATCACATGGAAGGCCATTTGCTGGCACCGCTGTTGGAGGAGAACGCACCCAAACCGCCGTTTGTCGCTTTGTTGGTTTCTGGTGGCCATACGCAACTGGTCAATGTGAGTGCTTTAGGCTGCTATGAACTCATGGGTGAATCCATCGATGATGCCGCCGGGGAAGCCTTTGATAAGGTTGCCAAGATGTTGGACCTAGATTATCCAGGAGGCCCGCATGTGGCTCGCTATGCTTTACAGGGGGAAGAGGGGCGTTTTGTTTTTCCACGCCCTATGGTAGACCGGCCTGGTTTGGATATGAGTTTTAGTGGTTTAAAAACGGCGGCACTCTATGCTATCCAGAAATTGCAAAAACAAAGCCCTAATGGCCAACTAAGTGAGCAGGATAAGGCCGATATTTGCTTGGCTTTCGAGCAGGCTGCGGTAGAGACATTGGCCATTAAGTGTCGGCGTGCTTTGCAGCAGTCAGATAACCAGGTGTTGGTGATGGCCGGTGGTGTTAGTGCCAATCAGCGCTTGCGGGCCAAGTTGCAACAGGCCACGCAAAAACTAGGTGCAAAGGTGTACTATCCGCGTCCGGCTTATTGTACCGACAATGGCGCTATGATCGCTTTTGCGGGTGCTTTGCGCTTGCAAGCTGGGGCCGCTGATGATTTAAGGTTGCATATCCGTCCACGTTGGCCTTTGGCTGAGTTGGCAGCAATTAAGTAACGGCGTATAACACGGTTTGCGCCATGATATTATTAACCAAGTAATACCCATAATAAGTACATATAGGAGAGCAAGGTGGATACGGTTTATATACATGGCCTGGCTGTAGAAACAACGATAGGTATCTTTGACTGGGAACGTACCATCAAACAAAAGGTCGTACTTGATCTGGAGATGGCCGTTGATATTCGTGCTTCAGCGGCTAACGAAGACATTGATCGCACAGTCAGTTATAAGGACGTATCGGATTGCATTATGGATTTTATCGCCAAGAGTGAATTCTTGCTTGTGGAAACTATGGCCGAAGAGGTCGCGGCTTTAGTGTTGCAAACATTCCCGGTGCCATTTGTGCGCCTAAAACTGGGTAAGCCAGGTGCCGTACCAGAGGCAAAAGATGTGGGCGTGATGATTGAGCGAGGCACTAAACCCGCATGACAGTGCAGGTTTATGTGGGCTTAGGGGCTAACATAGACCCTGAGCGGTGCTTGCAAGCTGGCGTGTCGGCATTACAGCTGGCATTTGCTCAATTGCAGTTGTCTCCAGTTTACCAGACTCAGGCTGTTGGCATACATGGTCCAGATTTTCTAAATATGGTGGTGGGTTTTGAAACGAGACTATCACTCAGCGCCTTGCGCTCTTGGATCAAGCAGGTTGAGACCCAGCATGGCCGAGAGCGCAGCCTACCGCAACCAAGTTCTCATCGACTAGATATGGACGTACTCTTATATGGGTCTTTGGTCAGCTCGACCGAAAATGTGCCGCGTAATGACGTATTGCAGCAAGCTTATGTGTTGCAGCCTTTGGCTGATTTGGCGCCAAGCCTGCTTTATCCTGGCTCTCAGCAGACCATAGGTGAACTGTGGCAGGCTAGTGACTTATTGTCGGCGAGTGTCCCTTTTTCTTTGGACTTCAATGTCTGAAGCACCCTCAAAAGTCTGTTAGGTTTGGGCGATGGCGGCGATTTGCCCTGCCTTGATGGCCTCACCTAGGGCTTTGCCTTGCAGTCCTTGTGAGATATAGCCCTGTGAGCTAATCTGCTGAGCAGCAAGTAAGCCTTTTTCGATTTGTTGCCACAGGCTGACGCCAAAGTTCAGTTCTGGCAGTTCCATTTGCCCTTGACTGTGCAGTAAGCCACACAGTTTGACTAAGCGTTTTAGTCGTTGTGGGTTCCTTAGTGCGCCACAATTGTTCAATAAAGTGTGTTTTTGCTCGGCTTTCAACTCTGGGTAGTGTGTGATTTGACGTCGGTGTTTACTTAGCTGCACGCACAGTTGGAGCGTGTTTTTAGGTAAGCGTAAAGATTCACCTAAGCTCTCGATTTGCGGTTTGTTCAAGGCCTGTAAAAGGATAGCTAAACGGTCATCGGCCTCAGTGAACAGTGAACTTGCCGCTTGCAGAAGACCTAATGGATTTTTTTTGCCTTGTAATAATTTGGCCAAAGGCGGAGACAGCTGTTGCAAGGCGCCTAGTTCTAACAAGGTAGTAAAATAGATCCAAGGGCTAGAGCTGCGCATGGCTTTTTGGGTTTCGTGCCACAAGCGTTCTTTGGCAATTTCCTGCAGTTCACCCGAGTCCACTAATTGTTTTGCTAAGGCTTTGGTCTCGGGAGCGATGCTAAATCCCAAGTGATGCAAGTGCGCATGGAATCTAGCTAGGCGTAACACCCGCAGGGGGTCTTCAGAGAAGGCCGGTGATACATGGCGTAATACGCCTTGTTGAATATCTTGTTGACCACCATAAGGGTCGACTAGCTCGCCGTTGGTTGATTCTGCAATAGCGTTGATGGTGAGGTCGCGGCGCTGCAAATCTTGCTCAAGCGTGACATCGGCTGCGGCAAATACGGTGAAACCTGTATATCCCCGCCCGGCTTTACGTTCGGTGCGGGCAAGCGCATATTCTTGCTTACTGGTGGGGTGCAGAAAAACGGGAAAATCTTTGCCGACTTGTGTGTAACCAAGGTCTAGCAAATCTTGCGGACTGGCACCCACAACCACATGATCGTAATCGTATACCGGGATGCCGAGGAGTCGGTCTCGAACAGCGCCTCCAACGATGTAGGTTTGCCAGTTTGGTTGCACTTAGTCCACTTGTAAGGCCTTAAGTCAGGCGCACATTTGCGGGTGAGTCGTGCAGAAAGTATTGAAACCACCTTCTAGGCTATACACGTTTTCAAACCCTTGATTAATAAATACTTCGGCAGCTTGCATAGAACTTATGCCGTGGTAACAACAGACAATAACGGCTTTGTCTTTGTTGGCTTCTGCCAAAAAGCTGGCGAGGTTGCTGTTATCAATACGTTGGCTGCCTTTGATATGGTTGGCATTATAGCTGTTGACGTCACGAATATCCAAGACGTAAGCGCCAGCATCGATTTTATCTTGCAAACCGGTAGGGTCTAAAATTTGAAGTTGGGTCATGTGTTTGTTCCCTGCGCTATGGGCGGACAATATAAGAATCTAAAATATTAGCAAAAACTTATATTATAAACAAGCAGTAATATATGTTTGCTTATCATCAAGGCGAAGCATTTTTAAATGACCTCCCCAGACGCACCCCATATCAAGATTAACGATGGTCTCTAAGCCGGTTTCTCCTTTTAGGGCGGCCCAGTGTCCAAATATTTGTTGGCATGACACTTGGCTTTTGTAAGTGAACCAGGGTGCATAACCTGTTGGCGCTTGGTGAGGCTTGTGCTTGGTCTTGAGTTCCAAACGACCTTGTGGATCGGTAAAGCGCATGCGAGTAAAGTAGTTGGTAATACAGCGCCAGCGTTCAGGCTCACTTAGGTCTGGATGCCAAATATCGGGTTGATTACCATACATATTGGCAAAGTAGTGGTGTTGTTGTGGCCCCGTTAATACTTGGTGGATTTCTTCAGCCAGTTGTTGAGCTGTGGCTAGATTCCAGCAGGACGGGATGCCGGCATGGGTCATCACTGTGTTGTAGTTACGGCTGTAGTGAAGAAGTGGCAAGCTCTGTAGCCAAGTCATCAGTTCTTGACGATCAGGTGCGGCGAAAATAGCGGCTAAAGTTGGGTCTATACTCAGGTTGGTGGCTTCATGATGCAGTGCTAACAGATGTAAATCGTGATTACCCAGTACCACCTTGGCGCGTTTTCCTAAGCTCATAACAAAGCGCAGGGTTTCTAGGGACTGGGGACCTCTGTTAACCAGATCACCTGCTAACCAAAGTTGGTCTTGGTCACTAAATCTTACGCGCTCCAAGAGTCGCTGCAAAGGATCCAAGCAACCTTGTAAGTCGCCAACGGCATAGGTCGCCATTAATGCAGGGCGTGGGGGTAGGCTAAAGTGAATGGCGCAATCTTGGCGGTAAATTCGTGGCCATCAGCGGCCTTCATGCCATATTGTCCGCTCATGCTGCCGACGCGAGTGCCCAGCACGGTGCCGCTGGTGTAGCGATGTTGTTTGCCAGGCTCAATGACGGGTTGTTGTCCGACTACGCCGCTGCCACTAACTTCCTGAGACTCACCGTCACCGTTGGTGATCAACCAGTGGCGGTCGAGTAGTTGAGCGCTCTGACTGCCCTGGTTAGTGATCGTAATGTGGTAGGCAAACACATAACGGTTGCGCTCTGGATCCGATTGTTCGGCAATGTATTGCGTGTCTACTTTTACGTTGACATCGTATTCATCGTGGTCGTAGTTAGACATCTTAATCTTGTTTCTCACTGGTAGTTGCTTGGCAGTGCTGATGGTGATAATTGCTTATTTTCACATAATCTGCAACTGTCAAACGCTCGGGGCGTAAAGTCGCGTCGATGCCAATGCTTTCCAGTTGTTCAGGCGTGAGTTGCCCCTTTAGGTTATTGCGCAGTGTTTTGCGGCGCTGGGCAAAGGCTGAGCGCACCAAGTTGGCGAAGTTCTTAAAGTTGTCAGCTGGGTGCGGAAGCTCGCCATACGGCACTAGGCGCACGATAGCTGAGTCGACCTTAGGTCGAGGATCAAAGGCTTCTGGAGGTACTTCAAATAGATTTTCTACCTGGCAATGGTATTGCGTCATAATGCTCAGACGACCGTAATTGTTCTCGCCAGCTTGGGCCGCCATGCGCTGAACTACTTCTTTTTGCAACATAAAGTGCATATCCAGCACTTGTTCGGCGTACTCCAGTAAGTGAAAAATCAAAGGCGTGGAAATATTGTAAGGCAGGTTGCCAACAATACGTATCGAATTGGGTTGGTCGTTGATTTGGGTGAAATCAAACTTCAATGCATCAGCTTCATGAATGCGCAAATTGTCACCATAGGTGGCAAAGCTAATACGTAAGCGTGGGATCAGATCACGGTCAAGCTCGACAACATCCAATGCGCCTGCCGCGGCCAGTAAAAACTCGGTGATGGCACCTAGGCCAGGGCCGATTTCCACTAAACCTTGATTGGGTTGGGGGCGGATGCTAGCCACGATATGGCGGATGATACCTTGATCTTGAAGAAAGTTTTGGCCAAAGCGTTTGCGGGCTTTATGTTTGTGCTGTTGGGGTGATGGCATAAGGCGATTTCTACTCTAATAATCAGCTAAATAAGGAAAGACTTTGTTGCCAATTAAAGACTCATTAAGCTAGCTTGTCGTACGGCTTCCTTGAGGCTGCTGGCACTGGCTTTGCCGGTTGCGGCCAAGTCCAGGGCAGTGCCATGGTCTACGGAAGTGCGAATAATAGGCAGACCCAGTGTAATATTTACCGCGCTACCAAAGCCCGCATATTTTAGCACAGGAAGACCTTGATCGTGATACATGGCCAGTACACAGTCTGCTTGCTCAAGATTGTGTTGATTAAAAAGTGTGTCAGCCGGTAGTGGGCCCACCAATTGCATGCCTTGTTCTCTCAGGCTGTCCAGAGTAGGAATGATCACGTCTAATTCCTCACGGCCAAGGTGGCCATTTTCGCCGGCATGGGGATTTAGGCCACAAATGTAAATTGTAGGCTCTGGTGTATCAAACTTGATGATCAATTCTTGGTGTAAAATACTAATAACTTGGCGCAGGCTGGGCGCTGTCACAGCCGCAGGCACTTCTGACAAAGGCAGGTGTGTGGTAGCTAAAGCAACGCGCATGGTTTGACAAGCGAGCATCATCACCACCTTGTCTTTCTGACAACGTTGTTGCAGGTATTCCGTATGGCCACTAAAGCGAGTACCAGCTTCGTTAATAATGGCCTTGTGCACCGGTGCCGTAACCATGGCGTGGGCGGCGCCACTTAAACAAGCGTCGCAGGCTATATCGAGTGTCTCGAGCACATAAGCGGCGTTGTTGGTATTGAGTGAACCGGCAAGGCAAGTATCGGCTAATGGGACATGCCAAACTTTGAGTTGTTGAGATTGGGTGGGGCCAGGTAGTTGGGTGGGCGTGATGGTAATGATATCCACGCTGATATCTAGCTTTTGCGCACGCTCGCGCAGCAGGTTGGCATCGGCAATGACAACAATTTCACAGCCTGACTGCGGGCCTGCTAACTGTAGGCATAGGTCGGGGCCAATGCCGGCGGGCTCGCCGGCAGTGACTAAAATGCGGGGTAAGGATGAAGCTGGCAACTTAGCGAATCTCTATGTAGGCTTGATTGCGCAGTTCCCGTAACCAAGTTTCCATTTCGCCAGCAAACTTACTGTCATATAGAGCGGTGCGAGCTTTGTTGCGCAGCATATTGTACCCCACATCTTTGGTTTGGCGTTCACTGACCTGCAGTATGTGCCAACCACTAGGCCCTTTAAATGGCGCACTAATTTCGTTATCGCCAAGCGTGTCCAGTTGTGCCTGCATAAAGTTAGGAACTTGGCCTGGGTTAAGCCAACCCATGTCCCCTCCTTTAAGAGCAGTATTGGCATCGTCACTAAAGCTTCGGGCTAGCTTATAAAAGTCGGTGCCTGTTTGTAGGCGTTGGTAAACATCATCAACCAGTATTTTGGTGTCGGCGGCCGAGCGGATGTCATTGCTCAATATAAGAATGTGATTTGCTTTGGTCTGCTGTACTTGCTGTACGGCTAGACCGCGTTGTTCAATGATCTTTATCAGATGGTACCCGCTACTATTGCGCACAGGTTGGCTAATTTCGCCGACTTTCATATTAGCTATTGCTTTGGCAAATAGGGCAGGTAATTGACTGGCCTTACGCCAGCCAAGGCTACCACCGCCGGCCGCATT
>JAAERS010000249.1 GCA_024230095.1 Gammaproteobacteria bacterium | reverse complement strand
CGTGCCAGCCTTCGGGGCAGAGTCCGCGGCTATCATCCACAGTATACCAGTTATAAAGGGCTCCGTACTTTTCATTAGTTGCCTGATCATTATCATACCAGCAATAAGCTCCCGTACTAAGTCCACTCCATCCTGTATCATCTGTTACATTGGGAATGGCATCGCCATTCCTGTAATGTGTTACCCGCAAATTTTCCAGCATCCACACCTGGTTTCCAATGGTAATAGTCGGGTAGGTATTGCCATCACTATCAATCAAGGATGAAGTTGAAATTGGTCCTGCTCCGGCACCCGTTATGCCATTCCAATCCGTACCGGTGTAATAATAATAGCCCGGTGTTTCATCGGTTTGATAAACAAGTAATCCTGCTGCAGGGCTTGAGATTCCATCTCTTTGAGCTTGTGTCATCCTAGGTGGCAGAAATCCTTTGTCGGTGCTTTTCACCTCCAGCTGGGCTGAACTTTCGGGGGCTGTTGCACCGATACCCACATTGCCATCAGCGGTAATCTGCATTCTCTGTGTTTCATCAGTAAAAAAATCAATGCTAAAAGCATCCCTTTGAATGATCCCTAAGCTACCACCTCCCCTTGCTCCAATATCGATACCATTGGTGTTGGCACCACTTTCAAAACGAACATATGTCATGTCACTTGCTCCAGGTTTTTTCAAACTCAGTATATGTGGTGGGGTTGTTCTACCGATACCTACATTACCTGATACAGCGGAGTACATATCCGTACCGGAAATTATCCAGCCTTCACCATCAACCGAGTTCCAGGAGCTTCCATCGTAAAACCAAAACCCGCCTATAGTTTTATCAAAAACCAGTAAGCCGGTTGCCGGGTTGCTGATGGCGGTTCGCTGGGCGGTAGTCATACGGGGGATGAGCATCCCTTTGTCGGTTGACTTTACATCGAGCATAGCGCTGCCATCAGGGGTGCTGCCATCGGTGTTGATACTTACCTGGGCAAACAGGCCGAGGCTTAAGAGTACGAGTACTGTTGTTAAGATTGTTGTTTTCATTGTTATTTTGTTCTTTTT
>JAAERS010000248.1 GCA_024230095.1 Gammaproteobacteria bacterium | reverse complement strand
AGAACACACACTACCCAGCAACATAAGCAGCAGGATCACTGAATATTTAAAAACGGATCTTGTTGCCTGGCGCAACAGGCTATTCTCCATCAAAACCTACCAAGCGCTAGCCCTGGGTATATGCGTCGAGAAAAAAATCCACAACCCATAGGGCGTGTTAGTCACGCACTCAAAGTTCCACCAATCAGTAATACCCGCGCTCACTGAGTTGCCTCCGCCCTTGCTAGTCTACTTGGCCTATGATTCGCTAATGGCGGCTAAAGCCCCATCCAAAGCCACCAGAATCTGGTTGCTTTCCTGTTGGTTGATGATCAGCGGTGGCGACACCATAATACTGTTTCCTGCTACTCTGACCATGACGCCATTGTCGTTACAAATCTTACCAAACTGTTTGCCAATAGCAGGATCTAGGGGCGTTTTGGCTTCTCGATCCGTAACTAGTTCCATGCAGCACATCAGCCCCTCGCCACCACGCACATCGCCAACAAGGTCATACTTGGCTTGCAGGGCTTGTAGGCCGGTAAATAGTTGGGTACCACGCAGGGCGGCATTTTCATTTACTTTTAGGCGTTTGGTTTCTGCCAAACAGGCGAGGGCCGCGGCGGCGCCGACTGGGTGCCCTGAATAGGTATACCCATGACCAATAGCACCTATAGGGTCGTTATTGCCCTCAAACACTTCTTGTACTTTTTCCGACATCATGGCGGCGCCAAATGGAAAGTAACCACAAGTAATGGCCTTGGCCGTGGACATCATGTCTGGCTGTATACCATAGTGGCGGGAGCCTGACCAAGAGCCGGTGCGCCCAAAGGCAGTGATGACTTCGTCGGCGATAAACAAGATGCCGTAGCGTGTGCACATTTCGCGCATGCCCACAATGTAACTAGGGTGCATGGGTATAATGCCACCGGCCCCGATAATGGGTTCCATGATAAAGGCGGCGATGGTGCTTGGGTCTTGGAATTTAATCTCGTCTTCTGCCGCCCCTAAGCAAAGTTGGGCTAGCTTGGCCGGGTCCGATTCATTGAACGGGTTGCGGTACACATGCGGAGCCGGTAAATGGAAGCAGCCAGGTAGCAAGGGTTCATAAGCTGTACGAAAACGCGCGTTGCCATTTACCGAAGCACCACCAAAGTGGGTGCCGTGATAGCCTAGTTTTAGGGACATGAATTTGGTGCGGCCCATGGCACCACGAATCTTGTGATACTGGCGGGCCAAACGTAGACACGACTCTACGGAATCAGAACCACCTGAGGTAAAAAAGGCGCGTGTTAGGCCGTCCTCTGCAAACCATTGGGCCAGTTCGTGAGAAAGTTCGACGGCAGGTTCGTTAGAGGTGCCGGCAAAGCTTGAGTAGTAGGGCATCTTTGTTAGTTGGTCGCTGATGGCTTGT
>JAAERS010000247.1 GCA_024230095.1 Gammaproteobacteria bacterium | reverse complement strand
TTATCCAGCTTCACACCATGCCCTAGCTCAGTATTATCCAATGCGCCTCGATCAATAGTTGTACCCGCGCCAATTTCAACATCATCGCCCGTCACCACCCCACCCAATTGGTGGATTTTCACCCAGTCATCACCATTTTTAGCAAAACCGAAACCATCTGAACCAATCACAGCCGCGCTATGCACGATATTTCTTTGACCGAGCGTCACACCATGATAGAGAGTCACATTAGCAGCCAAACGCGTGTCATCACCAATACGGCAGTTGTCTCCAACCACCGTATTTGGACCAAGTTCAACACCCTTGCCCAGACGCACACCCTCACCCACAACGGCACCAGGACCAATGATGACATCGGTTGCCAATTGCGCAGAGCTAGCTACCGAGGCCGTGGCATGAACACCTTTATAAGCAGCACCTTGCGCGAATAATGCCGACAACTTAGCGTATCCCAAATAGGGGTTGCTCATGAGTAACTTATTGCCAGCAAAATGAGAGCCTTGGTCTGGATGCATGACCACTGCACCCGCTGCACAATGCGCTAGCTCAGAGGCGTACTTCATATTGGCCAAAAAACTGATCTGATGTGCTTGTGCCCTAGCTAACGTGCCAATACCATTAACCGGATAATCAGCTAAACCGAGCAACTCAGCATCGAGGTACTCCGCCAACTCGGCTAGGGTATGATGTTGCATCAGCCTACTCCTGATCTAACAGGGCAGTAATAGCGGCCGTGATATCAACGCCCTGCTGTGCGTAAACAACTGCACTGCTATTCACAATTAAAATGATATCGTTGGCTTCAATATAAGCTTTCAGCACGGCATCTAACTTAGGGCGCATGAAAGCCACAAACTTATTCTCTTCTTGCCGTTTGGCGTTATCCAAGTATTGTTTCAGCTTGTTGAATTCTTGTGATTGCTGGGTGATTTGCAATTTTAACTCTTGCACTTCTTCAGCGCTCATCA
>JAAERS010000246.1 GCA_024230095.1 Gammaproteobacteria bacterium | reverse complement strand
GGGATTTCTTCAGATGCAGCAGCTAAAGCAAGGTCTGACGCTTTAAGCTTATTTAACCCTGCATTCAGCGATATTTCAACAAGCTTAAATCAAGCTAGAGGCGATCTACTTGCAGGTAGAGCTTCAGCACAAAATGTACTGAATGACGCTTTCTTGCAATCATCTAATACTCTGCAGACTTCAGGTCAGCAGGCTATGAGCGCTATTTTAGGTATTCAACCGCCGCAACAAGCAGTACCACCACAGCAAAGGCCGCAAAATCAGCAGCCGCCACAAGCAGGTCAGCCGCCACAAGCAGGTCAGCCGCCAAAAATAACTGATAGATGGTCACCTGATTGGTCACCAGATATGCCAAGCAAAGCAGCACCTTCATTGAGGGGCGCTGCACCGCAACAACCTTTTGATCCTAATGCTAGCGGATTGCGCCAACAACCAATGACGCAACAGCCAATGGCACAAAGACCTTTTGACATTAATCAAGTTGCAACAGAGCAAGTAAATCCTCAACAAGTGCCGACTCAACAAGTTAGCTTGAGAGGTCAAGCGCCGCAAGATTTGCAGTTACAGCAACAAGATTTAAATTCAATGTTTAGATTCAACCCAGCACGAAGATATTAGGAGCTATAAATATGCCTGGTTCAATGTTACCAAACAGCCGATCATCATTTCGTTCAGTGCCAGCAGTCGGCAACACAAGTATGGGTATGGCCCAACCTGACACGCACCAAACTATTGTTGCGCCATCAGAAAATGCCATCATTCCTACAGAGTCGGTAAATAATATTAATTTTTCTGGTGGTGGGGCTGGAACCTCAATTGCTGGTAATCCTATGTATTCTGAAGGTAACCCTGCAAGATTGGGAACTTTGAGCACAGGTGATCCAGTTAGTCCATTTAGAACTGGTAATCCTATGGCTTCATTCCCAAGCGAAACAATGAGGCAGGAAATACTTCTCAGAGAGCAAAACCCTAACGTTTACCAAGAAATGCAGCCATTAGGCGGTTCATCTATTCCAGCGCAAGACTCAGTTATGCCTCAAGCGGCTTACACAATGCAAGCCCCTAGTGGTAATTATGGTTTGTCTGGTGCTGAACAGGCGTTGCAGGCTGCTTTAGGCGCACAAGCTGGCGCGCTAACTCAAGGCGCTTATGATGCGTTTGGCACCCTAGAAAGAGGGGCAAACACTGCTAGAGTTGATATAGGCTCAGGTTTATCTTCTGGTATTTCAGGGCTTAGGGCTGGCCTGTCAACTGGTCGTGGTGACATAACACAAGCCAGCGAGGGCGCTATTAGCCGCTTCAACCCTTACGAGGAAACAGGAAGAACGGCTTTAGATAAAGAAGCTGCTTTTTCTGGTGCTTTAGGCCGTGAAGCACAAGCACAAGCCTTTGCAGATTATCAAGCTTCACCAGGTCAACAATGGCTACAACAACAGCAAGAGCAATCATTGCTAAGGAATGCGGCGGCAACTGGCGGCACTCAGTCAGGTAATGTTTTATCTGCATTACAAGAACAAGCTGCCGGTCGTGCTTCTCAAAACTATCAGCAAGATTTAGGTAACTTGCGTTCACTTGCTCAACGTGGGCAAAGTGCAGCAGATTCGCAAGCCGGAATACAATCACAAGCTGGGTGTGATTTGGCACAAATGGAAATGCAATCAGCACAATCAGCGCTACAGGCAAAAATACAGGCAGCACAAGCAAAAGCCCAAATGGCGATGCAGCGCGGATCATCGCAAGCACAGCTACAGCAATCATTAGGTCAAAATCTATCTAATATTTACGGCAGTACAGGATCTAATTTAGCCAGTTTAAGATATGGCGCTGGTCAAGATGTTGCCAATCAATTAGGTATGACCGGACAGCAATTAGCGCAATTGCAATCTGGTCAGGGTTCGGCATTGGCTGGTATTGATCAGCAAACAGCGGCAAATATTGCTAACTTGGCAGCGCAGCAAGGACAGCAAACGAGCGGCTTAAGAACAGATCTCGCAACAATTCTTGCTAACCTGGCAACGGGTTCAGGAAGCCAGCAAAGTAACTTAGCTTTACAAATGGGTAATGCACAAGCAGGCGGCGTTACTAATCCGTGGGGCAATACTGCATCGTCAATAAGTGGTTTGATTGCTAGTAATCCTCAACTAATTAGTAATATGTTGCCAGCTTATAACCAACAAACG
>JAAERS010000245.1 GCA_024230095.1 Gammaproteobacteria bacterium | reverse complement strand
TCACTGGGAGATAGTCATCGGCAGTTTCGTGTTATGGGCACCACGGCTGAATTCTTTGAGCGCTATCAATTTCGTCGCGGCCAGCAGTTGAATTTTGCCCAGGGCAACGCATTTAATGACCTCTTTGACACGGTTATTGGTGCCGATGTGGCCAAACAATTAGGCTACCATCTAGGTGACCCCATTGTGGTAGCTCATGGTCTGATGTCGTTCAGCAAACACGATGAACACCCATTTCGCGTTACGGGCATATTGGCCAAAACAGGCACCCCGGTAGACCGAACGGTAATGGTATCTCTACAAGCCATCGAAGCCATTCATGTGGATTGGCAGCAAGGTACCAAAAAATCTGGCGAAAGCACCCCAGCTCAGGTGCTGCGCGATATGCCACTGCAACCCAAAACAGTAACGGCAGCGTTAGTGGGTACCACTAGCCCGATAAAAATATTTAGCTTACAAAGAGCCATCAACAACTACCCCAATGAACCCTTACAAGCCGTGATGCCGGGCGTTGCCCTGCAGGAATTGTGGCACTTGGTGGGTGTTGCGGAAACGGCTCTGCTGGTAATATCTACCATGGTTATTGTCACGGCGTTGTTGGGCATGATGGCCAATGTTTTTGCCGGCTTGAATGAACGCCGGCGGGAAATGGCCATCTACAGGGCTATGGGTGCAGGGCCACGGACAATATTTCTATTGTTAATGACAGAAACATTGCTGGTGGTAGGCAGTGGTTGCCTGTTAGGTGTGCTAATGGTGTACGTATTTTTGGGGTTGGGACAAGGTTATATTGATCAGCAGTTTGGCATCTGGCTAGAACTGGGATTACCAAGCGCAAGAGAGCTTCAGGCCATTGTTGCCATCATGGTCGCAGGCGTTTGTGTTAGTGTATTACCAGCACTGCGTGCTTACCGCTTCTCCCTTGCTGACGGAATGATGGTGAAATCATAATGAAGTATACAACACTGGCTGTATTGGCACTGTGCACCTGCTTGAGTAGCACAGCCATTGCTGAACCAAAACAACTGGAATGGGATGACCTTATTCCGCCGGGCATTCCCTATAGTGAAATTATTGGCGAAGGTTTTACTGATGAAGCCAATGATACTTGGCGCCCAGAATACGACCCCAATGGCTACCTGCTAAACCGGGAACTGGATGGCAAGCTGGTGAAGATCCCCGGTTTTGTGGTCCCCCTTGAAGTAGACACCCATGGCATGCATAGTTTTATTCTGGTTCCTTACGTAGGCGCCTGCCTGCACACTCCTCCACCACCACCAAATCAACTAATCTTGGTGCACACCCCTGCCCCCTGGAAAAGCAAAGATCCGTGGGAACCCATCTGGGTAACGGGTGAACTTCGCGCTCACGTGCAAAGTGGTGAGATCGCCGAAACCGGCTATGCCATGGCGGCGGATGCGATTGAAAAATATGATTGGGATTAGTTGATCAATCCTGAGACACATCACTCGGCTATAGCCCTCTTCATATAGATAACGGACTATCGTTAACCTTACCTTTAAGCGATGCTTTGGCCCTCTATATCAAACTAAAAGCACAGGCCAAGTCTGCCACCTTTGAGACCTCAGCAAGGCGCAACGTTGCCTACCTTATAGAAGCCGAAGCAAAAAAAAAGACATGGCAATCTACACGTCGTTAGATGCGGATTGCTTCCGAGACTATATACTAGATAAAAAGCTAGTAGGCGCCTCCGTTAAGCGTATCTTCTCAAGCGTTAAGGCAATCTATAACTTCGCAGCTTCGGAAGGAGTTGTAGCTCATATTAAGGCCTAGTAGCTAATCATCGATGCAACTTTTTAAGGTGCATCGATGATGCTGATACTTTGAAAACTATTTGATTGTTGTAGTAACAATAAGCAACAAACACACTCTGCAAGCGTGTTTGTTGCTGGTATAGTGATTCTTGGGCCTTGGGTTACTAAATCACTGCTTAATGACTGCTTTTTTGATCGATATTACAGCGGTTTCCTCTCACTAGACTGCCAAGAGTTAGACATTAATTCATTAGAAGGTAGGTTTTCGTCCAGTAACTTGTGTGCCGTTTCGATTCCTGCCACAGGTAGCCCTTGTGGGTCGAGTTTCCCTATTTGTACCAACACCGATGCTTGGTCCCAGTAAATATGCTCGTGATACAGTTTGTCACCGCGGAAGCAAACTATGGCGACCAAAGGTATCTCTACTCGTTTGCCCGTAGGCGCAATGCCTGGCAGCATCCAGTCTATTTCACAGGTGTGGGTGAAACAAAATAGCAGTTCGTCGACAATACGATCGGTACCGATGGTCCTAGAAATGGGGATTAAACTGGTATCTTCAGGGTTCGCATCAACAAAGTGGTATTTATAGAATCGTTTCAGGTGGTTGTGGCCAACGCCTCCGGTCATCGTGGGGATATGGTTCACATAAGGTTGCGTCACCATGGTAGCCATAGTAGCGTCTACGTCTCGGGTAGCAAACTCATGTAAGCAATGGGTATCCCACAGTTGACTTAGGTCATATAGAGGCCCCATTTCCCGCCGTAGCAAGGTGATGCTTCTGGTGTAGGCCATTTGAGCCGAAGGCTTGTGGTAGCTATCTCGTTCGGGGGTAGCAAAGGCATGATTTACGCCTGTATATTCGTAAATCTCCAGTGCCGAATTTCCAGCACAAGCCTCGCTAATTGCTCTTACAGCCGTAGCCGGAGCAAACTGGTCTAGTTCAGCAAAATGCATGACCACCGGGCATGTGATATGGGCTACTTCATCTAAATGCTCGTCAATACCGACGCCGTAGTATGAAATAGCGCAATCTATATCGGTTCTGGCAGCAGTTAAAAAGGCCAACTTGCCACCTAAACAATAGCCTAATGTACCCACCTTACCCACTTGTTGGGGAAGCCTTTTGAGGTGGTTAATAGTATCTTGAACGTCCTTGATACTTTGGTCAACGTCGAACTTCTGATAGTAACCAAATGCGGTTTGAAAATCCTCTTCATCGTAGCCCAAATCTAGCCCGGGTTGTAGGCGCCAAAATAAGTCAGGTACTATCACCGTATAGCCTTCCTCGGCAAAGTAATCAGCCATGGTGCGCATATAGGCATTTATTCCAAAAATCTCTTGTAATAATACCAATCCTGGTCCTTTACCGGATGCAGGAAGTGATAGGTAGGCTTCAAATTCTCCACCGTCTGCGGAGGTAATGTATATGGTAGACGTGGTCATAATTTAGCTTCCTTGATGGCGGCGTAATAGCTTTTTGGTGGCACTTGCGAAGTCCCCAGGATTGACCGGCATAAGCCACTGTTTGAAGCGAGTTAAAGGTGCCAAGGTCAACTTCATATCCATCAGTAATTCATCAATATGGTGGATTGAAAAGGGAATAATATTGGTGCCTTTGCAGTGCTTACCGTCGGTCCGTTTATGCATCCAAGCTAAACGCTCGTCAATTATTTGGTTTTGCGTTGTGGTATGCGGTAGCTCGAGTTTTCCGGAGATTAGATCAACGATCCAAAGCGCGCCAATTTCGCAATTGAGCTGGCTAAAGAAGGAGGAGTTATAGCCATTAAATGCGAGGTTAGTAATACCTACAGGAATCATGGAGCGGTAAAGCCTGAAGTTGCCTTGATCATCATTGATTTTGGCATTCATATCAGGCTCTAGAAAAGGTACGGATTGGTGCCATCCGGTGCCGCAAATAATCAAGTCAGCAGCAATGGTGTCGCCATTATCTAATTCTGCCTGCCCCTTGCCATCCACCATTTTAAGTTGTTTGATGCTAGTGTTTTTAGCTACCTTAATAGTGCCTTTTTTTATGTTCTCAAAAAAACCATCGGTCACTAAGCTAACGGTACTTCGAGCAATAGTCTCAAATGGTTTTTGTGGGTGCAGCCCAAGTTCATTTAACTTACATTGCTTAGTGATGACCCATTGGACTTGGCCTAGCATAGATTTACGGATGCGGTTGCCAGGGCCGTGCAGGAATGCTTCTGCGCCGCGTAAGACAATATATTCAAATAAGGCTTCACCAAGCCTAGTGAGTAACAAATATTTGTAATTTAATGCATTAAATAGCTTTTTCGGTACTTTCCAAATCAGGCTGCGGGCCACTACAGTAGTGCTTGCACTGACGGAACTGACTGCTTGGGCTACATCGCAGGAAGACTTGCCGTAGCCCACCACGGCCACATGCTTGCCGTGTGCCTGATCGATATTATTGAACTCGCTGGTATGACAGATTTTTCCGCCTTGTTTGATAAACTCTTTAGAACCACTAAAGGCTGGGATCGTGGGTTGTGAGAATATGCCGTTGCATATCACCAGATAGTCAAACACGTGGTCGCTAGTCTGATTAAGGTGAGTATCAGTAACTTGTACATGCCAGCGGCCATCTTCGTCTTGCGTGGCGCTGGTGACCAAATGGTTGAAGCGAATGTCGGCCAGCAAAGAAAATTTTTCACAATAACTGTGCAAATATTTCTGTACTTGTTCGCCTGAAGGCCACTCTGGATAGTCTTTGGGATAAGGAAAGTCAGATAGTGCATAGGTAGAACGTACGTTTTGGGTGGTAAGTCCAGGGTAGCGTCGTGATGCGCTCCAAACGCCACCCACGTCGCCTTCTTTTTCAAATAAGGTGACAGTATGGCCAAAGGTTTTAAAAATTTTGGCAGAGCTAAGGCCTGCGAAGCCGCAGCCGATGATTCCGATATGTAAAGATGTCATAGGTACTCCAATTATTATAGTTAGTTGAGTACTACAGCGTGGTCATTACGCCATTAGTTTTGGGATTGCCGGTTCGGAACCTTCGGGTCCCATGGTGCTGTAACCACCATCTACGCGAATATCGGTACCGTTAATGAATGATGCTTTGTCTGAGCATAGGAACAGTACCGTGTTGGCCACTTCCTCTGGATTTGCTGTGCGCCCTTGCAGGTGGAACGGCGCTGCAACTTGATCGGTTTTTTTACGGTCACCACCGCTTAACTCATCCATTATGTTGCTCCACGTCCAGCCTGGGCTGACAGCATTGACACGAATATTATCGGATGCCAAATCCATTGCTTGGCTCTTAGTTAGCTGTATGATGGCGGCCTTGCTTATAGGGTAGAGCCAACGGCCAGTTTGGGCTATACGTGATGAAATACTACCAAAGTTGACGATCGCACCTTGATTCTTAGCTAGTTCGCTACGGGCTGCCTGCATGAGCATAACTGAGCTGACTACGTTAATGTTCAGAGCGTCTAACCACTGTGCTCTTGTAGACTCGGCGCCCTCGTCCAGATAGGTTGAAGCTACGTTGACAAGAAAATTTATACTTCCACACTTGCTAGTAGAAAAATCAACAAGGGTCTGAATATCATCGTCCTGACAAATGTCTGTGGTCAAAAAAAAGGCATTTTCACCTAATTCTTGAGCCAAATTCTGACCGGCTGTGACATCAATGTCAGCAATAACTACATTTGCACCTTGCGCGATAAAGGCTCGGGCAATAGCTGCCCCAATTTTGGTAGCACCACCGGGTATGATAGCGGTTTTATTATTAAATTCTCCCATCTTCTGGCTCCTTTTCTGTTGCTGACGCAGTCGGTATATTCAGGCTTAAAGTACCTTGGTTTGTGAGATGGCCTGGTCGTACAGGCCGGTTAAGCGCAACAATGTATTGGCCGCTGCCTCTAACTCAGCTAAATCCACCTGTCCGGCTACAGACTGGATTAAAAATTTGCTCCGAGTGGCGGCATAGTCGGAGGTGATGGAAATGCCTTTTTGGGTTGCCATGTAGGTAGTGTCTTTACGTGAGGATTGGTCCTGCTTACTAATTAGCCCTTCCTTAGTTAATTTACGTACCGCGTATTGCAAGTTAGAAACGTCACTGCGATTTAGCATGTGTGAAATTTCAGTCAGTTTTTTGGGCTTATCGTCTTTACGTATGAGGTTCAGTACCGAAATATCTTCTGCTGTTAGCCCAGCGTCATCAACTGTGCTCATACACGCCACTTTCCAGCGAAAATAAGAATAAATCAGCCTTTCTACGCCAAATTCAAGCTTGGTTATTGGCCTGGATAGCTCGCAGTTACTTAGGTGCCAATCGTCAGTTTTGATGTTTTCAAGCATGGATATGATATCCCTGTATTTGCAGATTTCAATCGACGTTATCAAAATATAATGTAAATTACAATTTAAATTTAAATTTAAATTACATTGTAATATTATATTTAAAATGAAATCGATGAGGTTGTCGTTGGTGATATGGTTTCTGGAAATAGACCGATGTTAGAGAATATCAGTCCCATCCCGTCCTGGCAGGGTAGAGTTTTACTAGCGTTGTCACGCTGTTGATCGGTCCTTTTGGCCATTTAGTTGGTTAATGATATAGGTAGTCTTACCAGACCCCATAATTGCGTCAATGACATGGGCTTTAGGTTGGTGTTCATAGGGATTTCTTTATTAGCTTAGGGAAAAAAAGAAGCAGCAGCCACGAACCTACAGGCCGTTTTCCTTAAAGATATTTAACTATAGAACTAACACTACTGCGGTGTAGTTATGGTATGCAGACATCCCTTATAAGGGGACTATAAGACTACTTTAGTCTCTCTTTACTGAGGAGAATATTTTCCTTCTCTTAAGGAAGTCCTATAGTCTACTTTAGCCTGTCTTTAAGTTATCTAACTTATACCGTTAGTCTAGAAGAGAGCTTTTCAACCGAGGGGATAGAAAGCAAGCCTAGAACTGCAACGCATGGGGCAATTAGTGTATGAGTGCTCAGGAGAGTGGTGTCAGATACAACTTTGTCAGCCTAGCCATTTTCTATCAATCTCTACTCGACCAGCCTTGGCTGGCTGAATTAGTCTGTCAAGATTTTAACCGCAACAAAAATCAATCCAATTACTGAAAGACTAATTAACAGAGTTAACATTCGTTCCTGCCAGGTAGTATTGTCTTCGTCCATAAAGAATATGAATCTCTGTTTTGAAAAGAGATATTGAAACACCTATAACCTGCATCGTATATAGGAAAAATTCCTAAATCACCAAGTCACCATATGTGGCTTAACAAAGCCAAACAAAGGCAAAGGTCTTATAGTGTTTATAGCGTGAGGTGACCCTACTTAGCTCATTTGGGATTGCACATAATTTGGCAAGCCCACCAAATCAATCAGTCGCAACTGCCGCTCTAACCAGTAGGCGTGATCCATTTCTGTATCTTCCAGTAGCTTACTTAATATACGGCGGCTATCATAATCCTGCTCTTGCTCACAAACGGCAACAGCCGCTTTAAGGGCCCCATCCACAGCGTACTCTACATCCAGATCCAGTTGTAGCATTTCTGGAACTGTGGCACCTACGTTGACAGTGCCTTGCTGATTGTAGTCTGGAGTCGCCTCCAGAAAAAGCATGCGTTCAATCAGTAAGTCAGCATGCTCTATTTCCTCTTCCATCTCGTGATTCAGGCGTTCGTATAGTTTGTGTAGACCCATGTCCCTATATATACGGGAGTGGGCCATATACTGGTCACGAGCAGTTAGTTCATAATTCAGTAGACTTTGCAGGTGGGCAAGAACCTTATTATTACCTTTCATTAGTCATCTCCCATCTGTGATTGCAAATAATTTTCCAAACCAGTATTCGCAATCAACCACTGCTGGGTCTCAATCCAGTCAATATGCTCTTCAGTTTCTTCCAGAATATTGCTTAGCAGATCGCGAGTCACATAATCACGCGTATCCTCGGCCAGATGAATGGCATCCTGCAGACCAGTGCGCGCAGATGACTGTATAAAAATATCACCTTTAAGTATTTCTGGAACATTTTCACCGATCATAAGTTTACCCAAGTCCTGCAGGTTGGGGAGGCCCTCTAAAAAAAGTACTCGCTCAATTAAATCATCAGCCATTTTCATGGCTTTAATGGAGCGCTTGTATTCGTATTCGTTAAGCTCGTCTAGGCCCCAGTCTTTGGCCATTCGTGCGTGCAGGAAAAACTGGTTAATAGCTGTTAACTGATCCCTCAGGCAGTTGTTGAGTGTCTGAATAATATTAATATCACCCTGCATTCTGTACTCCTTGAGTTGTAAAAGATTGATTTTTCCAGCCACTATACGCCTGACTAAAAAAGTTGCCCAGCCGATAAAGCGGTAGAAAAGTGTAAAAAAATGTAAATTAGGCATTGAATTATTATATAGATAAACAATAACGCAATTAATATTGAGAATCAATATCATTTAATATAAAATGCTATTGTTGTTTTATTAGCCAACTCATGTTGTTCCAATTATGTATGTTTGTATATGCAAGAAAGTAACAGATAAGCAGATTCACCAGGCCCGCGATATGGGGGCCTGCAGCGTTGCCTGCTTGAAGAAAATGTTGGATGTAGCGACTTGTTGTGGACGCTGCCACGATTGCGCTGAGCAGATATTGAAGTCACCTAAATCACAAACATTGACAGTCAAATAGAACCCCTGCACACCCCTATTATATTGATCGTTCCAGTGAGTGAGCGTCTTAGCAAGAGGTATCCCTGGCAGGTGCCGAGGGCACCATATCCAACCAACAACCTCATATTTTAGGAACGCCAGCTTTTAGCAAGCGATTTATTGTGACAACTACCGGCAGTCTCTTAGGGATCATACTGTGTGACATTATTGGAAGACCCACCACAGTACTGTCACTCATTATCACTCACCCTCTAATGATAGAACTAACCTGAACAACAACTTGTTTA
>JAAERS010000244.1 GCA_024230095.1 Gammaproteobacteria bacterium | reverse complement strand
GGTGGGGTGGTGTGATTTAGCACGGCTCATGGTATTGCTGCTCCGATAGCTGTCATAAGGTTAGACACGCGGGTGTCGAGTTTGGCGAGGTCTAGGGATTCGCCGATGCTGTAGAAGGAGAGGCGGGCGTCAGCCAGTTGCAAACCTTGACCGCGAGCAAAAACGTTCCAGTTGCTAGAGTTTATACTTACGGCAGTCTGACTTGCGCTAACTGTGGACCCTACATAGCGCATTGTGAACGTGCCGCTTAAATGTGACATGCCCACAAAGCCAACGCCAGTAGTGTTTTTAATTATGGTATTATTGCCGCGATCTATAAACTGAAATGATCGGGGCACTGCCTTATCAATAATCTGTGTGGAGTCAGCACCAGAGTTGGGCAACCTGCTTGAAACTAAGGGTGCAAAATATATTGATTGCCTTTGATTTATGTATGTTGAAACGTGATAATCAGAAAAAGGATCTGCGTTGCCCGCTCTGTTGGCGTCCAACCATTTCGTACTCCCATCCCCCTTCAGCCCAGTCTCCCTGTCGTAGTCCGCACCAACAAAGTTATTATTCGTCGGTGCACTACCAGTCAACGGAACCAACGCCCCATCAAGCGTCCTCGCACCAGCAAGAATGCAAGACGCTTTGATTGCGTTCCAGATGCCGTCAGATTTACAGCCAACAACAAAATCATTGATTGCAGTGCGTACACCGCTTTCAAGTT
>JAAERS010000243.1 GCA_024230095.1 Gammaproteobacteria bacterium | reverse complement strand
GCTCTGCACACTGTTCTGGTACAACGGCACTGCTGATAAATAAAATCACATCCTTCATCCCGCAGCCTTTTCCTATGTATTGAAAATCAACAGCAGCAACTTGTTCGCCATCTTCAGAGAAGCAGAAATTCGCTAACTTAGCATCACCATGTACCAAGGTTTGGTAA
The DNA here is from genome assembly GCA_024230095.1 of Gammaproteobacteria bacterium. Lineage (GTDB taxonomy): Bacteria > Pseudomonadota > Gammaproteobacteria > Pseudomonadales > Balneatricaceae > Njordibacter. The sequence goes on along the minus strand of JAAERS010000243.1, from coordinate 846 downwards.
CGGGTGTTTTTTAGTGCTTCATCAATCTTAACTGCGGCTTGCTTTAATGGTAAATCCGTTAAGGCTTCAAGCTCATCAGGGCGCGTGTCTAAATGCCAATAGGTGCCGGTTTGCCATAAGCCAATAGGCTCAACATTAAGGTGTGCTACGTGAAAGTTTGCAAGCCACGTTAAGCAGGCTTTGGTTTCGTTTATCGAGGCGCTAGTTTGTAATGGTCCAGTTTTTACGATTGGAAAACCACAGGTTGCTAAATCTTCCAATACTAAGATGAGCTCGTTATCACGCTGCTCAACGTATAAACCGCGCGGCACAGGGCAATGCGTAGAAACCGCATTGGCGTAATCTTGATACCAATTGAGTTCGACTTGGTATGAGTCGAGTTTACGTTGGTGTGATAAATCCGTATTCCAACCTCTAGGGTGCACTTTAGGCTTGGGTAAGGTGATTTGTTTAATGATGATAGAAGAGGTGGGTGCATGGGTTAAATGCAAACGCACCAACTCCCCATAACCGCCCCACAAGGTTTGTAGGGTATCGTTTTGGGTAATTGATGCGTTTTCGAAACCCGAAATACGTGATAAATCAAACATGTCGAGTTCCTTTATTCATCTAGCTTAACGTAGATTATTTATGGTTTGAGAAGTTTTCGCCTTTTGCCATGCGATCATACATGATCACGTTCACAGCAGCGGCTAAGTTCATGCAGCCATTGGTTGGGACATAAATAGTCTCACGGCAGAAATCGGTGATCTCTTTTTTCAATGTGCCATCTTCTGGGCCAAAAATGTAAAACGCACGTGGTGGGTGCTTGTAATCTGGCAGCGGTTTAGCGCCTTCAATTAAATC
>JAAERS010000242.1 GCA_024230095.1 Gammaproteobacteria bacterium | reverse complement strand
CACAATGAAAATATAGGTGAGAAATTCTAAACTCATGTCTTTATCCCGGATGTCGCTGGGTTCACTTATTACTCGTGGACGTCAAACTCGTTATCTAAGCGATTCATACGCCAAGAATAGGCGATCGTTAATAGGCAAAAACTCAATATACTGCCCTGGTTGGCAAACCAATAACCGATCTTATAACCAAACAGTTGATACTGATTTAGCTGGTCAACAAATAGAATGCCAGCACCAAAAGATACTAAAAACCAAATACTGAGATAGAGAATGATGATTTGCAGATTGCGATGCCAATAGCGCTGCGCCAAATCTTGCTGTTGCATAGTTAGCCTTTGTTATTATTGTTAATTGAAAGACAATATATCATGATTAATGTTTGGTACAATGCTTTGGGAACGACATAAGCAAAACCACAACCTACTAGGGTACTTAGAAAAGTACCGAACAATTATAACAGAAAAGGTCCAAAAAAATTGATTTTTAAACATTTTTTGGGCCTTTTAAAACCTATATCTAACTGCAACCTGAAGCTGACTGGGCAAGTAATACAATACCAGCAGCCTATTGAGGAGCGGGATAATGGAGCACTCATAGATGCTGGATACTTGGATAATTCTGCTTATTTCTGTGGCCTATGTTGGCCTCTTATTTGCCATAGCTTATTATGGTGATAATCAGAGCACATCAGCCACAAAGCGCGTCAGCAAGCCGATCATCTATAGCCTATCTTTGGCTGTCTATTGTACCTCATGGACCTTCTATGGTTCCGTATCCAGAGCCACCCAAGGCTGGGATTTTTTATCCATCTATCTAGGCCCCATCCTACTATTCATCGTTGGCTGGGGACTGCTTTACAAAATTGTCCTCATTGCCAAGCAGGAAAACATTACCACTATCGCTGACTTTATTGCTTCGCGCTATGGTAAAAGTCGACGTTTAGCCATACTGATCACTACTATGGCCACCCTAGGCATACTGCCTTACATCGCTTTACAACTAAAAGCGGTCGCGCAAAGTTTTAATATCATGGTGGGGCAAAACCATGCCTTTGAAGGTCAATATGATACGGCCCTAGTGGTAGCGGTATTTATGGCCATATTTGCTATCTTGTTTGGTACGCGCCACATCGATGCATCTGAACATCACGAGGGCATGGTGCTGGCTGTTGCATTTGAGTCTTTAATTAAGCTGATTGCTTTTGTTGCTATAGGCCTGTACGTCATATTTATATACTTTGACGGTTTTGGTGGCCTGGACCGGTATTTAGCTGAAAGTGGTATGTACGAAAAAATGGGGGCCTTCAATCCGTTAAAAATTAGCTTTCTCACAGAAACACTATTAGCCATGTTTGCCATACTGTGTTTGCCTCGCCAGTTTCAAGTAAGCGTGGTAGAAAACACCGATCCACGAGACATTCATACGGCACGCTGGATGTTTCCCAGCTACCTTTTAATATTTAGCCTCTTTATGCTGCCGATTGCCGCCGCGGGCAACAAAATGTTCTCTGGCACCAACGTGGCTTCTGATACCTATGTGCTGATGGTGCCACTCATGGATGGTGCCACTAGTCTGGCCACACTGGCTTATATCGGGGGTCTGTCCGCCGCTACAGGCATGGTCATCGTGGCGACTATTTCCATCAGCACCATGATTAGCAATGACATCATCATGCCGATGTTATTTAGGTTTTCACCTCTGGACCCTCGTCGCGATAAAGACATTGGTAGCTTGCTACTAAAGGTACGCCGAGTGACCATCATAGGCATATTGATGGCAGCTTATGGCTATTATTCCTTAATTGGCAACAACAACAGCTTGGTTTCTCTGGGCCTTATTGCTTTTGTTGCGGTAGCCCAGTTTGCCCCAGCCTTGATTGGTGCCGTCTTCTGGCGCCACGGCAACCGTTATGGGGCACTGTGTGGGCTTAGCATTGGCTTTGCCATTTGGTGCTACACCCTATTAGTGCCCTCCCTTACCAGTGTCGGTATTGGCATTGAAAATCTCTTGCAATACGGGCCCTTTGGTATCAGCTGGCTGCGCCCAACAGCCTTATTTGGTATACAAGGTCTGGACCCCATTAGTCACGCCACACTACTATCATTAACCCTGAACAGTTTTGCATATTTTTGGGTATCTCGCTCAACAGAAGCCAGACTGCAGGACCGTATTCAAGCCGACCACTTTGTTGACCAGCGCATTAGTGGCTCCGTTGAGGGCACCCCATCAGACTTTGACAATGCTCGTTTCGTAGATCTGCAAACCCTGTGTGAACGGTTTTTAGGCACCAACCGCACCCGTGACGCCTTCCATACCTTCGCCCGCCAGAGTGGCCAATCTTTGCACCCTCACGCACCGATTAGCCAAGAGCTACTCAACTATACCGAACGTATGTTAGCGGGTGTCATTGGCGCTTCTTCGGCACGAATCATCTTAGCATCAAGCCTCAAGGGCAAAGAGATGCAACTTGGAGATGTGGTTTCCATTGTGGATGAAGCATCGGAATTATTTAAATTCAACCGCTCCATGTTGCAATCTACCATTGAAAACGTTGACCAAGGTATCAGTGTGGTTGATAAGGACATGAAACTGGTATGCTGGAATCAACGCTATATAGAAATGTTTCAGTTCCCTGAAGGCCTCATAAGCCTTGGCCGTCCCATTGCCGATATTATTCAACACAACGCAGTACAAGGTGATTACGGCGATAGTGACAGTCTAGACAGTATGGTAGCTAAGCGCTTGGAAGTCCTGCAACAAGGACGCACCCACTCACACCTACGTTATCGTAAAGATGGCCGCGTACTGGAAGTGCGCGGCAACGCCATGCCAGGTGGCGGATACGTCAACACCTACTTGGACATTACCGAATACAAACGTACAGAAAAAGCCCTCAAGGAAACCAACGAAACCCTGGAATCCAGAGTCAACGAACGCACCAAAGAGTTATCTGTTGCCAACCACCAACTGACCTCTGCCAAGGTGGTCGCCGACCAAGCCAACCAAAGTAAGACACGGTTTTTAGCAGCGGCCAGCCACGATTTATTGCAACCACTGAACGCTGCGCGCCTGTTCTCCTCCGCCGTGTCGCAAAAGTACCCCGAAGGAGAACTAGCAGAAATTCTTGGACACCTAGATGACTCCTTAGGTGCAGCAGAAGAGCTGATTTCCACATTGATTGATATTTCCAAACTGGATGCTGGCAACCTGCAACCTGAACTAACACATTTCCATATCAATGACATATTTCAAAAACTCAGTGCTGAGCTCAAAGTCATGTGTCAAGAAAAAGGGATTGAATTCCACCATGTACCAAGTCATCACACTGTGTATAGCGATCAAAGCCACCTGCGCCGCATCATTCAGAACTTTCTCACTAACGCTGTACGCTATACTCCCAAAGGCAAAGTTCTCCTAGGCTGCCGTCAACACGGCAACCAGTTAGACATTCAGGTTTGGGATACCGGAGTAGGAATTCCCCCACAAAAAATGCAAGAAGTATTTGAAGAATTCAAGCGGCTTGATCACCCTGCTACGAACGAGACTAAGGGTTTGGGCCTTGGTTTGGCCATTGCAGACCGCACAGCTCGCATGCTTAACCATCAATTGAAAATCGATTCGTGGCAAGGTGCGGGTAGCGTATTTAGTATTCTTGTGCCCTTGGGAGACAGCAATCTAGTGCGCAAACCAAAGCCAGAAAATGGCGCCAGTGTGCGCTCGAAAAGTAGCCCACTTGCTAATCTAAACGTGCTAGTGATCGACAACGAAAAGCCAATATTAGTCGGTATGCGTAAACTACTAGAAGGCTGGGGCTGCCGAGTCGTCACGGCCATTGATGTTTCTCAGGCTCTGGAGTTAATGCTGGCTGATGAATTTGAACCCAATGTGATACTGATTGACTATCATCTGGACTTGGGAGCGACCGGAGTGGAGGCTTTAGCTCGCGTGCGTGAGGTATACAACCACTCTATTCCCGCCGCTTGCATTACCGCAGATCGTACAGATTCTGTTATAGAGACCATTCGTCAAGCCAATGCTTTTGTATTGCACAAACCTGTTAAACCAGCACCATTACGCGCCGTGCTTAGTCAGTTGCAAGCCAAGGCAAAAATCAACGTATTGGAAAACTGACAGGGAACTTGCACATTAGCCAAGACGTATTACGTATAGGGTCGCCCTGCAAAGCAAAAACGAATGCTCTCTACTGATTCACTTCTTGATCTTGGGGGTGCTCTATCTGCAAGCGGCTCGCCGCTATTACCGCTTGAGTGCGGCTATAAACACCTAACTTGCGAAGAATAGCGGTAACGTGGGCCTTAATAGTGGCTTCAGACACCTCCAGTTCATATGCAATCTGCTTGTTCAATAGACCTTCGGTCAGCATGATCATCACTTTGAATTGTTGGGGTGTTAAGGTCGCCAGTTGTTCCGCAAATTTATTGTCTTCAGCATCAGTTGTGGCATCCATATCTGGCAAATCGTCCGGTAGCCAAACTTCACCATTAAGCACTTCTCGGATGGCATCAGCAATGGTTTCCATAGAAGATGACTTGGGAATAAAACCTGTTGCCCCAAACTGAACAGCACGGTGCATTACAATTGGCTTCTCATTACCAGATACAACCACTACAGGCACCGAGGGGTAATGGTTGCGCAAATAAATTAGGCCAGAAAAGCCATTGGCTCCTGGCATATGCAAATCCAGCAACACCAGATCAATCTCACCATGGACATGCTGCTCTAGCTGTTTCAAGCTTTCCGCTTCGAGAATGCGGGCATCATCAACAGCGCTAGTCAGTGACTGCTTCAAGGCAGCACGGAACAAAGGATGATCATCAGCAATTATAATAGTGTGATTCACACAAAACCCTCTACAAACTAAATATTTCAGCGGCAACTAAGCCAGAACTAGTGTAAAAGAATAGAACAATTAGACGCTCAGGGAAAGAGCTCGCAACAAAAACATCAGCCCATAAAGTCAGGAGTGATAAGAATCAAACCTCCTGACTCATCTTTTTCAGTGCTTAACGATTGCGACGATTATCTATTAAGTCCTCAACCACACTTGGGTCAGCCAAAGTTGACGTGTCACCCAATTCACCAAAGTCATTGGCGGCAATTTTACGCAGAATTCGCCGCATAATTTTACCAGAGCGAGTTTTGGGTAGGCTCGGTGCAAATTGAATAAAATCAGGTGAAGCTATTGGGCCAATATCAGCCCGCACCCAAGTGCGCAATTCCTTCATCAACTCATCTGTCGCTGGGTAACCGTCTTTCAGCGTCACATAACAATAAATGCCCTGGCCCTTAATTTCATGGGGATAACCAACCACAGCCGCTTCAGAAGTTGCTTCGTGAGCCACTAGCGAGCTTTCTATTTCGGCAGTACCCATGCGGTGACCGGAGACATTAAGCACATCATCAACACGCCCAGTGATCCAGTAATAACCATCTTCATCACGACGCGCGCCATCACCCGTAAAGTAGAAATTCTTGAAAGTAGAGAAGTAGGTCTCTTCAAAGCGCTCGTGGTTACCCCAAATTGAGCGCGCCTGGCCTGGCCAACTATCAATAATAACCAAGTTGCCTTCTGCTGCACCCTCAACAATTTGACCTTCGTTATCAACCAAAGCCGGCTGCACACCAAAAAAAGGCAAGGTTGCAGACCCAGGTTTGGTTGCAACAGAACCTGGCATTGGCGTAATCATGTGGCCACCTGTTTCTGTTTGCCACCAGGTATCAACAATCGGTGCTGTGCCATTACCAAACACTTCACGGTACCAATTCCAAGCTTCTGGGTTAATCGGTTCACCAACAGAACCCAGCAATTTAATACTGGACAAGTCGGCACCGCCCAATACATCATCACCATGCTGCATAAGGGCACGAATAGCCGTTGGCGCTGTGTAAAATTGATTGACTTTATGCTTGGCAATCACATCACCAAAGCGGGAATTGCTTGGGTAATTAGGCACACCCTCAAACATCAAACTAGTTGCCCGATTTGCCAGCGGACCATAGACGATATAGCTATGCCCAGTAATCCAACCCACATCAGCCGTGCACCAGTAGATATCACCTGGCTGATAATCAAACACATACTTGTGCGTCATAGCCGCCCAAACAAGGTACCCGCCACTGGTATGTTCTAAGCCTTTTGGCTGGCCAGTAGAGCCTGACGTATACAGAATAAATAGCGGATCTTCAGCATTCATCACTTCTGGAGTATGCTCAGTAGAAGCTGGTCCAACAATGTCGCTGTACCATACATCACGCCCCTCAACCCAACCAATATCCCCACCGGTGCGTTTCACGACAACCACTTTTTCGACACAATCAAGATTTGCCAAAGCTGTATCCACGTTGGCTTTAAGGGGTACGCTGCGGCCCCCGCGCAAGCCCTCATCAGCGGTAATCACGATGTTACTGTTAGCCCCTTCAACACGGCCCGCAATCGCATCAGGAGAAAAACCACCAAAGATCACCGAATGCACAGCACCGATGCGTGCACAGGCCAACATGGCTACGGCAGCCTCAGGGATCATGGGCATGTATAATGTCACAACATCGCCTTTCTTGGCGCCTTGGGCCAACAAAGCATTACTAAACTTGCACACCTCTGTGTGCAATTCTCGGTAGCTGATATGACGGGAGTCGGCTGGGTTATCCCCTTCCCAAATAATAGCGATTTCATCGGCGTGCTCTGCTAAATGACGATCCAAGCAATTGGCAGCCACATTGAGCTCACCGTCGGCATACCAGTTGATGTCTATGTTTCCCGAGACAAATGAAGTGTCCTTGATCTTGGTAGGGGCCTTCAGCCAATCAATGGTATTGGCTTGCTGGGCCCAGAACGCTTCCGGATTTTCCACTGATTCCTTATACATGGCAGCACGAGAGGCTTCATCGAGCCAAGAATTGGCAGCTACCTGTGGATCTACGGGATAGGTCTTCACGTCGCTCATATTAATATCCTAACTGGTGTGATTTTTTAAATGATTAGCTTTACGGCTAGCTTAGTTATAGTTATACCAAGCATTATCAGAATAATGAATAATACTTTGGCATATGGGCCTGTATTCTTCTGCTCCGAAATGCGCCTTATAATTGTTAGATCACTGAGCCAAAGACTAGTTGGCAACAAATTGATCAGCCAACATGACACTCACTGTCTCATGCAGCTCACTATAAACAATCACTACCTTGCCACTTTGTAACTGCGATTTAAGTTGGGCTACTTTTGTTGCCAAGGGTGTTTCGACCCAACCATAATCAGTACCATCTCGGCTCGCATACTCTTGCAGTAAATTATCTAGGGTGGCCACGGGCAATTGTTGCCAAGGAATAATCATTAACTTACCAGTCGTGAGCAACAAGATCATTAGCGCGGGCCCAGCACAACTGCATCACCCTAACTTGATCTTCAGCTTGGCTTAAATCCAGCCCCAGCTCAAAGCTTAGATCCTGTAATTCCTCACGCCAATAGTCTCCTAAAACGGTTGCCATGTCGGCACTACTAGCACCCCACTCGAACGCGGGGTGAATATCAATCGCTTCAGCTATCAGGTCAAAACTGCCAGCCGGTGTGTAATCTGCGTGGCACAGCACCCACTGACCATCAAGATCATCGTTCATCTCCAGCATCACATCTTTTACCGAATGACCCTGGGACATTATAGTACCCAGGTCCAGATGATCGCTGTAACACAATTGGCTCGGCCAGTCATCGGCTGGCAATACCAGGCTGGTTTTAATGCTGCCGTCGGCTAGGCTCCAAGCACAAGCTACGGGATAATAAGGGGCTTCGGGGCTGGTTTCGATAGCAAGAAAATTGGCACAATCCATACACGGTTTCACTTAGACAATAAACAAATTAAAACTTCGGCTCAGTGTATGGGATAAACATAGGGAGTCAAGTATTTAAGCCACCCAATGTATTTGTGCATCAAGGATTCGAATCTTCGTTAGCAGGCAGCCGCGGCGGTACAGGTTCCGCTTGCCGTATAAAGTAGTGCCCCAGATGTTGAGTAACTTGGTGTCAAAATATAGGTATACGCGCCGGCCGACTGAGTGCCTTTACCGGTAATGACCCCCGTTGCACTGGTGAGGACCACACTAGCCGTGTTATCCGTTGCTGTGGGCGCCTGCAATGCTATCTCTCCATAACTATCACAGGCCGCCAGCTCCTGCCCTGCAGCCATCAAACAGGCCGCCTGTGAGATCCGCACTGCCTGGGTTTGCTGCACTACTTCCATAAAGCGTGTTTGCTGCAAATAGCCTTTATAAGTTGGTACAGCATAGGCAGCAAGGATACCAATAAGCGTCACCACCAGTAGCATTTCCAACAAGCTAAACCCCCTAGCAGTATACTGACCAACCCCTAGTCGATTTAAAAAAAACTGATAAGTGTTATGTTTTGTCTTCCATGACATTCCTTCACTTGGCATGACAACCTCCTGTCGTCAGGTTAAATATTCTCCTCACTGGGGTCCAGAACACCCGTTGAAGCATCGTTTTCGTTATCGTCTCCTGCGATAGCATAATCTTCCTGTGCCCAAGCTCCAAGGTCCAATTGTTGACAGCGTTCACTACAAAAGGGGCGATAGGCGTTGTCACTACGCCAGTGTATATTGGTTTGACATTGAGGACAGGGGTATTCACGCATATTATTGTTCCGCTAGTTTTAACAATTGCTGGTGTAGTTGCATCACCTGCTGGTTCAAGTGATCCAAGGAACGGGTATTATCAAGCACAATATCGGCACTGGCTAAGCGCTCTTGCCGCGGCATTTGTTTACCTATAATGGTTTCTATTTGCGCACCAGAGTTGTTGTCTCGTTGGCTAGCACGCAATACCTGTTGAGTCGGTTCGGCATCAACCACCACAACTTGGTCAACCAACTTTTTTTGATCTGTTTCTAACAACAAAGGCGAAACCAGCACCGCATAGGGGCCATCACTAGCCTGCAATTGTGTGATTATGCTGGCACGTATTACTGGGTGTAACAAGGCTTCTAACCACACTTTAGCTGGCTCATCTGCAAATATGATTTGACGCAATTCAGCGCGTCGAAGCTGCCCCTGTTCATTGACCAAATGATGACCAAAGTAATGGGTAATTTCAGCCAAGCAGGGACTACCCGGTTCAACCACTTGGCGCGCCACAATATCGGCATCAATAACATCAACACCCAAACTGCCTAGTTTTTCAGTCACACTGGTTTTACCGCTGCCAATACCACCAGTTATACCCACAATGTAGGTCATTAAACTGCTCTCCACTTGTTCTGCATAGCCACCTGTCTTACCGGAAAGTGGCCAAAGCAAAAGGGGGTCACTGGCCTTGGTACCAACCACCCTCAACCATCACTGTGGCACATTGTACCACCCAAACCAGCTCATCACAGCAGACTCCCTAACTGCATAAGTGGCAGATAGATAGAGACCACTAAACTGCCTACTAATATAGCCAAAGAGATCGTAATTACGGGTTCCAAGAGCATGCTGAAAGTGGTTATTTTGTCCACTAGACGTTGTTGCAATTGGTCACATAGGCGTTGAAAAATGTCCGCCAGGTCGCCGGTTTCCTCAGCCACTTGCAGCATGGCCACCTGAACCTCAGCAAAATCTGCCTGGGCGAAGGCTTGGGACAAACCCAAACCCGATTGCAAGTTTGTCTGTAGTGCAAGCAATTGCTTGACCAAACGCCGACTTAAACAAGCCCTCTGTGCTTGCTTTAGAGCGGCCAATATAGGGACACCACTGGCCACACTGCTCGCCAGCAGCTGCATCACTAATATTTGGCTTTGTAACTGAAAAAAACCCCGCCATAAGGGTACCCAAGGTCCGATGAGGTCTCGACAACGCCGACCAAGGGGGGATTTAAGCAAAAGGATCGTAGTGATTAAAGTAAGTACAATAAACCCCAACAGCCCTTGCCCATATGTTTGCAGCCAGGCAGAAGCCCATAACAACCACTGTGTCGCGACGGGGATAGGCTGCTGACTATGTTGCACAAGACTGGCTATATTGGGCACCAATAAAAGCACAATCATCAAACAAACAACGGCCCCTGCAATAAGCGTAATAGTCGGCATTAACAAGCTCCGCTTTAGCTGCTTAATTAAATCCGTACGCTGCGTTTGTTGGCTCGCGAGTAGGCCCATAGCTTGACCGATGTTAGAGTGGTTTTCGCCTGCCTCTAACAGCCCCACCTGATAGCCGTTAAGGAGTTTATATTGGGCACAAACTTGAGACAGGCTATAACCCTGTTGCATGCCGCTTTGTATTACCCATAATTGCCAGCGCAAGGTAGGGGTGGGGTTGGATGGTCGGGCTAACTGTACACTTTCCAACAACGGTAGACCGGCCATTAAAAGGCGCTGCCATTGAAGACACAATTCCGCCAATGCAACAGAGGCGATAGGACTGGGGCGAGTATGCCAAAAGCGAAGACGAAATTGGCTTTTTAAGTGCACGCCCTGCTGTGCGAGCTGACTGCGTAAGTGCACTATTTGCCTGACCTTAGCGACACCCTGACAGGGCTTTAAGGCAATATCTTCACCATACCAAAGAAAGCTCACCATAGTTACACCAACACCCTTTTTAACTCATCTAATCCGGTATGGCCTGCCATCACTCGCGCTATACCTTGCTCATAGATACTGTGACAAATTGTTGTTTGTTGGTAACATTTAGCATATTCAATTTTAGCGGGTTGTTGACCTTGTTCTATCTGAGCCCGTTGCCAAGCGGTGATAGGCCATATTTCAAATACCCCAAGCCGACCCTTATAACCACCATAGCACTGGCTGCAACCAACCGCCTGAGCCGGGGCAAAGGGCCCAAACTCGTCACCACATTCAGCTTCAACTTGGTGCCAAATAGGTGATTTGGCAGCATCTAACTGACCTTTAGATAATGGTTTCTTGCAGTTGTCACACAAACGACGTAACAGACGTTGGTTAATTACTAGCTGTAAACAGTAACTCAACCCCTGTAGGTCAACACCGAGGCCAAAGCAACGACTGATTGCTTCCAATGCCGTATTGGTGTGCATCGAAGTCAGCAATAGGTGCCCAGTCTGGGCGGCTTTTATGGCCATATCGGCACTTTCTGCATCGCGCAGCTCACCCAGCATGATGACATCAGGGTCCTGCCGTAATAAGGCCCTGAGTACGGAAGAGAAAGTGATACCAATATTGGGAGCTGGAGCAACCTGGTGCATGCCCAACATCACCATTTCTACGGGATCTTCAACACTCATTACATTAAGGTGGGGTTGTAATAAATTTTGCAGGGCAGCATACAGAGTAATGGATTTTCCCGCCCCCGTTGGGCCGGTCACCAGCACCATACCCTGAGGTGCTTGCAGGTGTTCCTGTAGTACCCTTAACTGCCGCAGGCTCATACCTAGGTCAGCTAAAGCCAAAATACCTTGGCTGCGATTTTGAATACGCATGACAAGCTTTTCACCTAGGTAGCCTGGCAAAAAGCTACAGCGTATATCCAGCTGATTTTGATTTATGGTGGTTTGAAAACTGCCATCCTGAGGTTTACGCTGCTCACCGATGTCTAATTTAGCAAGTAGCTTGACCCTAACTATCACCGCTTTGCCAAGTGCCAGAGGCAAAAACACCAGCGGCTGCAATAAACCATCGACTCGCTGTCGCACCTGCCAGCCCAGGGTTTGCGGCTCGACATGTAAATCTGAAGCCTGACTGCGACTAGCAAACAATAGGCACCCATCTACTAGCCCAGGCGCATCTTGGGTACGAACATATACGTCTAACATCGGCTTCCTTGCCTTTTAACTAGCCGCCGGCCCATGCACCAGCTGGCCATCTTCTGTATTAATTAATGTCTGTTTTTTCGGCTTTGTGCGCACTGTTATTAATGCCCGCGACTAAAGCAACTCGCCCTTGAGTTGGCGTGCCAAGGTGACAGCGTACTTGTCTGTCATACCCGCAATAAAATCCATCGTATGGCAAAGCGCTTGATAGGCAGTAACGTTTGCTTCGGGTTGGTGGGTGCCCATCAATACCAAATATTTCTGAGCCTTAAAAGACACCTCTCCTGTAGGATTGCCAACTCGCTCAAGAGCAGCCGGCACAAAGCCATCCAGAATAGTTTCTAGAATGGCACTGGCTCCCAACTCAGTGCGATGGCGCTGTGGAGATTCAAATATGCGCTTACGGGCCAGCAGCTTGGCATTGCCAATGACCT
>JAAERS010000241.1 GCA_024230095.1 Gammaproteobacteria bacterium | reverse complement strand
TCCGGGTTTTTCAACAGTTGCTTCGCCGTAGCCGTTGCGCCTACAAACTTGGACAGGAATTCGCTCTCTGAGCCACCGTCTATAAAGTCGTCACCCTGGCCACCGGTTATTTCATCACGGCCCTGACCGGCCAAAATGATATCATTACCCTTACCACCATTAATCCAACTATCATGGAGCCGGCTACTGCTGCTGTTATCCGTGTTATCAGGGGCCAAAGAGGCTGGTTGCGCTGATGAGGAATTCTCTGGTATGGCATCATAATCATCAACAAAATAATACTTGTTAGCGGCACCATCCCACGTGACTTTCGAGTCTAGGAAATCCCACTCGGTGTTATAGGCGTAATGATCACCATCAAATGCATAAATTTCCCAGGTGCCAGAGACTTCATAATCTCCGCCTGTTTCAGCCCAGTAGATACTGCTTACTTTTGTATTCGTATCACCATCCAGATCCACTGCTGTATCGTTTTCACCAGGCCGCCAACCCCAGTCAAAATCATCGTCTTCAAATTCCTTCAAACCTTCCACATGGGTGACTACCCAGGACCCTTCAGTAAGCTCATCATTACCATTCCAGTTCACAGCCTCAAACACAAAACCCCATTCGGCGTTGTAGGCTACATATTCCGGCGCGTCTGCTGATCCCGCATTGTAGATGGTAAACAGCTCCTTCTCCGTAAAGCCATCGTCCCATTCCACCTGCACTTCCGTGGCAATAGCGGTCTCACCGTCTGGTTGCCAACCGTAAATGTCATTGGCACCCGTCGCATCCGGGTCAAAAGTGAAATCGTCGCCATAATCTTCCGTCCAGGTACTACCATCAATACTGACTTCACCCCAAACAAAACCATGGTCTACATCAACCGCCCAGGCGACTTTCTTGACAATGTCGCCACCATTGGCATCCTGACCTACGGTAACAGCATAGATGTCATAACTGCCCGGCACCGTATTGCCACTATAATCCATAACAGATTGATCAGTTGCTTCAGCGGTATCGCCTTCACCGGGAGCCCAGTTCCAGATATCAAAACCAGTCTCGTCGGCACTAAACTTATCATCCTGAGCATCAACAAAGCCTTCGTCCCAGATGTCCATGCCAGTGTTGAAATCATTAAAACCACCAAAACCACCTTGATCGGCAGTTTTACCAGCACGCAGGTCAATCACATCATCAAAGCGGGTGCCATCAGCATTAACTTGGCCATTGACCTGACCAGTATTCCAATCTGTCCAACTATCGATACGATAATCGACCTGGAATTCAACATTACCATCCCACTCGTAACCAAAGCGTGCTGTTTCCATACCCAGCAGAATATCAGTACCATAGCCACCATAGGATTCTGGC
>JAAERS010000240.1 GCA_024230095.1 Gammaproteobacteria bacterium | reverse complement strand
TGGAAGGCTTTACCGACTTCATCAACCGCCCTATCTCGTTCACCATTTTTGTCATGATTGTGATTATTTTGGTGGTCAATTTTTATGTCTGGTGGCGGGCCTACCGACAGCCTGCGGAGTACAACTAGTGCAACAAGAAGTTATTGATCAACTGCGACAGCAAGAGGTGGCACCACAAAAGCTATTTATCAATGGCCAGTGGGTATCTGGAACAGGCAGTTGTCATAAGGTTGTATCGCCGATCGATGGGTCTGTTATCACTAGCTTGCCACGAGCTAGTCGTGCAGATATGCAGGCCGCTGTTGGTGCGGCTCGGGATGCCTTTAATGATGGCCGTTGGGCTAACTTGGCGCCTGCCGCTCGCAAACAAGTACTGCATAAGCTAGCAGATTTGATTCAAGAGCACGCCCTTGAGCTAGCCGTATTAGGGGTGCGTGATAACGGCACCGAGATCAACATGGCCATTAAAGCCGAACCGGGTTCTGCTGCAAGCACTTTCCGTTATTATGCCGAAGCTGTGGACAAGGTATACGGCGAAATCGCCCCTACCGACCCTGCCATTTTGGGTTTAGTCCATAAACAGCCCGTGGGCGTTGTGGGCGCCATTACGCCATGGAATATGCCACTTATGATCGGTGCTTGGAAAATAGCCCCCGCCTTGGCGGCTGGCAACTCGGTGGTGGTAAAACCCGCTGAAGAAGCCTCTTTAACGACCTTGCGTCTGGCTGAATTAGCCCAGCAAGCTGGGCTGCCCGATGGCGTCTTGAATGTGGTGACTGGCAAAGGCTCAGAGGTGGGTGAGGAACTCGCCATGTCCATGGATGTGGACGTGCTGGTATTTACTGGTTCTGGTGACACCGGCCGCCGTTTACTGGAATACTCGGCCCGTTCCAATATGAAGCGTGTATATTTGGAGCTGGGAGGCAAGTCCGCTAATATTGTTTTTGCTGATGCTCCTGATCTGGACCAGGCGGCCCTAGGTGCGGCGATGGCAATCTTCCGTAATTCGGGTCAGATATGTGTCTCGGGTTCGCGTTTGTTGGTAGAGCAAAGTATCCATGACGAGTTTGTCAGCAAGGTGACTGAGCATGCTCAAGCCCTGCGCATTGGGGATCCCTTGTTATTGACCTCCCAAGTGGGGGCGATCAACAATTTAAACCAGCTTAATGGCAACTTGGAATTTGTTAGCAAAGCACAAGCACAGGGCGCAACCTTGGTCACCGGTGGCGAGCGTATTTTGCAAGCAACGGGCGGTTATTATATGCAGCCAACGGTGATGACTGGCGTGCAGCCAGACCACCACCTGGCCCAAGCCGAAGTGTTCGGCCCGGTATTGGCAGTGATGTCATTTAAGGATGAAGCGGAAGCCATTGCTATCGCCAACAACAGTGATTACGGTTTGGCAGGTGGTATTTGGACCAGTAACCTGGGTCGCGCCCATCGCCTGATCAAGGCGGTGAAAACCGGTGGCCTATTTGTTAATACCTATGGCGGTGCTGATGGCACTATACCTTTGGGGGGCGTTAAGCAATCGGGTAACGGGGTAGATAAAACCCTACACGCCCTTGATAAGTATGTAGACTTAAAAACTGCCTGGATCAAACTATAAGTATTATGGCTGTCCAAGCCGTCCCTATTTACACTGCTTTTTTCAATGCTGATGGATCCACGAACAATAAAGAGATAATCCATGACCGATAAAACAATCCTCATTATTGGTACTTACGATACCAAAAACGACGAGCTAGAATATATGGCTGAACGCATTCACAGCCAAGGTGGCGGTGTTTTGACCATGGATGTGAGTGTGCTGGGTGATCCGCAACAAGCCACTGACATTAGCAAACACCAAGTGGCGAAGGCCGGTGGTAGCAGTATTCAAGCGGCGATCGACAGTGGTGATGAAAACGTGGCCATGCAAATCATGGCCCAAGGTGCCGTCGCCATTGTTAGCCAACGTTTCAGGGCGGGTGAGTTTGACGGGGTGGTGATATTAGGTGGTAGCATGGGCACGGATTTGGCTCTGGATACGTGTCAGGCCTTGCCCATGGGTGTGCCTAAATACATTGTTTCTACCGTGTCTTTTTCGCACATGATTCCGGCTGAGCGTTTGTCGGCTGACATTCAAATGATTCTTTGGGCCGGTGGTTTGTATGGTTTGAACTCGATCTGTAAATCATCCCTCAGTCAGGCGGCCGGAGCCGTTTTAGGTGCAGCTCGCGCGGTAGAAGCCCCTTCAAGCGAGCGGCCCATGGTGGGCATGACTAGTCTTGGCTCCTCTTGTTTAAGTTACATGAAAGCCCTCAAACCCGCCCTTGAAGAGCGCGGTTATGATCTGGTGGTATTTCATTCGACAGGCATGGGTGGCATGGCCTATGAAAATCTAGCATTACAAAAACAGTTTGTTTGTGTAATGGATTTTTGCCTGCAGGAGGTTTGCAACTACATGGCAGGTTCGGTCATTCATTCTGGTGCTAACCGTTTAACTAGCGCAGGTGCCGCTGGCATTCCTCAAATAGTCGCTCCGGGCAGTGTGGATTTGTTGGACTTCCCAGGTTGGCAAAATGTGCAAGCCATGTACCCAGATCGCCCAGCCCACGAACATAACCGTTTGATTCATTGCTTGGTAAGCACACCAGAAGAGCGTCGTGGCCATGCGCAAGAGTTTGTCTCACGTTTGAGCAAAGCGACCGCGCCGGTACATTTTATTATGCCCCGCCAGGGTATTGAAGAATGGGACCGCGAAGGCAATGACCTACATGAACCAGAAGGCCTTGGCGCGTTTACTAATGAAATTGAAAGTTTGCTACCTAACGGTTCAGTGCAACTGAGCAGTCTGGATACTCATATTAATGATGACTTATTTGTCGAAACTGCCTTACGAGTGTTTGATGAATGGGTTGCCCAAGGAATAGTCCCAAAGGCCAAATAATTACCCCCAAAAGGCGTTTGATAGCGCTTTTTTATGGAGATAATATGTGACTAAAACGAATGCTGACATACTTGCCGATCGTGCCCGTTTATTAGGTCCCAACGTGTCTACCTTCTACAACAATCCTGTACACATGGTGAAAGGTGAAGGTGTATGGTTGTGGGATGCCCAAGGACGTAAATACCTCGACTGTTATAATAACGTACCTCACGTTGGGCACTGTCACCCAAAGGTGGTGGACGCTATCTGTCAGCAAGCCAGTAGGTTAAATACACACACGCGTTATTTACATGAAGGCATCACCCGCTATGCCGAGAAGCTTACCGCTACCTTTGCTGAACCTCTTAACACTGTCATCATGACCTGCACCGGCTCTGAGGCCAATGATATTGCCTTGCGTATGGCCGAAGCCATGACGGGCAAGCGTGGCATGATCGCTACGGATCACACCTATCATGGCAATACCACCATGGTGGCCAAATTATCCAACACCAATACTTCTCATTTGGGCGATGGTACCCATGTGCGCTTTGTACCAGCACCAGATAGCTACCGCCCGGCTTATTGGCAAGGTGGTTTAAAAAATGGGCAAACGTTGGGTCAGGCTTTTGCCGAGCAAGTAAGACTGAAGATCGCTGAGTTGCAAGATAGTGAGTTTGGCTTCGCGGGTCTGATAATCTGCCCTTTCTTTGGCAATGAAGGCTTTCCGACCATGGAGCAGGGTTTTTTAGATGAAACCGCAGCCGTTGTAAAGGCCGCTGGTGGTGTACTGATTGCCGATGAAGTACAGCCTGGTTTTGGCCGCACGGGTACGCATATGTGGGGCCACCAGCGGGTCGGTATTTTGCCTGACATAGTCACCTTGGGTAAGCCCATGGGTAATGGCCACCCAGTGGGTGGCGTAGTGACTAGTATTGATATTATGAGCCAGTTCCGGACGTCCTTCCGTTATTTTAATACTTTTGGGGGCAACCCCGTTTCCTGTGCAGCAGCGGAGGCTGTGTTGGACGTTATGGCTGCCGAAGGCCTAATGCAACAAGCCAAGGAAGTGGGTGATTATGCCCGAGCGGGTTTACAAGCCTTGGCTGACAAACATGAATGCATTGGTGATGTGCGTGGTTCGGGTATGTTCTTTGGTGCCGAGATGGTATTGGATCGATCTACCAAAGAGCCAGCTACGGCTTTTACCAAGCAGGTCGTTAACGCCATGCGTGAAGAGGGGGTCATTCTTAACTTCTTGGGACTTCATTATAATGCTTTAAAAATCCGCCCTAATTTGCAGTTCCAGAAGCCGCACGCAGACATCATGTTGGATACCTTGGACAGGGTATTATCTAAGCTGGAACTACGTTCGTGAATGATACTGAGCATCTGCTAGATGTAGCGACTCGCGTCTTGCCCTTGTGGGGTCTTGAGGGTGCTAATTTGCATCTAGTAGCGCAACGAGAAAACACTGTTTTCAAGGTCAACCACCAAGATGTGCACTACGCTTTGCGCTTGCATCGCCCCGGATACCAAACTCCTGTCGCCATAGCCTCAGAATTGGCTTGGATGGACAGCTTGGCGCAAGTGGGTGTGCCGGTCCCAGCACCTGTTGCGAGCCTGCAAGCAGGGTTGTTGGTTGAATGCGAGGGTTTCCATATAGATCTATTAACCTGGCTTTATGGCCGTCCCATGGGGCAAACAGGTTCAGGGCTGCAGCTTGATGATCCTTATGGCACCTTTGCTGCGATTGGCGAAATGATGGCGCGCTTGCACGACCAAGCTGATATTTGGCAGCGCCCAGCTAACTTCGAACGCAGGGCGTGGGATGAGCAAGGTCTCTTAGGCGAGCAGCCTCTGTGGGGACGTTTTTGGGAAAATCCTAGTTTG
This sequence comes from Gammaproteobacteria bacterium, assembly GCA_024230095.1. GTDB lineage: Bacteria > Pseudomonadota > Gammaproteobacteria > Pseudomonadales > Balneatricaceae > Njordibacter. Next base: position 909 of record JAAERS010000240.1, on the reverse strand, counting down.
CCCGATGAACTGCGTGCAGACATTGATGTGGCGCGGCGGCAAGCCCGGCAAATTCTGCAAAATGAAGATTTTGATTATGGCTTGATTCATGCTGATTTGGTACGTGAAAACATTCTTATCGAAAAGGATGCTTTGCAGCTAATCGATTTTGATGATTGTGGCTTTGGCTATCGCTTATTTGATGTGGCCACTACCTTAAGCAAAAACTGGCAAGAGCCGGATGCCCAAGCCTTGCAAGCTGCTTTTATTAAAGGTTATGAACGGGTGCGAACCTTGCAGTGGCAGTATTTACCATTGTTTACCATGTTGCGGGCTTTTACCTACGTGGGCTGGATAGTACCGCGTATTAATGAACCGGGCTCGGCGGATCGTCAACAGCGCTTTATGGGTGCTGTTAAAATGGCCATGGATGATTTTCAGGCGCAGATCTAAACATTTTACCTTGCTCTTGCTAGATCAAGTGTCGACTTTTTTGCCATTTGGTTCTCGTATTGCCTTATTGGTGCCTTGTCTGGCGCGCGTTAAATCTTTATGTCAGTGCCTAAAGCGTGGTTACCATTTTGGGAACCTTGCCACCTAGTTGTTTGGTCAGTGATTAACAGGCTTTCATAAGAGCACATGCCTTGTCGTCTTCGTTACCGGTGCGAGATGTCGGCATAGCGCAGGCGAGGCTACCCTGTATTTCACCACTAGCGTTGAAAAAGGGCATGCCTAATGAGTAATGGTATTAGGTATGTGGCTTGGGTCAGGGTGTGAGTGCCACTGAGGGAATGATCGGCTGCGGGCTTGTCGATCACTACGTACCTGTAAATAGGAGCCGGCAAAAATAGCCACGATGGCTACCAGCATGCCCAAATATTGCATTTGAGACAGGCGTTCATTGACCAGTAGCCATGCGGCTACCAGTGT
>JAAERS010000239.1 GCA_024230095.1 Gammaproteobacteria bacterium | reverse complement strand
CGTGCGAAGGGACTCGCTGTGTAACCCTACGTGTAACTTGAGAGTGATAGAAAAGGAGAAAGGGAGCCCGCAAGAGCGAGCTCCCTTTCCTTGATGAGATAGTTGCTAACAATTATGGACGATCGTCACCGATAGTATCACCATTATTGCTAGTACACAGCGCAGCCAACGTGGCTTTTGTCATAGTGTTCGACAAAAATCCACTAGAGCCGTCGGCTAAGCCATAAGCATTAACTCCACCGGCGTGAGGAGAACTCACACTGATATTGAAAACAGTTCCTGGAAGAGCATTAGCTACTGCAAAGCGGGTATTGGTTGTTGCACCATTGAACAGGTAGCCCTGATCATCTATCGCGTTGTAATTGTTTTCCAGAATCATGATGGTGTTACTTGTCCCATCGCGAAATGTGGCAAAACCTTTATCAGCTTTGATACCCATGCCACCATCATCTGCAGTCGCTGTACTGCCGATATTTCCTCGGTAGGTAATCAAACCAGCTTCATAATTTGTTGATGATGGACAACCAGCCCAATCAACCTCAACCCTATTGGCATCGGGTTGAGTGGCATCATAGGCACTGGTCTCAATGTTGGCGATTGAAAGCGCGTTGTAAAGATTATTTTCTTCTGAATAAGGAAGAATCTTTACGACCCAAGACCAACCATCAACTGTAGCATCTGCAGTATTCGCAGATGGCAAGAAGTTATCTCCTCGTTTAGCATGTTTGTCAGCATAGTTGTGACATGCCAAACCCATTTGCTTAATCTTGTTTCCACATGAACTGCGACGAGCAGCTTCACGAGCCTGTTGCACTGCTGGCAACAGAAGACCAACTAAAACACCGATGATGGCAATAACCACCAGGAGTTCGATGAGGGTAAACCCTCGACGTGACGTAACAGTCATAAAGATTCCTCCACCCTAACGGGTAAATGAGAGAAAAAAGTAAATCCCAAAAGGTCGGAAGAACAAGCACGCGCCCCTTGTTGCTATGCCAGTTCCTGATGATTAAATAACGTATTTCG
>JAAERS010000238.1 GCA_024230095.1 Gammaproteobacteria bacterium | reverse complement strand
CCAAGCCTCGAATCAGAAGCTCGCTATCGTGAATTATTAAGCAGCGCAAAAGACGCGAATATGAATATGATCCGCGTGTGGGGTGGTGGGCAATATGAATCAGATATGTTCTATAATATCTGTGATGAGTTAGGTCTAATGATTTGGCAAGACATGATGTTTGCTTGCTCACTATATCCATCAACTGAAACTTTTATGAATGATGTTGAGCCCGAGATCCGCCAACAAATTCAGCGATTAAAAGATCACCCCTCTATTGTTCTTTGGTGTGGCGATAACGAAGTGATTGGGGCTATTGGTTGGTACGACGAATCCAAAAATAACAAAACCACCTATACGGTTAATTATGACCGTTTAAACCGCAATATTGCTCGATGGATTGCAGAAGAAGATCCTAGCCGTCGCTTCTGGAGCAGCTCACCGTGCAATGGCGATATGGATTTTGGTGATGCATGGCATAATGATAACCGAGGCGATATGCACTTTTGGGATGTTTGGCACTCTGGTAAATCATTTAATGCGTATTTAGATATCAAGCCTCGTTTTTGCTCTGAGTTTGGTTTTCAGTCATGGCCTTCTTTTGCGGAAGTAAAACGCTTT
>JAAERS010000237.1 GCA_024230095.1 Gammaproteobacteria bacterium | reverse complement strand
TTTGGGCATGCCCTGCTCTGAATGGCAGGAGTGGCAGCCACCTAGATTAGCTAGATACTCACCCCGCTGTATTGCCGTGTTAGCCCATACAGCAAGGCTGGCAATGGTTAGGTAGCTACCCAATGCGACCACTAATAAGTGTCTCATAGGTAACCTAGGTTAATCACGTTTTATACGGTATTGACGATGGCAACTGGAACAACTTTTGCCGACCTTGCCAAAGGCCTTTTTGATGGTTGTTTCATCACCCTCATCGGCGGCGTCAGCAAGGTTATCGGTGGCCTCTACAGCAGCTTGGTATTTAGCAACAAAGTCTTCCCAGTTGTCCCATATTTTTGCCTTGGCGGCAGAATCACCACCATGGGACCCAGCAGGAAATAAATCTAGCATGCCCTCCATCGCATCACTCATATTCCAAGCACCAGAAACGAACTGGTCAGCATCAAAATCACTACGGCCCTTGACCATCGAGGCCATGGTTTTTACCTCCTTGCCTAAGGTCTTCATGCGTTGCTCACGTTCATCTAAGACATCATTGGCAATGGCAGGTTGTATCATTAATACCGAGGTAATCAAGCCAGTGGTGAGTAATTTTATGGACATGACAGAACTCCTTAATAGTAGTTGGCATTGCATATAAGAGCGCCAATATACCGTACCTCAGTGCTAAATAAGAATCTAGGCCAAGGTGGTAAAATTTGTGCAATATTGGCTGGGAGCCTATACCACCTTGATAATTAGCACTAAACCTGAGCCTAGCAATAGACAACGGCAAAAAAACAAGAACTGTGTTTGGCTAATATGCCCTTGGATTTGTTTGCCAGCCCAAGTGCCAAACCAGGCAATGGGGAATAGCATGATCGAATAATACAAGGTAGTTAGCTGCCAATCACCACTGGCGACATAAGGAATGACCTTGGTGAGGTTGATGAGCCCCATAATTATTCCTGTGGTAGCTAACCAGGCCAACTTAGGCAAGTTGATGGCAATCATGTAAATATTTAGTGGTGGCCCGCCAGCATGGATGACGGTGGAGGTGAAGCCGGCTAGGCTGCCCCATAAATAACTGCCGCCTGGGATGTTACCCAGCACGGGGGCTAAATTGTGCCATAAAGCAAATACCACACACAATATTCCCAGAAGTAAGCGTAATACTTCGTCATTGAGTTGGTTAAGTAAAACGCCACCAGCGGCAATGCCCACTATGGCCGCCGGCAAGAGTTTTTTTAGTACCGACCATTGTACATGAGAGTGATAGTACTGAATGGTTTTGATGTCCATCATTAATAATATCGGCAACATGAGAAATATAGATTGAGAAACCGGCATCCACAGAGCCAATATAGGCACCGCTAAAACGCCACCACCAGCGGCGAACCCAGACTTAGATATGCCAGTTAGAGAAATACCGATAAAGGCACTGAGCCAGAATAGGGGGTTGCTAAGGTCGAGGGACATGAATGTGATATTGTTTCTAAAAGAGACATTATGCCACAGAAATGTGGCACAGAGCCCATAGCATAAAACCTATTTTAGCTAGAGAGTGGTGGGTAATATTTGCTTTGTCAGTATGACTGGAATACGGTAATTGACCGCGTACTTTGATAGTGCTGTAATGCGGTCACGACGTGTCATTTGAATGGTTTGAAATAGGAATAGTGAAATGAAAATGGAAGAGTGCGTTTCTTTTATCGTGCTTGGAAATGGTGGTTTTTTATTAGAAAAGCGTCATGTCCATAAAGATTCTGATGCCGGCAAGTTAGCGATTCCAGGTGGGCGCATGGAACAAGGTGAAAGCCAAATGGATACGCTGTATAGGGAAATGCAGGAAGAGTTGAATTTAACACCGGACACAAATTGGCACCTTTGTAGCTTGCAGCATTTTAGTGAGCGCCATTTCTTGATTCATTATTATGTGGTGCCAACGTGGCGCGGTGAGTTATTGATATCAGAAGCCGAAAGTGTGCATTGGGCCCCGCTTGAAGAGCACACGGATACGTTATTGCATATGCCTTCTGAGCAGCATCCAGTATTAAAACCTGAACTGGATGCTGATAAGGTGGCCATCATGGAGTATCAGCGCATCAAACACTGGGCTCGCTAAAATCACGATTGTTTATCAAGTTGATAACCCGCTTCCCAATCGGGTTCGAACCCAAGAATGACATTGGGTTGCGGTTGTTTGTGGTTGAAGTGAAAATTATGCAATGTGGTGAATTCGGCGCGGGCATCATCACTGGCTAATACCTTGGTGGTTGCTGGCAGCACATACCCATCGCTGTTACCTCGAAATACCATACGACAGTTTCCGGAGCTCAACAGTTTTTCAACAAAAGGTGCGTCAGCTGGGCACAGGGCGGTTAATGTTGACTGGAAGCTTTTGGGTTTTTGGTAATACTCAGCTGAAGTTTGTTTAACTACCCACTCTAAGCGCTCGATCGGATCAGCTGTTTTTTTTGCGTTGTGTCGATATTGGGCAATAAGGTTGCTTAAGTCATACTTTAAAATGAGCACGGATAACTCAATGCCCGTGTCACCGTCGCTGCCGTAGCATATTAGTGGAGTTGCCGCTTCCACAGGAAAGCCGGCAGCCTGTCGCGCTGCATAGAGTCGATTGAGACATTGCCAGTGCATAAATTTTGCTTGCAGATCGGAAATTGGTTGTGAACTCATAAATAAGCCTTTGTCATAGTTGAGATCATGGCGCACAGCGCTCAATGAGGGTCCACCTGAGACTTGCTAAGGCGAACAGACACCATGGCTTTGGGTATGGAGTTCCAACTGCTTAATGGCGCCTCATTAGGCTTTGAATCTAGCCCCTTTGACAGGCAAAGTAAAGAGCTGATTGCGGCCTATTGTTGGTACATTTTTTGATTTTGTGTAAACACGATAGTGACTTCTTTATGATGCCAGTTTGATCGCTATCAAAATCTGGATTTTAGTTCTCCCGGCCTTTGGCAGGCACGGTAAATGTGGGCCAGAAAGTAGAAGGGGGAAGCACGCTAGTAGGGTCAAAATTGGTGACATTACTCACTGTCACCAGTTTGATAGAGGGGCCAATATGCTGGTAGATGACCGACTTTTCTAACACTCTTACAGCCTGTTCAATGGCGAGGCTACCCTGTAGTACGGGCGCATCATTGGGGGCCGCAAGGATGTGCCCTCGTTGGATGCCGCGCAACACGTTTTGTGTCATATAAGTAGAAATAATGTCAATTTCCCCGCGTAACCCTTTGTTTAGTAACTCGCCAACAGCTGCATCGGCGGTCAATGCTGTGCCGACGATGTAATCTAAGTAGTTAGTTTCTTGCAGAGTTTCCTGCAATAGATTGCGTTGAATTTCTTTGCCGGTATCACCCCATTTGATGCTTACAATATTGGCACTGCTGTTGCTTAGGGCGGTACGAAATCCGGACTCAATAAATTTCACCCATCCCGCGCCCTTGGGGCCGGGGAACCAGGCAATATTAATCTCAGGGCTACCCTTTGGGTGGAGTCTGGCTAGATAGTCACCTACTTCAAAGCCCATCGAGTGCCAGGAGACACCAACCTTGGCGGATACACCAGGATTAGACATGTCGTTTACCGCTGCAATAACTGGTGTCGACTTGGCTACTTCCTGAATAGTGCTTTCCAAAGCTTGGTATGTTACTGCACTGACAACAATCGCATCTGCATTGAGATCTAGGCATTGTTGAATTTGTTGCAATTGGTTTTCTACTTGCGGATAGCCACCGGCTTCAAGCACGGTCAGTTTGATACCGAGACGCTTCGATTCTCTCACCATGCCGTAGTTAACACCTAACCAATAGGGGTCTTTTAAATGAGGGTAAAGAGCGCACAGATGCCAATCTTGTTGGCTGTCTGCTAGGGGGTGGTATTCGATATTAACGGTGGAGCTCGCGTAATCAAGGGGATCAGACCAGGTGTTTAGCATCAATCCGGCATCGGCTTGAACTCGGCTAGTCATGCACAGCAGGATACAAAACCACAGCCAATGTTTAGTGCTTAATTTTTGGCGGGTAAGCGGCTTTTGGTTGGGTGAATCTATTCGTTCTAAAGTCATATTATGGTACTGTTGATTGGTAATTTAACAGAAAGATCGATCATGTTATGGCAGTAAAATTGGGCGTTGGTGGAAAACTACTATTAATAATGACATCGACCATCAGCCTGATATTGGTTGTTGCCGTCACGGGCATCTTTAGTTTTGAACAAGTTGCTAATAAACAAAACTCCGTTATTGACGATACGATTCCTGCTATCGTTACTTCACACAGTCTCTCTCTGGCTAATAGTAGTCTGGTCAACATGGTGCCGTCAATTTCAAAGGTCACCACCCTAGAGGAAGTGGCGGCCCTATCAGAAACGATTGATCACCAACTGCAGGTGTTTTTGAAGGTGGCAGACAGTTTGGGTCAGGCGCACTATCTAGCCGATGAGCACGTTGATCTGTCGCCTATAGTGAAGCAAATTGATGCTAATTTGCGTGGCCAACTGAGGTCAATGAAAACTAAGCTTGAGGCCGATGAAGCATATTTTCTTTATGCGGCTAATGCGGCTAAGGCAATTTCTCAAATCGAGTCAATCAGTACATCTCTAGTGGCCAACGCCAATACCACGACAGCGGCTGTAACATCAGGGCTTTATGATCTGGTAGATGCCGATCAAGAGGTATTGTACGAAGCCTTTGACAGGTTGATCGATATAGACCTTGATCATATGGAGCGCATGTATGAGTTGCGTAAAAGGGCCACCGCGCTGAATTCTATGCTGTCGCGGTTGTCGCGCAGTTCTTCGGCTCAGGAAGTTGAGCAGTTGGAAATGGTGGCGTCTAACAATCTGAGTATTTTACGGCGGCGTATCGGTGAAATTAATGATCCAGGGCGCCGTGAGCAGGCTATTTATCACTTGCAGCAATTTGAACTGAACCTGCAAGGCGATAGCAATCACAATTACAATCTATTTAATATTCGTCGTCAAGCGATACAAAGTAGTGGTAATCAACAGGCTTTGGCAAGTGGTGTTAAGGGCCAAATCGATCAGTTTAACAAACAGGTTATTCAGGTTAGTCGGTTGGCCGGAGAGGGCTTGCGCAATACCACCACGGAGGCTCGTATGGCAGTGTCCTTAGGCCGGGATCTGGTGCTCTACGTCTCAGTAGCAATTGTGGTGATTGGTATTTTGTTTTTATGGTTGTATTTGCGTCGCAGTTTGTTGGCGCCACTGGATCGCGTCAATGATGCACTATTGTCTGTGGCCAAAGGAGACTTATCTGTGCAGGTAAGTTATTTTAGGGAGGATGAGATAGGGCGCTTGTCTAGAACCGTGCAAGTGTTCAAAGACAACGCCAGTGTCAGGCAGGAACTAGAACAACAACAGGAGATTGTAGAGCGTCGCCTGCGAAATTATCAAAATGAACTGGAGCAGCAAATCCAACAACGAACCCTGCAACTTCAGTCTGTTAATGAGCGCTTGGAAAGCAGCGTTGAAAACCATCAATTAGCGCGTCTCGAGGCAGAACAAGCTAGCCAAGCTAAAACGGCATTTTTAGCTACCATGAGCCATGAAATTAGAACGCCATTAAGTGGTATTTTGGGCACCCTAAGGCTACTCGAAAAGTCAAAAGTAAATGATCAGCAGCAAAAATATGTTGGACATAGTTTGGATGCAGCCAATGCGCTCTTGTCTATTCTTAACGGTATATTGGACTATGCCAAGGTAGAAACGGATCAAATTGAGTTAGCTTTAACCCCCTGCCATTTGGTACAGATTACCAGTACTTTATGGGCCCTCATGCAACCCGTTGCTGAGGATAAGGGCATTGAATTATCACTGACAGTAGAGTCAGGTATGGAGGATAGGCACTTTATGCTTGATAAGGGCAAAGTGCATCAGGTGTTATTCAATCTGGTTAGTAATGCCATCAAGTTCACAGCATCAGGGTCTGTAAAATTGTCCATCATGTTACTTGCCGAGTCACCAAAAACGCGCCTACGCTTTGAATTAGAGGATACAGGCCTTGGTATTCCTCCAGAGAGAAGGGAACACCTTTTTCAGCCGTTTACCCAATACGATGCCTCTACTTCAAGACGCTATGGCGGCACTGGCTTGGGCTTGTCCATTTGTCGCAAACTGGTGGAAGCTATGGGTGGAGGAATTGGTATCCAAAGCCGCGAAGCGGATGATTATTCTAAGGGTAGTTGTTGTTGGTTTGAGTTGCCATGTGAAATGATAGAGTTGGAT
>JAAERS010000236.1 GCA_024230095.1 Gammaproteobacteria bacterium | reverse complement strand
GATATTTCTGAGCATGGTTTTGGTGGTTTTGCAGAGTACGTTTGTGTCAATGAAAAGGCTCTATCTCTAAAGCCAGAATTTATGAGCTTTACTGACGCTGCATCTATACCCCATGCAGCCTTGCTAGCTAAACAAGGATTGATAGATGTTGGCAATATTCAACCAGGGCATCAGGTTTTGATTAACGGCGCCGGGGGTGGAGTGGGCACCTTTGCCCTTTATATCGCTAAGCAATATAGTGCCGAAGTGACTGGCGTTGATACGGGGCATAAACTCAGCCACATGTTATCAATAGGTTACGACCATGTGATTGATTACACACGTAGTGACTTCACCCAAAATGGTCTGCAATATGACCTTATCCTAGACGCCAAAACAAATCGCCGACCTACTGATTATATGCGCTCACTTGTCCCAGGCGGCCAATATGTCACCGTAGGTGGTAATCTTGGTCGACTGCTGCAAATGGTGGTGTTAAAACGCTGGGTGCGTCGAATCCATAAAAAAGCCATTGATATTGTCAGCCTAAAATCAAATAAAGACCTAGCCTATATTGAGCAACTGTATGAGGCTGGAAAGATTACCCCAATCATTGATGGTCCCCACAAGTTAAGTGATGTGCCGAAGCTCATTGCGTATTTTGGCCAGGGCAAACATACGGGCAAAGTGGTGGTTGCCCCCTGGGATAAATAGCACCTAACAAGCGCATGCGGGGCGGCTTGGCCATACTGTGACCCTTAGCATAAAGCAACTATCGGCATCATCAACAAAGACAGGCATTTAACGAGGATAATGACAAGTGGCCGAATATTCAAATCCAAAATCTATCCCAACAGGCGCAACGGTAGCGCACAGCTCTTGAGCAAATGGGCATCGCGTATGGAACTCACACCCCGAGGGCCTATGCATTAAGCTGGGCACCTCACCTTTTAATGCTATACGCTCCAAAGCACCAACATTGGTTACCTCTGGATTGGCAGAGAGCAATGCCAAGGTATAAGGGTGATGCGGATTAACAAAGATATCATCGGTCGGGCCTTCTTCAACGAAGCGCCCAAGATACATGATCGCTGTGCGATCTGATATGTGGCGCACAATATTCAGGTTATGCGTAATAACAAATAAGCTCACACCCAAATCATCCTGCAACCGATTAAGTAAGTTAAGGATTTCTCCTTGTACAGAAACATCTAAGCCTGCCGTTGGCTCATCGGCAACAATCAGCTTGGGGTTTAAGGCTAGCGCTCTGGCTACCCCCACACGACGGGCCTGGCCACCGCTGAGTTGATGCGGATAACGATCCTGAAAACGTGCGGACAAGCCTACTAAATTCAGCAACCGTTTTGCTTCTTGCTGTTTATCTCTGTCAGACAAGTTGTGGATTTTATAAGGTTCAGTAATGGCGTCACCAACCTGCATACGCGGGCTTAAGGAGCCAGTTGGGTTTTGCCACATCATAGAAATCTGTTTGCGATAGGCCCTCAACTGCTTGTCTGGCATTTGCGTGACATCATCGCCCATAAAGTTAATGCTGCCACTGGCCGTGGGCAGCAAACCCACCACAGCATTGGCCAGGGTCGATTTACCTGAACCGCTTTCACCTACCAGGGTAAAGGTCTCGCCTTCTTTAATTTTGAAAGACACATCACGAACAGCATCAATGAACGGGGTTTCAGCCTTCTGCAACCAAGACACCATAGAAGATTTTACTCGAAACTGGACACGCAGGTTGTTAACTTCCAATAACTGGCTCATAGCGATTCCAAATGACAGGTGACAAAATGTTTCTCTGTTGCACCCTGAGTAACAGCATGGCGCTTGGGCTTAAGCTCTTCACACTGGGCAGTTTTCTTATGGCAACGACTAGTAAAAATACAGCCCGCTGGTAGGTCGGATAAGTTAGGTATTTCACCTTCAATAGTAGGCAAATTTCGGGTCTTTTTGGCAATGCTGGCTGGATCACATTCCAATAGTTTCTGGGTATAGGGATGCTTCGGAGACTTAAAAACCCGGCTCACCGGCCCCTGTTCCACGATTTCACCGGCATACATTACAACAACCTGATTACACAGTTCGGCAATCACGCCCAAGTGGTGCGATATAAACAATATAGAACAACCAATGCTAGATTGTAGTTCTTTAAGCATATCGATTATTTGTACTTCCAGCGTAGCATCAAGGGCGGTGGTGGGCTCATCGGCAATTAATAAAGCGGGCTGCGCTTGCAATGCCATAGCAATAGAAATGCGTTGCTGCATACCTCCAGAAAACTCATGGGGGTATTGGTTTAACCGGCTTGCCGGATCAGGTATACCTACCTGAGCCAACATATCTGCCGAGCGTTGGCGCTTTTGTGATTTGGAGCGTTTGTCTCGATATTGGATATCGACCATTTGCTTACCAATGGTCAAAACTGGATTCAAGGTAGACATCGGGTCCTGAAAAACGATGGACATACGTTGACCACGCAAGCTTTTCAGCTTAGTTGGGCTCATCGTTAACAGGTCTTCACCTTCAAAAAACACAGTGCCTGAGGTGGTTTTAGCATTATTTGCCATCAACTGAATTATGGAAGATATTAACGTCGATTTACCACAACCACTTTCTCCTACCACACCAACAATTTGGCCTTTTGGTATATCCAAATCAACATTACGTAACGCTTTTAAAGAACCCTCTTGAGTCGCATAATCTATACTTAAATTGCGTATAGACAGGACGTTGTCGGTGGCTTTACTCATCGGTTATTTCTCAACTTAGGGTCCAACTGATCACGTAGAGACTCACCTAAAAAAGTAAAGCCCAAGGTAACTAACAATAAAGGAATACTGCCGGCAACAATCGGCCAGGGCGTATTACGGATTAAGGTATAACCATCATTAAGGATGCTGCCCCACGATGGTGTTGGCGGCTTGACCCCCATACCCAAAAAGCTCAAACCTGCCTCCAAGGCAATCACCGTGGGAATGTCCATAGAGGCTAAAATTAGCAATGGACCTACCACATTAGGTAACACGTGCACTCGTAAGATTCGCGCCGTAGAAGCGCCCATAACTTGTTCGGCCTTAATAAATTCATTGTTCTTTATGGACAAGGTTTGCGTGCGTACCACCCGTCCATAGGTCGGAATCGAAGTAACCACTATAACGGCCACAACGGTCATAAGTGATGGCCCTACTAGAGCAACTGTCGCCAAAGCAAACATCACCGTCGGAAAGGAACGAATGGTGTCAAAGAACAACATAATCAGGCTATCCAACCACTTAGGACCAAAGCCTGCGACCATGCCCAGCAGCACTCCGATTACAAGAGCAATACTGATGGAAATGAAAGCCACCTTCAGTGCCACCTGACCACCAAACAAGACTCTGGAGAACAGGTCACGCCCCAATTGATCAGTGCCCAGCAAGTGTTTGAAAGAGGGGCCTTGTAAGCGATCTATGATATTAAGAGCAATAGGATCATAAGGCGCGATCCAATAGGCCAATACGGCACTCGCCACCATCAACACTACCAAGACCAAACCCAATAGACCCAAAGGTTCAGCTGATACCTTTTTTAAAACCTGTAACACAAATTCAGCTCCCTACAAGGAATTTCTTATACGCGGATCTAACCACGCATTAATCAAATCAGACACCGCTGTGCTGATAACAAAAATAATGGTGCTTACCAACACAGAACCCATCACCACCGGGTAATTGCGGGTAGTAATGGAGTCAAATATCAACTTGCCTATACCAGGACGGGAAAACACGATCTCAGTGAATAAGGCCGCGGACAACAAGAACCCCATGCCCACACCAATCACTGTAACCGTCGGCAAGACCGCCAGTTTGAGGGCGTACTGATACACAACTGTGTTTTCTGGCAGACCATAAGCGCGAGCCGTACGTATATGATTTTCACCCATAACCTCAAGCATGGAGGCTCTTACCAAGCGAGACAAATACCCAACCCATGAAATGCCAATAGCAATAGCTGGCAGCACAAGGTGGCTTATCTGGTCAAAGAAATCACCCGGCTCACCAGCACCAACCGCGGGAAACCACTTTAACCAGACAGCAAATATCAGCAGGGAATACAAGGCCACAACAAATGCTGGCGCGGTAATACAGGCCACGGAAATAATACCGCTGAAGCGGTCGAACCAAGTATTGCGATGCAAGGCCGAATAACAGCCCAAAGGAATGCCTATTAACATCGCCCCGACAATTGCCGAACCAATTAACCATAGGGTATAGGGCAATTGACCAAACACAATTTCTGCCACTGGGCGATTAGTAATCACATCCATACCCAAATCACCGCGCAACAAATTGCCAAAAAACTTGAGTATTTGCATTGCCATAGGCTGGTCTAAACCCATTTGAGCAGACAGGTGAGCAATCATTTCTGGTGTTGCCCGAGGACCAAGCAAAATGCGAGCAGGATCACCGGGTACGAGATGGATCATACAAAACAGCAAGGTCACAGCAAACACTACAATGACTAGACCTAAGCTCACGCGCTTCAATAGATAAATAAACAACTTAATCTCACCTGCAAATAAGAAAAAGGCCGGTAACCCGGCCTTTTTTCAAACGGGGTTATTTTAGCCTTGCCCGAAATAACGGAACAAAGGTAAACCGTCAGGCCGGAACGCGGGCTTTATAGCGTCACTATAAACCACAGGGGTCGCCTCATGGGTAAGGAAGCGATAAGCACCACTGTCTTCCATAATGTCCTGCATACGTTGATACATGGTATCACGCTTACTGGCATCCACTTCAGCCTTGGCCGCTGACTCTAGCTTATCAAACTCGGCATCACTAAAGCGCTCCCAGTTCCAGACCCCTTTTTGGGAGGTCACAAACCATGCTGTCGCATAGGATGGATCTGGCGCCATAGAGTAACGGTTCAAAATCAACTGAATATCTTTATAACGCTCACCAGAACTGGAATCACCCAAGGACCAGAAAGCGCCAGATTCATGCAGGTTGACGTCTACAGTAATCCCTACCTGAGCACAGGTAGCTTGAATAACCTGAGCGGTAGTCACATTGGCGGCCTTGTTAAGCACATCCAACGTTACAGTCACGCCATCGGCGTAACCTGCCGCCGCCAAATATTCTTTTGCCTTAGCGAAATTAGCTCCCGGTGGCACCAAACCTTGTGCGCGATTACCCGTTAAGCCTGGGGCAATAATGCCCGTGGATGGCGCAGCAGCACCAAAGTAGGAAGCCTGCATAATCGATGGCACATCAATGGCGTGCTGAATGGCTTTACGCAGGTTCTGATTAGCCATGGTTTCGTTTTCTACGTTCATACCAACCCACACGTAAAACAGCGAGGGGTACTCTTCCAGAACCGTGTGCGAAGGCATATTGGATTTTAGCTCACCAACTGCTCCTAGTGACACTCGGGTATAATCCAAATCGCCAGCTTCATAGGCAATTTGTGCGGAGTTTTCATCATCAATTGGCAAGATATGAATCTCATCAAACTCGGCACTACCTCCGTGCCATTGCGGATTGCGACGCAATACGGTGCGCTGCTTGGGCTGCCACTCTGCATGCAAATAAGGCCCGGATTCACAAGGCGTGGAGGTGTCCACTTTGCCACCGGCTTCCTGCCAGGCTTTTTTGCTAACAATGTTGCCAACGATATACGGTAAGGCAATATTCCATGCTGGCGGATAAGGTGCCGAAAAAACGATGGTGCCTTCATACTTGCCGTCAACGGTCACCTCTTGCAAGGAGCCCCAATCTGGCTTGTTAGTAGATTTAAGGTTCTCATCAATAATGCGCTGGTAAGAGAACTGCACGTCTTCGGCGGTCATTTCTCCATAGCCGTTGCTAAACATAATGCCCGCTTTTAGCTTGAACTTGATGGTCGTTGGGCTTGCCTGTTCGATGGATTCGGCTGCATCCAGTACATAATCCCACTTACGACCTGGCTTGTACTGAATCAATTTACTATATACGCAACTATGGATTTCTTCATCCACAACCCCTTGTGAAAACGCAGGATCCATACTGCGTAAATCACTATACGCGCGTACCTTTAGAATTTTTTTGCCATCCGCAAAAATGACTTCGCTAGCGCTCGACGCCGCTGCAACCATTCCTAGAGCACCCGTAGTTTTTAGAAAATGGCGGCGACTCAAGCCATCTGGCTCTTGTTTAGATATATTTGAACTAGTCATGGGGGATTCCTTTATTTAGTTATTTTAGGTTTTACTGTCTAGCTATGCTATTCAAAGACCGCTTTCTAGTAGAGCAAAACGGCTTGACCTAAACAATTTCGCAATTAAAAATTTTCTGACGCATACTTTTAGACAAGTGCGTCAGATTGCGTCACTAATAACAGAAAGCATTTCAGCATATCGTAAATCAATGTTTTTATTGATCGGATATTTACCAGCACCCAAGTTTATAAAATTGAACTGGTTATAGTCTGAGCTACAAACACCGGGGCCGGCGGCCAAAATAATATGCTTGGCAAAGTCCTCAAAGGTTGCCCTAAAGTGTTGCCGGGACTTGATAAGTAGATATTTGGCGTTTAGGTAATCCAATCCAGCCTGAGTAAAACAGCCTGGGTCGTAGGGTTCCCATCGTTCACAGGTGAGTAAAATTTTGGCTGATCCAATATCAAATACCACACTGGTACCAAGATTCACTTCAAGGCCGGTTTGCATTGGCCCCTGAATAACAAATCGTCCATCGGTAATATTCTCCACGACACCAATACAGGATAAAGATCGACCTTTTTGGCCTATGGAAGGAGCATCCGTTTTTCCGCCCAAGTTAATGGTCGTGGCAGCCCCCACCCCAAGGGCAACCAAGCTAGCTACAGCCTGAGGGTCATAGATCGGGCCTGCAACAATGCCATCAAGGGATAGCGCCAGCATTTCAGCTAATACAGTCATATCATCAGTGCTGCCACCGGCACCACTATTGTCACCATGATCAGCCACAACAACAGGAAATTCCTGACATTGTTTAGCCCGAATAATGGATTCTGCTAAAGGTTCTGCAGCAAAGTAAAAATCGTCCCGTTGTTGCCAGGCCTGATTAGCAATGCCATGACACAAGCCTGCCCCCTTTTGCCGGTCAGGGTCATCAGAGTGTTTTTCAATCACAACGACACTCAAAGATAGCTCCGGGATGTCAGCCAAGGGAAAGCCACCAAACACAGAAGCGTTTAACACCTCTGCGTTATCTACCGCTGCCACGCCCTGGTTCATGAGAGATTGCATAGGTTCAAAGTTGGGACTTTGTGCCAGCATATGGGTGGCTAGAGGTATGGCGTACCAACTCATACGTGTTGGTATTTTCTGTAATACTGTATTAAAAAGAGTGGCCGCAACCCTCTCTCCAGTAGCAAACATATCCGTATGGGGGTAGGTCCTATAACCATCTATAACCTGACAATTTTCTACCATGGTTCGAGAGACATTGGCATGAAAATCCAGCGCCACAGCGATGGGAACTTGTTCATCAATTTCTCTGATGCGGCGCAGCAACTCACCCTCACCATCGTCAAAAGATGCGGTGACCATGGCCCCATGCAAGTCAAGAAGAACAGCATCACAACCTCTTTGCACCGCTGTGCAAATAGCATTGCAAATGCTATCAAACGCCGCATCATCAACCTTACCGCTTGGTTCAGCATATGCAGCAATAGGCACCACCACCTCAGCACCGTGCGCCCGTGCTTGCTGTAACAGTGCCGCAAAAGCAAACCCGGATTGACCATACAAAGCCATCGCTTGTTCCCCGGCGGGAGGTAACTCTAGGCCAACAGGCGTAGCGAAGGCACTAAGCGGCGTTGGTAGCGGTGAAAAGGTATTAGTTTCATGCTGAAACATGGCAACAACACATTTCATGGATAGCACTTCAATAGATAATAGGTGAGAGCAAAGACTAGGGTATTGGAATTAGTAGTTCAATTTCGCACCTGCGCCGCTAATGACGCACTTAGTCGATAACTGACAGCATGTATTCGTGAGGTAAAATCTGATTGCTTATTTTATTTCTGATGTCGGCCTCTATTTCTTCAGAATCATGATGATAAAGCCCACAGTTAGTTAACGCGGCGCGCAAATTAATCTGCTTGCCTAAAAACTCATATTCACTGCGCGTGGCCTTGGGGAGGTGAGAATTAACACTGCCAACTCCCAAGGTCAAACCTGACAACATTCTAAACGTATTCCGGTAACTAGGAATAATGATGGTATGGGTAATGGTTTGCTTGGCAAGCTGCTCATATTCCGTAAGAAATATACGATCGCCTAAATAGTGCAAGACTCCCTGGTACTTAAAGCGTGTAGGAATGGCCTTAGGATTGGATTTGTCCCACAAGTGTTCAATGTTTTTGCTGTAAAAGCGATCGCCATTGCGATACACCTGAATAATGCTGCGCACTATGTAGCCAGGAAAACCTAGGGCATGATAGTAACCGTGGTAAAACCCCTCGTAGCGTTCCATAGCTTCGATATTGTTTGGTAAAGAATCGACAGCTCTATCTAGATGGCTCAGATTTGTTACCGAAGCATCCTCTGTCTTGTTTGACAAAAACTGCCTAAACTCGGCAGTGGTTAACAGAAAATCATCTTTACTGATGGCGAAATAATCGCAAATGGTAACCAGGTTATGACTAGAGGGAAACACTTGCCCACTCAAGTATTTATTGAACTGCTGCCGGTTCATTCCCAAACTGCGGCACACCTGCGCTACGGAGGTCTGTTTATCACATACAGCACGCAAGTTAATGGAAAAGTTGGTTTTCAACATGGCCTAGATTCACCATTAGGGAATGATTAAAAGTTTAATTTTGCCCTACTGAGTTTTGATTGGCAATCAACAAAAACTGCGTCAACCATGGCGCAGTAGCGAAATGTTTTTTTTATTGCTGTCGTATTACTATCTTTATCACCCATTTTTACCCATTTTTCCAGGAACCCAGTGAATGACCAAATACAACATTGCTATCGCCGGTTTTCAGCACGAAACCAATACTTTTGCACCTGGCCTGGCAACCTATGACGAGTTCTTGAAGGAAGACAGCTGGCCCGGTCTCACAGGGGGGGATGCGATCATGGGGCAATTTCGTGGCATGAGCTTACCGCTGGCTGGGTATATTGACACGGCCTTGGCTGATGGCCAAGAAAGTTTAAATTTACACCCTATACTTTGGGCGTCAGCAGAACCCAGCGGCTATGTTGCCAAAGATGCATACGAAACAATCGCGCAAAACATCTGTGCTGGCATTGCTGCCATTAACGACTTACATGGCATCTACTTAGATTTACATGGTGCTATGGTGGCACAACATGTGGATGATGGTGAAGGTGAGTTATTACGACGCATTCGCACCATAGTAGGGCCAGATTTACCTATCGTGGTTAGTCTGGACCTGCACGCCAATGTCAGCCCCGCCTTGGTCGAACATTGCTCCGCAATCACCATATTCAGAACCTACCCACACATAGATATGGCTGCCACGGGAGCCCGTGCCTATGCCCTATTGAATCAACTTCTAGCAGGTTCAGTGTTTTTCAAAGGGCTGGTACAGATTCCATTTTTGATCCCCCTAACCAGTCAATGTACTGACTTAGAGCCTTGCCGTTCCATTTACCAAGAATTGCTGCTGCAGCAAGCAAGCCACGCAGACTTAATTTCACTAGACTGCGCTCTGGGCTTTCCGGCCGCAGACACCTATGACTGCGGCCCCTGTATTGTGGCCTTCGGCAAGTCACAGTCTCAAGTAGACGCTGTTTTGGCACACCTAGAGCAATTCATTGCGCGCTTTGAAGACCAACTGTCAGGCACGCTCTTGCCTCCTGATGAAGCCGCTAAAGAAGCCATCATTTTAAGCAAGCGACTAAACCAACCCATTGTCATCGCCGATGCTCAGGACAATCCCGGTGCGGGTGCCTCCTCCGATACCACGGGCATAATTAGAGCCTTACTTGAACACCATGCTGAAAATACCTATGTGGCCGTAATCAACGATTTGGAAACAACTCAACAAGCCCATCGCCTTGGGCAAGGCGCTATATTCACAGCCAACCTAGGTGGCCATGGCGGTGTCCCCGGTGACCACCCAATCGCCTGCGACCTGCAAGTCTGTGAGCTAGCCAATGGGGAGTTCACTTTTACCGGCGATATGTATAAGGGCATTACGGCCAAGGCTGGACCCATGGCATTGGTAAAAATCATACAACCAAACAGCTCCGTGTATGTCATTACTAGCATTAACCGTATTCAATGTCTGGATTTGGCCATCATGAGGCACTTAGGTGTAGAGCCTGAAACTGCCAATATTATTGCGGTTAACAGCACTGTGCACTTTCGTGCTGACTTTGATCCTATTGCAGCCAAGATTCTCGTAGCCATTAGTCCTGGCTTTCATCCTTGTGACCTAAGTACCCTAGAATACAAGAAATTACGGCCTGGAATGCGTCGCTGCTAGTAAAAATTGGGGTTCACGCTAGCGGGTAAAAGATAATATCCCCGGCTAAAACTATCTATTTAGCGCAGAGGTTGCGCTTAGATTTGGGGGATGGAATCTTTCTCGAGCATAGGCCACATTTGCCATCGCTGACGACAACAACAGGCTTTGCATGCTAGGTACGAATAATACAAACAAGCGAATACAAGTGTGCTACGATGTTTTACAACTGTGGATTTAATTTGGATGGAGTTGCTATGAAAATAATTACGCTATTAGTCATTGGTTTGCTGGTTACAAACCCAAGCTTTGCGCAAACCAAGGCCGAGCCTTATTCACAAGAAGTTTGCCAAGCGATTTATGGCGCGATTGGTACTTTTCTTGCTCTGGCTGACGGGCAGTGGAAACAAAAAAATGATGACAAGGCCATGATGTACTTAACAGCATCGACAAACTATGCCGCTATTTATGAAACTGTATGTAGCGACTAAACGCTGATCACTGTGTGCGATGAGCGTGCCAAAAACTTGGGTTCAAGTATCTAGTGGCTATGCCAATTGTAATCACACTTAAACTTTCTCCAACCAAGGCGGGGTAGCCCCTGCCTTAGATACCGTTGCCGCTGCTATCCTAGCACCTAAACTTATGGCCATATGTCGGCCCACCAAATCCCTACTTCGAAGCGCATATTTGGTAAGCAAATCTTGCTCTGTTAGGCTTGCAAGCACACCGGCCTTGAAGCTGAATTACCCTGTTCTTAAATTGCTGGATATGATTATATAAAGGCCGAATTGATTATTGATTTAAAGGATTAGAAATGCAATATGATATTGATTCCAATCAGAAAGTCCTCGTTACAGGTGCAACTGGATATGTGGCAGGCTGGATAGTAAAGCAACTAGTAGAGGCAGGTGTTTGTGTACACGCTGCGGTCCGAGATCCTGATAACGAGCTAAAAGTCGCTCGCTTAAAAGCCTTATCAGAGAAAGGCCCAGGCAAGGTGGTACTATTTAAGTCCGACCTATTGGAATCTGGTAGCTATGGTCAAGCTATGCAGGGTTGCGCTACCGTGTTCCATACGGCTTCTCCTTTTGTCGGCAGGTTTAATGATGCTCAGCAAGACTTGATTAATCCCGCACTCTTGGGAACAGAAAATGTTCTTTTAACCGCCAATAGTACCGCTTCAGTAAAACGCGTAGTTTTAACGAGTTCATTGGTAGCGATTTATGGCGATGCACAAGATTGTGCTGCAGCGCCAAATGGCACACTCACTGAAGAAATCTGGAACACCACCTCTTCAGTCACCCACCAACCTTATGCATATTCTAAGACGCTTGCAGAACGTGCAGCATGGGACATCGCTGAAGCACAAGATCAATGGTCGTTGGTTGTTATCAATCCCGGTCTGGTTATTGGTCCAACTGTGTCTGAACAGCCTACATCTCTATCACATGACATATGTAAATCATTTGGCGATGGCAGAATGAAAGTAGGAACCCTGCCCCTAGAATTGGGAATGGTTGACGTACGAGATGTTGCTGACGCACACCTACGGGCGGCATATATAAAAGCCGCTTCTGGTCGGCATATTATTGTAAGCGAGGCTAAGTCCTTTTTGGGATTAGCCAGATTATTATCGGAAAAATATGGCGCAGATTATCCTTTGCCACGCAAAGAGTTACCCAAATTATTGATTTGGCTAATTGGGCCAATCATGGATAGCACGATAACTCGCAAGTTTGTCTCACGCAATGCGGGGTGTCAGTGGCGAGCCAGTAACAGCAAAAGTAAAGAGCAGCTTGGCATGAGGTATAGATCACTCAAAGGATCTATAGAAGAAATGTTTCAGCAAATGATTGATCAGGATATATTCAGTAAAAAATGAGCCCAGAGTTGCCTGCTAAAGTGCTGTAGCGCTCCGGAGCTTTATTTCAAATTTCAAAAGTCCGGAGCAGCTAGAGTCCGGTGTAAGTCCGGAATGCAGACGCAAGTATAAACACTATCAGTTGCAGTTAGTTAGCCTTGTTGAGACGCAAGCATCGCCTTTACTAACTTTCGAGCTGTGTCATCCTCTACCACTGGGGTCACAGTCGGAAAGGTACATTGTCCTGACCAACCCATTATCCAAGTGGTTAACGCTTCTTGATCATCAGTTTCGACTACGATCCAACCGTTACCATTTGGAACATCATGCCAACGACCAATTTGCGTGACCCCAGCGGGAAATTCACCGTTAATTTGCTCGTCAGTCATGCTCGCAAAAAAAACTTGAGTGTCAGATTGCTTGTCTCGGTCAACCTGATAAGTGCACATAAAAATCATATTAATCTCCCTTATAAAATTATTGGTTCAGTCATTTGACGACCAACTTTAGAAGCCCGGCTAGCCCGTTGCCACTCAGGCTTTTGTTAACAATACCCCCACCCCCAGCTAAATACTAGTTCAGTTTCTGTACTACTAATATCTCTACAGTGGGGATAACTGGAAAACCTTTACTTTCGTTGAAGTTTCATAATTCAATAACGATATTTACTAAAGTAGTAAAAAGTAGCCATATCTAAAGTAGAGAACAGTAGAAAAGCCAAGGTGCTTCCAAGGGGTTAATGCAAGGGTGTTTTGCAGGTAGTTACAAAGTGCTTCAAGGGCAGCATTTAAGCAAATCCCTGAATCGCAAGTTGGGGTTAGGACGAGGCTAAAACTAATAACCTTCCAGCTCAAAGGGGACCAAATAGGGAACCAAACTAACATTACCACTGATTAGATAGTGGTGGTTATTAGCTAAGTCTTTGATTTTATTGGCGCGCCCGGAGGGATTCGAACCCCCGACCAACAGGATCGGAACCTGCTACTCTATCCAGCTGAGCTACGGGCGCGCGAGGAAGGCGTATGATACGGGTGTTGAGGGGTAGATTCAAGCCAGCACCTAGCCTATATAGGCATTATTATGAAGGGTTTTTTGGGGCCCTTGATGATGTCAACATCTACTAAAGGCACATTTCCTTACTTTTCGTGCGATATTAGACTAATTTCAACGCTTGAAAGGCGTTTACCCCTCGGCAATGATTCACGTTTGCCGCAAATACCGCTATAATGCGGGCTGTTTTTTTGTTGCTGCTCGCTTGCAGCCAAACTGAATTTTAGAGAGGCACTTTACGTGAAAGCATTTAAGCATGCAGCCATCACCGTCCTAACCGCTGGTTTTGTCGCCCTAAGTCTAACCGCCATTACCGCCAACGCCGATCATAACAGTGATCACTCTATTATTGAGCGCATTAGTAAAGTTGGCAGCCTTTGTGTTGAAGGTCAAGAATGTAAAGCCCCCGTGACAGCCCCTACCGCACCTGCCGTCGCTAGTGGTCCTCGCAGTGGTGCCGATGTTTACACCGCTTCCTGCGCAGCGTGTCACGCTAGTGGCGCTGCTGGCGCACCTAAAATGGGCGACGCTGCTGCTTGGGCACCACGCGCTGACAAAGGCATTGATACACTGCTGACTAATGCCATTAACGGCATTAACGCCATGCCGCCTCGCGGCTTGTGCATGGACTGCTCTGATGATGAGATTAAAGCGGCCGTCGAGCACATGCTAGCCGGCTCTAAGTAACACACAGCGCTGACTTAACAAGCATAAAAAAGGCCTAATGAATAATCATTAGGCCTTTTTTGTGTGTCTTAAAAAACTAAAACTTCTTACCACCATCCTTTACACGATTCTCTGGTTTATGATCGGCTCGTTGGGCATTGTAGGCCAATTTTTCTTCTAAGGCGCCCGCCACATCTAGGCCAAAACCACCGGCGTAGTCACAAATGCGAATAATGGCATCAGCCAACTCAACCTCTTCCATGGGTCGGTTAGTCAAATGATCATCCATAATGCCTTTGCGAGCTCCTTCCATGGCTTCAGAAATTTCTGAATGGATAAGGCAAAGCATTTCACCCTTATTGCGATCCAGTTTTTCACCAGACACTGGGTCGTGCCACCAGCCACCCTTTAAGGCAGCGCCATGGCAGGCTTCGATCAGTAAATTCAGGGCTTGTTGCATATCGCTCATGACATATCCTCAGGGTTTAGTTGGCTTTATTTTAGCCATAAATTCGCTGTTTGGTAAGTCTGTAATGCCAGTTACAAGCCATCAAATAAACCTTTAAGGCCGGCCAAGGTAGCCTGACCTTGTTGCACGTTCTTTTGCGGGTCATCATCGCCTCGGCCTTCCCATTCCAAGTCATTTGCCGGCAATTCATCCAGAAAACGGCTGATCGTCGTTTCCATCATTTCACCATACTGCTTGCGTTTGCGTGCCAGAGTCATGGTTAAGGTTTGCCGAGCACGAGTAATGCCAACATAACAAAGGCGACGCTCTTCTTCTACGTTGCCTTCATCAACACTGTTGCGGTGAGGTAGCAGGTCTTCTTCCATGCCCATCATAAACACATGGGGGTATTCCAAACCTTTGGCCGCATGCAGGGTCATCAACTGTACGCGATCCGTATCATCCTCTTCTTCTTGGCGCTCCAAAATATCTAATAATATCAAGCGAGCAACGGCATCCCCCATATCGGCGTCTTCGTTTTTTTCAACCGCTTTTTCCAGTGATTGCTTCAAGGACTCTACCAACATCTCCACATTGGCCATACGCTTTTCTGCCATCGGCGGGCCACTACTGGTCTGCAACAACCAATCCTGATATTCCATATCACGAATCATGCGCTGCACTGCAGCAATGGGATCATCCCGTTCGGCCTGCTCTACAAGCTCTTCAATCCATGCACCGAACTCCTGCACTCTCGCTAAAGCAGCACCCGACATGGCTTGTTGCAGGCCAATTTCTTGGCTAGCTGATATCAGACTGATACTGCGCATGGTGGCGTAATTCACCAGCTTTTCTAGTGTTGCGGCGCCGATTTCTCGGCGTGGCGTATTCACAATGCGCAAGAAAGCGTTGTCATCTGCTGGATTAAGCAGAATTTTCAGGTAAGCCATGATGTCTTTGACTTCGGTACGGCCAAAGAAAGACTGCCCACCATTGATTTTGTATGGCACCTTGTAAGCTTGCAACTTCATTTCCATCAGTCGAGCCTGGTGGTTGCCACGATAGAGAATGGCACAATCCTTAAAAGCCGCTTCATTTTGCAGTTGCAGTTGCAAAATTTCCGTAGCAATGCGCTCGGCTTCGGCATCTTCATTACGGCAACTAATCACCCGTATCGGTTCACCATAGACCTTGTCACTCCATAGTGCCTTGTCAAAGTCGTGAGGGTTATGAGCAATCAGCTCATTGGCCACCTTCAAGATACGGCCTGTGGAGCGGTAATTTTGCTCCAGTTTGATAACCTTTAAGCTAGGGAAGTCCGCTTGCAAAATCGCGAGGTTCTCTGGCCTTGCGCCACGCCAAGCATAAATCGACTGATCGTCATCACCCACCACGGTGAAGTTGGCGCGCACGCCTACCAGCTGTTTAACCATAAGGTACTGGGAGCTATTGGTGTCCTGATATTCGTCAACCAGCAGATAACGCACTCGGTTTTGCCATTTATCAAGGATATCAGGACGCTCACTAAATAAGCGCACTGGCTGTAGAATAAGGTCATCAAAATCCACACCGTTGTAGAGCTTTAAGGTCTTTTCATAGGATTCAAAAACGCGGGCCGCCAACGCTTGCTCAGGCCCGTTCGCACCTGCCAGCGCCTGAGCCGGAGTAACCAGGTCATTTTTCCAATTGGAAATCATGTGCTGAATGGGCTCGCAGGCATCTTCAGCCGCTTCAAATTCTTTGTGGGTCAAGTCTTTAAGCAGGGCCAACACGTCCTGAGAATCAAAGATAGAAAAGCCTGGGCGGTAGCCTAGGGCCGCATACTCGCGGCGAATAATATTCAACCCCAGATTATGGAAGGTGGAGACAGTCAAACCACGGCCCGCTTTGCCCTGCACCAGCTGGCCAACCCTTTCTTTCATCTCACGCGCGGCCTTGTTAGTAAAGGTTAGGGCCAGTATCTGATGCCCTTTGAGCCCGCACTCATCAATCAAGTAAGCTATTTTGTGGGTAATCACACTGGTTTTGCCAGAACCGGCGCCCGCTAATACCAAAACGGCACCGCTTATAGCTTCCATGGCTTCTTGCTGACGGGGGTTTAATCGGCTCACTCGAGTCTCTAGTTGATGAGAAATGGGCGCCGATTATAAAAGATTCCCTGTCGCCATGCATGCCTTATTTTATCAACATCACCGCTCTTGATTAGGCCCACTTGGCAAATTGCTTTCGTTTACTCAGTTATGGGCTGTTATTGTTGCCATTGTTACCCCAAAAGGCTCACATCTCGATACCCCAAAGCTTCTAATAGTGCGGCTCTGTCGATATTCTGCGTATTATTCAGGTCCGCAATGGTGCGCGCCACACGCAGCACCTTGTGCATCGCTCGGGGCGACAGCGTAAAACGTTTGGCAGCATCCAGCATTAGCGCCTGTTCCGCATCTTGCAACTGGGTCACTTGCTGCAGTTCATGCCCCGTTAAATCACCATTAAAGCCATCTTGGCGTTGTTGTTGCTTGGCACGAGCACTCAGTACCACGGCCCTAGCCGTTGCACTATCCATACCCGCTACCGGGCGTAGAATGATTTGGCTGCTGGGGCGCGACACCGCTAACTGCAAATCAATACGGTCCAACAAGGGACCCGACAGGCGCTGACGATAGCTTGCTAGCTTACCGGGGCTGCAACGGCAATCCACTTCTGCATCACCATAATAGCCACAGGGGCATGGATTGGTGGCCCCAACAAGCAGGAACTTGGCTGGCAAGTGCAACTGTTGCTGTGCTCTGACCACATGCACCAAGCCACTTTCTAGCGGTTGGCGCAAACTATCCAATACGTGGCGTGGAAATTCAGCCAGCTCATCCAAAAATAAGACCCCTCGGT
>JAAERS010000235.1 GCA_024230095.1 Gammaproteobacteria bacterium | reverse complement strand
TAGTCCACCACTGCCCCTTTCTCCTGATTTTTTGTTGTTCCGACACGGCAAGAAGTTTCGCACTGCCGTCTGAGTTCAACGTGAGCGTAATTATAATCCCCTTCGGATTAACCCACTCGACCGTAGTGTCGCTGAATATAATTTCAAGGTCGGAGAAATTAAATGCCCTGTTAAATTCCTCAGCTTTTGCTTCACTTATGGAGTTGATCACTACCGCAAATATCACCGTGGCTATCAATTTTTGGTACATTAAGCCCCCAAGAATAGACCTAGACTCACCAATTGGAGACCTAGATAGTTATCAACTATCGTCTCATGCTGTTCATCAAGTAAATACCAATATCCCTGAAAAGGCCAGAAAGATTTGAGTTTCTTGGTGATCCTGTATTTATTTCAGCGTCAAAGGTCTCCAAAATAATCACACCCTAATCCAAACAAGTGATACCTTTCGCACATTTTGGTTTGGAAAGTTACGCTAGTTTGATCTTTTCAATTGGGCAAAACAGGTGGAACCGATGGTTATGCCGGCTATATAATTCAAGCCGTCGGTCTTGAGGTGACTCAAGGTGTGCTTAAGGCTTATACCTTAACCTACTTTGGCCTGCACCAAATATACCAATGCCGGATAAGTAATCTTGCCTGCCTCTAGTCGCCTACTAACCGTATCAATTAGGCTTTCACGTATGCGCTCCCTAACTTCTGGAGGCGGTGGTGCCTGCTTCATTAAGCGCATACCAAAACCAATTCGCATCAGCAGGTCCGCCTCCTGTTCGGGGGTATAGCCCGTAACCACTTGAGTCCTCACTGGGTCAATGGTGACGTTATTAAAGCCGGCTCCTTGCAAAACCTGTTTCAGGTAACCGATGTCACTAAGGCCCAGAGGCCCTGGTTCCCTTCCCGGGTCAGTAAACGTGGCCTCAACGTGGGGTTCTACCGCACCTATCGGATCCGTGAAGAAAGCGTTGTCGGCTAAGGGCCCCCAACACACAAAGGCCAGGGTACCGTCTTCAGTCAGTGCTGAGCGCAAATTGGCAAATGCCTTAACTGGGTCGGCAAAAAACATGACACCAAAGCGGGAAATGATGAATTGGTAGTGCTTTTCCGGCAGCGCGTAAGATTGGGCATCGGCATTAATGAAGTGAAGATTGGCCTGCCCCCGCACCTTGGCGCGTGCCAATTGCAGGAGCGGCTCGGATATATCCAAGCCAGTGGCAGAACCAAGACTAGAGCAATATTGCAATGCTTGCATAGTGGTATCGCCGCCCCCGCAACCCACGTCCAGAATATGCTGTGTTGGATTATGCCCTAAAACGCCAAATAAGATCTGCGCTATCGCCTCTAGGCGGGCGTTCATCTCCACATCCTGCTCTACCCAGGCCAGGCCCGGAGCATCATTCCAAAACTCACCTTGGGTTTGGTTGTCACCGTATTTATTCATATCAAATTCCTTGTGAGGTGGAACTTACACTACCGATATCAATACAACATTATTGGCAAAAACTACACCTTAACGAAGTGGGCGATGATGTCGTAATTTTAGACGATTAGTCTTTTCTTACAATGATAATTTGGTTCTAGTCACCCCAGGCCCCATGGAATTCATAACAAACTGCTTGTTTATCACCCACTACCCACGCATCATGACCTGGCTCAATGGAATAAGCGTCACCTGCTGAATAGGTTGCTTGAGTTCCATCATCATGGCGGCAGGTAATAGTTCCTTCAACACAGACGCCAAGGTGTTTAGCCTGACAGCTTGGGGTTCCTACCACAGGCTGGATATCCTTTGACCATACCCAACCAGGCTGAAGAACAAGCTTCATAACACGCTGACCACCCACATTGACAGTTTCAACACGGGCATTATTTGGAGCGCCCACTTCTGAATCTGTTGCAAAATTCTTAACTTCTAAAGACATTTTAATTTCCTTATACAATCGCTGGCACAATCTTAAGACGACCAATTTAATATGCCCAACCAGCCCCATGCTACTCAGGCTTGAGTTCACAATATCCCCCCTTTCCGCTAAATACTAGTCCACTTTTAGTACTAGTCTCTCGTTAGGGCATTACGGATTCAATTAGAACTTTACGCTAGCCCCTATCAATTGCTGACTAGTGACCCCATAGGATTAGGGAGTGTATAAATGTCGATGGGCACCCTGTATATAGAGTGTGTGTTTGGTGCTTGCTTAAGGTCTCTTCTGCCAGTGGGGAAAGAGGAAATGAGGGTGATCTGCCTCGTGCATGTTCAACCAAGCTTCGGCTGAAATTGAAATGACACCCAAATCAAGTAACGATGAAGATCCTTTATTTTGCCGTCATCGATGGCAAGCTAATCTTCGCATAATGGGCATACCCTATGTGCCACAATCTCACTCATTTGTAGGGAAGCTCATAGGGATAATACTAAGAAAATTCTTAGATTGTAGGTTGTGGTAGAACGAGAATGGCAGAGCAACAAACTACCGTAGTTGCTTGCCTAATATAATGAAAACTGCGCTCATGGCCGGCCAAGTGACTTCTCACTCGAACAACCGCTATAGAAATGGTCTTTTAGCAATAGGGGCGGTGAATGCTAATACTACACATAGGTGCAATGATAAGCTGTTTGGCGAACCACTTTGACATCAAAGCTGGCGTGGGCCTCCACTTCAAACTGGTCACCATTAGTAAAGTTATGCCAGCTTTGCGTACCCGGTAGTTTCACTTCCAATTCGCCATCGATCACTGTCATAGTTTCATATTGACTGGTAGCAAAGGTAAATTCGCCGATGTCCATGACACCCACTGTGGTGGCTAGTGTTTTACCTTGGAAGGCGATGGATTTTACCTTGTCGTCGAAGTAGGAATTGACGTTAAGCATAATATTAATCTCTGTGTAGTTTTTATTCAGGGCAGAATCATAGCGTTATTTTCTAATGGCGTCATTACTAAATTGGCCACACAATTGGCTCATTAGGATTGAATTTTACAATATTCTCATGAATGTCTTGTGCACTAGCGGCGATTCACAAACATCTATGAATATATAAATAATTTGATAAAGGTCAATTTGAACTAAATCAAAGTTCAAATTTCGTTTGATGTGTGAGAAGTGATTATGTATTTTTGAAATACTAAACTAACAAAGTATTAGAATTAACGTATCTGGTTTATATTAAAAAGAGCGAAGCCCCTACAAGGAAGACGATTTAATGTACAAGATTCGGACTTATAACACCATCTCTGCGAAAGGTCTTAGTAGATTCCCAAAGGAAACCTATTCTGTTAGCGCTAGTTGCGCCGATCCCGAAGCGTTCATGTTGCGCAGTCAAAAGCTACATGCTGAAGTGGTACCCGACAGTTTGTTGGCAGTAGCAAGAGCAGGCGCCGGGGTAAATAATATTCCTGTGTCAGACTACACCCAACAAGGCATAGTGGTATTCAACACCCCGGGAGGCAATGCCAACGCCGTAAAGGAACTGGTTGTCGCAGGCCTGTTACTGGGGTCGCGGGATATCTATGGCGGTATGAACTATGTACAAGCACTAAATAAGGTGGACGACGGTGCCGCCTTGAGTAAATTGTTGGAGCATGAAAAGAAGCGTTTTTCCGGCACCGAAATATCTGGAAAAACACTGGGTGTGATCGGTTTAGGCGCCATTGGCTCAATCATTGCCAACCTGGGTTTGGAACTAGGTATGGATGTGATTGGTTATGACCCTGCGATTTCAGTGGAAGCTGCCTGGCAATTGTCCAGCCTGGTTGAGCGTATGGAAAATTTAGAAGCGTTACTGGCCAGAGCTGACTTTGTTACCTTGCATGTACCAGCGATTCCAGCAACCAAGCATTTGGTTAATGCCAAAACCCTAGCTGGTATGAAAAAAACCGCCAGAATACTCAATTTTGCACGAGAGGAAATTGTTTCTACCGACGACATGGTCGCCGCCTTGGATCATGGTGTCATCGCGGGTTATATCAGTGATTTTCCTGCGCCTGAGTTAATTGGTCGAAACGATGTTCTGCTTATGCCACACATAGGCGCTAGCACTACTGAGGCAGAAGAAAATTGCGTGGTAATGGCAGCCAATCAACTTAAAGATTTTCTCGAAAACGGTAATATCCACAATTCTGTCAATTACCCATCCACCAAAATGAGCCGCAATGGCGGTTGTAGAATCACATTTAACAACCACAATGTCCCTAAAGTTTTAGGCAATGTGTTATCTATCTTGGCCGAGGCCGAGCTCAATGTTGTCGATATGGTGAACAAAAGCCGAGGGGGAATTGCTTACAACATTATCGATGTTGAGGGTGATTTATTTGATGATTTGAAAAATCAAATTTCAGCAGTTGATGGGGTCATGCGGGTCCGTTTCATATAAGTATTAGAAAGTGGTTTAATTCTCACTGCTTGGCAATATGCACTTAAACTGCCCAACATGACCAGAAGCGTGGAGACAACCAACTAGCTTTGGGGAAGCCCTCAGGAATACATTTAAAGTCGTTGATAAACAAAATGGACCTGGCGTCTCACAACCAGGCTCAACTTTCACCGCTTGTGCTGTTGTGCTCTTCCTCAGCCATCAGTTGTTTAGCTTTTTCTATATCCAGCTGCTCAATAGGCAAAGCCAAATAGTAAGGTAGATCCACCTTAATGTCGCTTAGCTGAATGAGCTCGCCTTCTAGTAACCTCTCCACAACCGAATGTAAGGTTTCCTCCAGATTAACTGGCGCTACCTCATACTGTTGTTTCAGGTAATCAATTAACTCTTGGATGGTGTGGATGCCATCAGCCAGTGATATTACCGTGCCCATCCAGTCTTCCAGAGGCGATATATTGTCAGGCTGATTGATATCCGCCAAGGCTATTTGATTGTTTTTCCGCGTAAAAACTACTTTCCGATAAAAATACTGCGCGTTATCCATTGATGTTACCAATTACTCGCTATGAATTAGGGTGGTTAATTAGAGCTTAGTGCCAAAGGTTGCTAACAATATCACAATAATTATTATGGTAAAGCCGCAATCGCCCTTTTGCTGACGTGCCTCACCCTACTCCGGCGGCGGAATACTCCAAAGGTAATGGTTAATGGACCGGTTAGTCACTTCTTTCTAGCCCTAAGCAGCTGCTCAGCCAAGTCCGTTACCAACCATTCCTCTCTAATTAACCCACTTTCAATATGCGAAACCACCATATCTTGCCAAGTCATGGTTTTATTAGTGGCAGGAAAACCCTTGTAGGCCCTTACTTGAATACCCGTATAAGTTCGCTGCCAAGCAACCCGGCTTTCGTGCACAAGTAAGATTTCAATTTCGGTGGCCAGGTCAGAAAATGTTGTACGCAAATCACCTATCGTTTTCTTTACCAACTTATGGCCACCTTCATAGGATCGCCCAGTCACGTGCACTGTATAATCTTCGCTAAAATAATCAGTAACTTGATCAAAATCGCCAGCATCCACGATCAATTTATTAGCAGTAATAATCAAGTTACCATTTGCGCTACTCATGTATCCACCTTGCCCCTAAAGATCGACAATTGCTAATAGATCAACATCATGCAAGTCAGCCCATACAACAAAGACATAAATAGGCTTTTCTGCAATATCAATATTATGGGACATGTCTGCTAAAACCAGCCCTTTAATCAAGGACTTCAAGTATTCATATAACCCGTTAGCGTCACACCATTTCTTGGCATCGCAGGAACGCCTATCATTATCATTTATATATTCTTATTGTATTACCATATGAGTCTCTATTTGAGGCGATAATTGTCTACAAGCTACGTGCAATAAGCTCTTTCATAATTTCATTGGTGCCTGCATAGATTTTTTGTACTCGCGCATCAGCATATAAGCGGGTAATGGGATATTCCATCATATAACCATAGCCACCATGCAACTGCACACACTCATCCAAGACGTCATTTTGAACCTCAGTCGCCCAATATTTCACCATCGATGCCGTGCTAGCATCCAATTTACCGGCATCAACCTGTGCAATAGCATCACAAATAAAACTACGAGTTACTTCTAACTTAGTTTTGGCCTCAGCGAGCTTAAAACGAGAGTTTTGGAATTCAAATACAGGCTTACCAAAGACCTGACGTTCCCGAGTATAAGCAATGGTTTCCTGCAAGCCAAAATCAGCGCAGCCTAAGCCTTGTACTCCAACAATCAAACGTTCCCAAGTAAGCTGATTCATTAATTGGTAAAAACCTTGTCCGGCCGTGTCACCCAATAGGTTACTGGCAGGCACACGCACGTCATTAAAGAATAATTCAGAGGTATCATTGCCCTTCATGCCCAGTTTTTTCAGGTTGCGACCACGTTCGAAACCTTCAACTTTATCTGTTTCTACCACGATTAAAGACGTGCCCTTGGCCCCTGCTTGTGGATCAGTTTTGCATACCACAATCACAAAATCGGCTTGCTGACCATTGGTAATGAACGTTTTTGACCCATTTATTACATATTCATCACCTTCCAGCATGGCTGTGGTACGAATGGCTTGCAAGTCAGAACCGGCACCGGGTTCAGTCATGGCAATAGCACCCACGTATTCGCCACTCACTAGCTTAGGCAGCCAAGCCAACTTTTGCTCTTCAAAGCCATAAGCTACCAGGTAATGCATAACAATAGATTGAATGGCATATCCCCAAGATACGTCACCAGCAAAACCTTGCTCATACAAAGCCACCGCTTCAAAAGACATGTCAGCACCAGCACCACCATAGGCTTCTGGCACACCCGCACCCATCAAACCGGCCTCGCCAGCTAAGTTCCAAAATTCACGATCGATTTGACCTTG
Source organism: Gammaproteobacteria bacterium (assembly GCA_024230095.1). Taxonomy (GTDB): domain Bacteria; phylum Pseudomonadota; class Gammaproteobacteria; order Pseudomonadales; family Balneatricaceae; genus Njordibacter. Next base: position 3,490 of record JAAERS010000235.1, on the reverse strand, counting down.
GTCATACCAGCGCGCAACATTGGGTACCATGTGATCCTGTAAAAAACGGCTAACAATGTCTGCATATAAATGGTGTTCTGTGGTTACCCACGCAGCAGAGGTGGTAAACAAAGGCATGGTGAATTCTCCAAACGAGTAATGAATTGAATACTGTTAAATCTTACCGATACCACCATACTGCAACCCTAGACAGATGAACACAAGGGCTTGAACTTATAGCCCAGTTGACATTAGTTAACAGAATTACCACAATCACAGCATGAATATTACCTGGCCCTTCATCAACAACATGCTGCAAGGTGCAGCCAGTCAAGGCTTACAAGCTGCCGATGTTTACCGTCGAGCAAAACTTGCCCCCAAACTACTTACCCACCAAACTAGCCTCAGTGCCGAGCAACATGTACGTCTCATGCGCGCGGTGACGCTAGGCCTAGGTGATGAACTATGTGGGTTAGCTGATCGGCGCCAACCGATCGGCACCTTAGCAATGATTTGCGCGTATGCTAGCCATGGGGAAAACCTGCAACAAGCCCTAGCACGAACTTGCGATGCCTTCCACCTGCTCGACAATAGTCTAGAAGTCGAGCTGCTAGAACAAGAAAACACCTGCAGCGTGCGGCTCAAACGCTTAACAGGCCGCCGCTTGGCTAACGAACTGCCCATTGAAACTATGTTAATGGTGTTTCATCGCTTTGTGTGCTGGTTGGGTGATGTTCATATTCCTATTCTTGCCACCAACCTAGACTATAGCAAGCCTTTGCAACACAGTAGCTACGGTGTGATGTTTCTCAACTCACCCATTTCCTATAACTGTGATGCCAACCAGCTAGAGCTGCCAAGAGTTGCACTCAATAAACAAATTATTCGCAGCGAAGCAGAGGCCATAAACTGGGCCCGCCGCACACCAGAAGGCATCTATTTGCCCCTCGCTAAGACTCGTGGCCTAGCGCTGGATGTGTGCTTAATCATTGAGAAACTCTTAACCCAACAACGTCTATGGCCGCACATGGGGCAAGTAGCAGAACACTTGGAATTGCCTGAGCACAGCTTGCGCAGGCACCTTAAGCAAGCGGGTTTTGACTACCGACGTTTACGCAATCAAGTGCGCCAAGACTTGGTTATGATGTTACTGGTGAGTACCAGGTTAAGCCTAGAACAGATTGCTGACCGTACGGGATTCAGTGAAGCCAGCGCCTTGGTAAGAGCCTTCAAAGGCTGGACTGGCATGCCACCCAACCAATATCGCCAGCGCCTTACTACATACAAACAACCCTCTAAGTATTGTTAGATAATGTCAATTAACCACCTAAGCAATATCATTGTCGCTTAGGTCACATCACCATACACTCAACTCAAGGCAATAAATCAAGGGTTTAAAACCATGACCAATGCGTACCTATACGATGCCGTTCGCACACCTCGTTCACGAGGCAAAATGGGTGTCGGCACCTTATCAGAAGTGAAGCCTATCAATTTGTTGTCAGGCCTATTAAGAAGCCTGCAAGAACGTCACAACCTAGATACTAGCTTAGTAGACGATGTTCTTATGGGGTGTGTCAGTCCCATCGGCGAACAAGGTTCTGATATTGCACGCTGTGCCGTAATGCATGCTGGATGGGACGAATCAGTACCGGGTGTGCAACTAGACCGCTTTTGTGCTTCTGGCTTAGAGGCCGTTAATAGTGCGGCTGCCAAGGTAGCCTCGGGCATGGAATCTTTGGTTGTCGCCGGCGGCGTAGAAGCCATGAGCCGCGTCGCTATGGGTAGTAACGGAGGTCCCTTTTTGGCCGACCCAGAATTTATTAGTAACAACCTGTCAGTGCCCCAGGGTATTGGTGCAGATTTGATAGCCACTCTTGATGGTTATAGCCGTGAACAGGTCGACGCTTTTGCTATACAAAGCCAACATCGTGCCGCCAATGCCCGGGACAAGGGCTGGTTTGACGGTTCCGTATTGCCCGTCACTGACCGCAATGGCATGATCATTTTGCAACGGGACGATTTTATCAAACCCCATACCACCAACCAAACCCTAGGTGCCTTGCAGGCTTCTTTTGAACAAATAGGAGCGATGGGGTTTGATGACATGGCAAAACGCAAATATCCACAAGTCATGGACATTAATCACGTGCATACGGCAGGTAACTCTTCTGGCATTGTTGATGGGGCCAGTGCAGTACTAATCGGCAATGCACAGATGGGCGAAGTGATGGGCATTCAGCCACGAGGACGAATCGTCGCCACAGCCGTACTCGCAACAGACCCAGTAATTATGCTCACAGGCCCCGGCCCATCCGCCAAAAAATGCTTACAAAAGGCGGGCCTTAAGAAACAAGACATTGACCTGTGGGAAATTAACGAAGCTTTTGCCTCAGTAGCTCTGCGCTACATGAACGATCTAGGCATTGATGATTCCATAACCAATGTTAACGGTGGCGCCATTGCCATGGGTCACCCATTGGGTGCCACTGGCGGCTGCCTCGTATCAGTAGTATTAGACGAACTAGAACGTCGCGACGCCAAACGCGCCATGATTTCGCTCTGTGTCGGTGGCGGCATGGGGATTTCCACCTTGATTGAGCGCCTTTAGTAGGAAAACACCATGACAGAATTTATTTACAACAAAGATCAGCAAGGCATTGTTACCATCATCATGGACATGCAAGGCCCTATTAACAGCATGAATCAGGCCTACATGGGCTTACTACAGGACACCGTAGACCGCCTCGAAATCGAAACTGACCTGCGTGGTGTCGTCATAACCTCGGCCAAAGACACCTTCTTTGCCGGTGGCGATCTGAAGTGGCTACTCAGCGTAGAAAAATCCACCGCAGAAACCCTATATGCCGAATTGGCAGGTATGAAAGCCAACTTTCGCCGCTTAGAAAAGCTTCCCGTACCCGTGGTCGCCGCCATCAACGGCAGTGCTTTGGGTGGCGGGTTTGAAATATGCTTGGCCTGCAACCACCGTTTAGCATGGAACAATAAACGAGTTAAGATCGGTTTACCTGAAGTTAGTCTAGGTCTACTTCCTGGTGCCGGTGGCATAGTCCGCAGTATTCACATGCATGGCCTAGAGAAATCCTTGCCCGTACTGATTCAGGGCCGCCCTATGAGCCCACAACAGGCTCTAGATTTTGGTTGGTTGGATGCGATAAGTGACGACCAAGAGAATTTGGTAGCACAGGCGAAAACTTGGATCAATGAAAACCAAAAACAGCACCAACAACCTTGGGACATTAAAGGCCATAAGATCCCAGGCGGCAATGCCAACATGCCTGCACTGGCGGCAAAGGTTGCCATAGCAAGTGCACAACTGCAAAAAACCACCCGTGGCCTATTGCCTGCCCCAGAACGCATTCTTGATTGTGCCGTAGAAGCTACTCGCGTTGATATAGACACAGCATTGCGCATCGAAACGCGCCAATTTGTCGAGCTGGTAGTCCACCCTGTAGCCAAAAATATCATCAGCACCATGTTCTTTAACATG
>JAAERS010000234.1 GCA_024230095.1 Gammaproteobacteria bacterium | reverse complement strand
TAATAAGATCACTATGCTGCTCAAACAGACGATTCCAGGCACCAATATTGAGTAGCGTTTCACGACAGGTTTCATGATAAGCAATGGTAACGTGCACCGTACTCAAACCACCGGCACGCATTTGCTCAAATACCTCGCGGCTCCAGTTACTGTACTGCAGTCCATCAATCATCATCATTCTGCTCATACTCATGCCCTTTCTACTGTGGGTGGTTAACAGGGGCCAAGCACAGCCCCCCCGCAATGAAGCTTAGTAGGCCTTCATATAGGTGGTTTTTACTTCGGTATAAAACTCAATAGCGTACTGCCCCTGTTCACGGGAGCCATAGCTGGAATTTTTACGACCGCCAAATGGTACATGATAGTCAGTGCCGGCTGTGGGCAAGTTCACCATGGCACAACCAGTTTTGGCATGCCGCTTAAAGTGAGTAGCGTACTTTAGAGATGTCGTGCAGATGCCGCCCGTTAGGCCATATTCCGTATCATTCAAAGTGGCCAGTGCCTGCTCGTAATCATCAACCTTAATAACACAAGCGATGGGAGCGAAGGTTTCTTCGCGGTTTATACGCATGTCATTGGTGGTATTAATAAATAGGGCTGGCGTCATAAAATATCCGACGCTATCATCAATGTCACCGCCACACACCAATTGCCCGCCTTCTTGCTTGGCCAACTCGAAGTACTCTCGGTTTTGCGCCAATTGCTTGCCATCCACCACAGGACCAATGGTGGTACCTTCCTGTAGAGCCGCACCCACTTTCAGTTTGGCCATTCGCTCCTGCACCTTGGCGACGAATTCATCATGGACACCAGCCGTTACTATCAAGCGAGTAGACGCTGTGCATTTTTGGCCAGTACTGCCGAAAGCACCACCGACGGCACAGTCAGCCGCCAAGTCCAGATCAGCATCGTCTAACACAACCAGAGCATTCTTGCTGCCCATTTCTAATTGAAACTTAACCAAATTAGCTGCTGCAGCTTG
>JAAERS010000233.1 GCA_024230095.1 Gammaproteobacteria bacterium | reverse complement strand
GTTCCAGATACCCACTGGCCATTGATAAATAGCTTTTGTGGTGCCACCTCTTGCTGTCGCAGTTGATCAATAACTTCTTGTTGCACTAGTTGTACTCCGCAGGCTGTCGATAGGCCCGCCACCAGACATAAAAATTGACCACCAAAATAATCACAATCATGACAAAAATGGTGAACGAGATAGGGCGGTTGATGAAGTCGGTAAAGCCTTCCACACGAGCTAATCCTGCACGGAATTTTTGTTCCATGATGTTACCCAGAACAATGCCCAAAATAATGGGCACAATGGGCAAATTCAAACGTTTTAATATATAACCAAACACCCCAAAACCGGCACAAATCATGCAGTCCACCATGGAGTTACGCAGGGAATAAACGCCAACAAAGGAAAGACCCAAAATAGACAGGCCCAAAAAGCGTTGGGGAATTTGAATAATGCGCAATAACTGGCGAGTAGCCAGTGCAAGGAAAATCATAATAAGTACATTCACCACCAACAAGCTGGCATACAAGCCATAAACAAAATCTGCGTGCTGCACAAATAAATTGGGACCCGGCACAATGGAATGCACATAAAATACGGATAACATCATGGCCGTTAAGGCTTCGCCAGGAATACCCAAAGCCAACAACGGAATCATAGCCGCCGCTGGAACCGCATTATTGGCCGCCTCGGAGGCAATGATGCCTTCGGGTGCGCCCTTGCCAAAACGTTCGGGTTTTTTGGACATGGCATTGGCGACATTGTAAGAGAAAAACTGCGCCAAAAACTCCCCAACTCCAGGAATGATGCCCATGATAACGCCAAAAGCTGAAGCAATAAGCGCTTGCAGCTTGTACTTCCAAAGATCAAAAAAACCTTCTCGTTTCCGTTCGCCTTTAAGGTTGGGCATGACCATTTTTTCGTCTTTGCCCAGCAACAGAACAAACGCCTGAGACATCGCAAACAAACCCAATAGTGCGGTAATCAGATCGATACCCGAACGCAACCAACCTTGCCCAAAGGTAAAACGTGTGCTGTAACGAATACTCTCCATACCAATGGTGGCAATAAAGATACCTAAAAACACCAGCAACCCGGCCATCAAAGATTCGCCACGGTGGGATACAATGACCAATACCAAACCCAGCACGGCAGCCATAAATATATCCCGCGAGCCAAAAAGGGGGGCGATCTGAGCAATAAAACCCGTCATTAAGATGAGGCAGATAACGGAGAATATTCCGCCAAAGAAAGAAGACCAGTAGGCCAATGTCAAAGCACGTCGTGCCCTACCCTGTTGGGTCATACTGTAACCATCATAGGTGGTTAAAGCGTTGACTGGGGTGCCTGGCGTATTGATAAGGATGGCGGGAATCGATCCGCCATACATGGAGGCCCCATATATACCTATAAGTACGGTGATGCCCACTATGGGGTCCAAGCTATAGGTGGCCGGTAATAAAATGGCAATGGCCACCGCCGGGCCAACACCCGGTATGGCGCCAATAATCACACCACCAATGGAACCCACTAGCAGGGCAATCCAAACATCCAGACGGGTAAAGATCTCTAAACTGTTAAGCAATACGTCCATCGCACCCGCTTCCTATAAATAGACAATAAAGAAATTGGCCCAGTCACTGGGCAACATTTCATACCACATGCCGGGGCCAATTTTTACCTGCAAAATGGACTTGAATAATACCACCACAACCAAGGCCACCAGAACGGCTATGGCATACATTTGTTTGCTGCGATAACCCGCCCTAAAGGTCATCAAAACAAAATACGTGAGTGTCGCAAACAGGTAACCCATAACCGGCACCATAAAAACATAAGCTAAGAAGTAGGCCACGTATTCAAGGGGCCTAGCCCATGCAATTAGCTCCTCTACCTCATCACGGATACTGGCCTGTTCACGTCGCACCCTGCGCCAAACAGCCGTGGCATACGCCAGCGCAAAAAAACTCAAGCCAACGATCGCCATGGACGGCCAAAAACGGGGTTGTTTTAGCAAAGCTAAACCATTAAACCACTTGGTTTCTTCTGGTATGGATAGCATTAAAAAACAACTAAGGAGTACCAGGATAATAGCAAAAGCGAGATCGCCGGAATGGTATTGTGAACGATTCATAATGAACCTTTTAAGTCTATACTGAAGACAGGGGCATACGGCAACAGCATATGCTGTTGCCGTATTTGGCAGATATTGAACCAGTAACCGGTTCAATAAACCGTATGCTGCTACTGGGTCAACTCTGCAATTGTCACCATGGTGGCGCGGTCAGTTTCAATCTGCGCTGCAGCGGTATCGGCGTCCATCCAGTAAACCAAAGCACCGGTATCCGCCGCTAGTTTCTGAGCACGATCACTCAATACAGTTTTCTTAGCCGAAGCAATCAAGGTTTGCTTAACTTCATCAGATGTGCCCTTAGTTACAAACAAACCATTCCAAAGACCCATGTTCAAGCTAGGTACAACTTCACCCATAGTTGCTACATTTGGGATATTGGCAATACGTTCGTTGGTGATGGAAGCTAACACCTTCACTTGATCAAGACATGGCAAAATCAACTGGATAGTAGTGTTAATAACATCAGCATCACCAGAAGCTAGGGTATTACAATCTAGCATATCAAACGCGGCATCCGAACCCCACTCAAAACCAAGTGCAGAGGCCGCCGCTAGTGACACCTGGGTTGGTGCCAAAGGTGCACCAAAGTGCCCTAGAGCCAAATCATTACTTTTTGCATGAGCGGCCAATTCTTCCATATTGCTGTATGGCGCATCACCCGCAGCAGCCAATACAAATGGATAGGTTAAAAATATACCTAATGGTTCAAATGTATCCTTATCTAGGCCATCGATGCCTAATTCAGGGCCCACAACTGGTACACCAATGACAAAGGAGCCAATAGTGGAGCCATCGTTAGGGGCACTAGCCACTTCCATAGCACCAGGGAATGGACCGCCACCGCCACCTGGTTTATTTACTACTGCTGCAGCGACACCGTGAGTGGACTGAAAATCTTCTGCAATCATACGCGTTAGAATGTCTTCTAGATCACCTGGTGGAAAGGGTACGACAAAAGAAACTGGCTTATTTGGGTAGTCTGCAACAGCAACACTACTCATTAGGCCGAAGGCAACTGCCGCGGCTGTATTCAAAATTTTGCGCATAACGCTTTCTCCTATTTATTGTTATTACTAGCCGAATTAGTTAACATATTATCTTTCATTTCAATATATGAACCAATGGTTCGAAAATAGTTGCATAAGTTCCCTGCTTGTGTCAATAATAAATGGCAATTAATTTCCTCGGTCACCGCTTCGCAGCCATGCTTAAACACCGAGAAAACCCTACTACAAGGAACGCTAAGGTGAGCACTATTATTAAGGCCCTTGATATTTTGGATTTATTTTCTCCAGCGCAGCCGGCGCTGGGTTTGTCAGAAGCGGCCCGCATACTTGGCCGCGACAAGGCCAGTGTGTTGCGCCACTTTAGCGCCCTCGAAAAAAAAGGCATGGTAGAGCAAGACACCGTGACCAAACATTACCATTTAGGCCCTGCCCTAAGTCGTTTGGCCATGGTGCGAGAGCAAACGGCGCCCGCTAACCACTCCATTGTTAACGTGGTGCGGCAGTTGGCTAAGAGCAGCGGCGAAACAACCCACCTTTCGCGTTATAGCAATGGCCGCCTAGTGCAAGGCAAAGTGATTGATGCCCCCTCACGCAGCGGGATTCGTGTGCAGGTAAACCCCGCAGAAGAACTGCCCTTGCATGCTACCGCTTCGGGCATAGCCTTCTTGTCGGTGTGCACTAGGGGTACACGAGAGCAGGTGCTAGCCAAACCGCTGAACAACTACACCGCAAGCACGCCAACCACCCGTGAAATAGTTCTAGAGCATGTTGAGGTGGCCAGGCAGCAAGGTTTTGCCATTGCCCTAGGTACCTATGAATCAGGAGCCATTGGCATAGCGGCCGCGGTATTTAATGCCACGGGGGATGCCTGTGGTGCTATTTCTGTTGCCAGCCCTGAATCACGTATGGACACCGCTCGCCAACAACAAATTGTGACTCTGGTATTAGAAGCGGCGCGCCAAATTTCTTGGCATCAGGGCGCACCCCATGATGTTATTTCGTTATTAGACTCGAGGATGACGGCAGAATGAGTGCACAGGCGTTGATACTGGATTTTGGTGGAGTGATCAGCCGTACCTTGTTTGAAACCCATGATCGCACTGAACTAGCCCTAGGTCTAAGCCCAGGCACCTTAACTTGGCGCGGCCCATTTGACCCGGCTAATGATGATCTTTGGCGTGCTATGCAAGCCGATGAGATTAGCGAACGTGACTATTGGCTGACGCGCAGTAAAGAAGTCGGCCAGTTGACGGGCAAGGATTGGCACAGTATGCAACAATTGGTGATTGCCGCCCGTGGCGCCGACCCCTTACCAATTATTCGCCCCGAATTTTTGACTGCCATTGGCAAACTAAAGGCTGCCGGTTATCGCCTAGCCATTTTGTCCAATGAACTGGATTTGTTTTATGGCCATGACTTTCGCGCCAAGCTACCCTTTCTACAAGACTTCGAAGTCGTTGTAGACGCCACCTATAGTCAAATTTTGAAGCCTGACCCACGGGCCTATCAGGACGTACTTACCCAGCTCAACTTACCTGCCGAGCAGTGTGTGTTTGTTGACGACCAGTTGCGCAATGTTAAGGGTTCTTTGGCCTGTGGCTTAAAAACTGTACACTTCGACGTTTGCAACCCCACTGCAAGTTATGCCGAAGCCCTTGAATACTTTGATCTGTGAGAAAGCTATGAGCAATAAAAACTTTATCAAAGCCGAAAACGCCCAGCACTGGTGGCACCCCATGGGCCACCCTGCTGCCCTGCGTGCCCAGCAACCACGCGTCATTTCTGAAGCCGAAGGTGTCAGCATTCGGGACATTGATGGCAATTGGATGATCGATGGTGTTGGTGGCCTGTGGAATGTGAATCTGGGTTATTCCTGTGACCCTATCAAACAAGCCATCAGCGACCAACTAACAAAGATGCCCTACTACTCAAGCTTTGCCGGCACCTCTAACGAACCTGCCGTCGAACTTTCTCACGAACTGGCCCAATGGTTTGCAGAGGACGGCCTAACACGCGCCTTTTTTACCTC
>JAAERS010000232.1 GCA_024230095.1 Gammaproteobacteria bacterium | reverse complement strand
TGAACCTGAAGAGCAGCAAGAGAAATTTGGCTTTTTGCTGGACGCATTGAAGTTTGGCTGTCCGCCACACGGTGGTCTGGCCTTTGGTCTGGATCGTTTGGTGATGTTGATGACTGGTTCATCCTCTATTCGTGAAGTGATTGCCTTCCCTAAGACGCAAAGTGCTGCCTGTGTTATGACCCAAGCGCCAGGTGTCGTTGGTAACAAGCAATTGCGCGAGTTGAACATCAAGCTGCGGGAAAAAGTCACCGAATCCTAAGCTAAAACTTGATTTAATAGGCTACCCTAGGTAGCCTTTTTTTTATCTTTAAATTGTCTATTAGGCGGGCAAATGCTTTTTGCCAGGCACAAGATGGTGCTAGTAAGGTGTTTTTGCCTAACTTTTATCGACAATCAGTCGCGGCATATATACGGAGGATGTAACTAACCATGGCCGGTCATAGTAAATGGGCTAATATTCGCCACCGTAAAGCGGCTCAGGATGCCAAGCGTGGTAAAATTTTTACCAAAATCATTCGTGAACTAGTGGTTGCTGCCAAAGAAGGCGGTGCTGATATGAATGATAATCCAAAATTGCGCCAGGTAGTTGATAAAGCGCTAGGCGCCAATATGAAGCGCGATACTATCGACAAGGCCATCGCCCGTGGCGCTGGTGCTGGGGATGGTGAAAACTATGCTGAAAAAACCTATGAGGGATACGGTGTTGGTGGTGTTGCGGTGCTGGTTAAGTGTTTGACTGACAATGTCAATCGCACGGTGTCGGAAGTGCGGGCGGCATTTAGTAAAAATGGGGGTAATTTGGGTACCGATGGCTCCGTCTCTTATTTGTTTAGTCACCAAGGGCAGATTGTATTTACTGGGGCAGCAGATGAAAATGCGCTCCTAGAGGCGGCTTTGGAAGCCGGTGCTGAAGATATGCTGGCAACGGAGGAGGGTGGTTTTATCGTACAAACTGCCTTTGTTGACTATCTGAGTGTCAAAGAAACGTTGTGTGAGGCGGGTTTTGATGGTGCTGGTGAGTTGGTCATGGTGCCGGCTACCAAAGTCGAGCTGGATAGGGAGGGTGCGATAAAAATATGGCACCTTATTGATGTATTGGAAGACTTGGATGACGTGCAAGAGGTGTTTACCAATGCGCATGTCAGTGATGATGTGTTGGCTCAGTTCGGGGAGGATTGACCTGAAGTTGTCCCTGCTAAATAGGGTTTTCCAGGCTCTTACGTGTTTTTGATAGACTAGCGAATTTTCAGCAGCCCTGAAACTTAGTAAAAAACTACTGTGTTTTTGTACAGTTTTTGCTAGTATTACCTGAAGATATTTGTGCGGGCGCCACTTATGGCAGTTATTCTTGGTATTGATCCAGGTTCACGTATCACAGGCTATGGCATCATTAATGCCATCGGCGCTAGGCGTGAGTATATTGCTAGTGGTCACGTTAAAATAAGTGGCGTTGAACTGCCTGCTCGTTTGGGTCAGATATATCGTGCGGTCGATGAATTAATTGAAACCTATATTCCACAAGAATTTGCCATTGAGAAAGTGTTTATGGCGCGCAATGCTGACTCCGCTTTAAAGCTTGGTCAGGCCCGAGGCGTAGCTATGGTGGCGGCAGTGAATCATGGCTTGGCAGTTAGTGAGTATTCGGCACGTCAGGTAAAGCAGGCTGTTGTGGGTCAGGGGGCCGCCGAAAAAGAGCAGGTCCAACACATGGTGGCGCGTATTCTTAAGCTGCCCGGCTTGCCTCAGGCCGATGCAGCGGATGCTTTAGCGATTGCCTTGTGCCATGCCAATACCCAAGCAAGTCTAGTGCGCCTAGCCTCTAGTCAGGCTCCCGGGCGACGTCAGTTAGAAAATCAGTTAGCGCAAACTACATTAACCGGTGTGCGTCGTGGACGTATACGTTAGCTTATGGGAGCAGGCCTGCCGTTTGGTCCCAGTAATTAAGAGTGCCAAAATATGATCGGACGATTACAAGGTCTAATCATCCTCAAACAACCAGATCAGATTCTTGTGGATGTGAATGGTGTTGGTTACGAGGTAGAGATATCGTTCAATAGCTACTGCCAGCTCCCGGAAACCAATCAGAGTGCTTGCGTGCACACGCATTTGATTGTGCGTGATGATGCCCATTTGCTATTTGGTTTTGCAAGCCTAGATGAGCGGGCCCTATTTCGTTTGCTTATCAAAATCAATGGGGTTGGGCCCAAGCTGGCTTTGGCCATTCTGTCGGGTATGGAAGCGCCGGCTTTGGCAACTTGTGTCCAGAATCAAGACGTGGCGACCATGGTGAAAATACCCGGGGTTGGTAAAAAAACGGCCGAACGCCTGGTCATGGAATTGCGTGATAAAATGGGTGCTTGGCAAGGTGACTCTAGGCCCGCTGGCACGGTACCAGTTGTCTCACCAATGACCGCCACAGCTAGTGCGCAGGAAGAGGCAGAGAGCGCCCTGATAAATTTGGGTTATAAGCCGGTGCAGGCGACCAAGGCGGTGGCAGCGGCGGTCAATGAGCGCCCAGATGGGGCCAGTGCCGATCTGATTCGCTTAGCTCTCAAAGGGATGCTGTAAGCAGTTTCTAAACAGGAATAAAGCATGATAGAAGCCGATCGATTTGATTCACCTATACAGGCCTCTAGCCAAATAGGCGAAGAGCAGCTAGAGCGCGCTCTGCGCCCTAAGTTGTTGGCAGATTACATTGGTCAACCTAAAGTGCGTGAGCAGATGGAAATCTACATTCAGGCGGCGCGTAATAGAGGCGAAGTGGCGGGTCGTCCAGAAGCTTTGGATCATACTTTGATATTTGGGCCGCCTGGTTTGGGCAAGACCACATTGGCACACATTATTGCTAATGAAATGGGGGGTGAGCTGAAAAGCACTTCTGGGCCAGTACTTGAAAAGGCGGGTGATTTGGCGGCGATGCTTACCAATTTGGAAGCTGGAGATGTCTTGTTCATTGATGAGATTCATCGTTTAAATCCAGTTATTGAAGAAATTTTATATCCTGCCATGGAAGATTATCAACTGGATATTATGATTGGAGAAGGGCCCGCGGCTCGCTCCATTAAGCTGGATTTGCCGCCATTTACCTTAGTTGGTGCTACCACCCGTGCTGGTTCGTTAACCTCACCATTACGCGATCGCTTCGGTATTACGCAACGTTTAGAATATTACAGTGTGGACGATCTAACTACCATTGTAGACCGTTCTGCCGTGTTGTCAGGTGTGCAGTTGGATTTGGGTGGCGCCCGCGAAGTCGCGCGACGTTCACGTGGCACGCCTCGTATAGCTAATCGTTTATTGCGCCGGACCCGTGATTATGCCGAAGTAAAACACGACGGTATTGTGACAACGATGGTTGCCGATGAAGCGTTGAACATGTTGAATGTGGATGATCTGGGCTTTGATCATATGGACCGCACTATGATGCTGGCCATTATTGAACGATTTAAGGGCGGTCCAGTTGGGGTTGATAATTTAGCGGCAGCCATTAGTGAGCAAAGAGAGACTATAGAAGATGTGTTGGAACCCTATTTAATTCAGCAGGGTTTTATCATGCGCACTCCGCGGGGTCGTGTTGTGACAGACTTGGCTTATGAACACTTTGATTTGATGCCTGTAGATAGGGCTTGAGTGTTCTTTTGAGGGAGCTATGTGGATGGAACTTTCATCAATATAGTCACTCTGAATAGGGTAAGAAAGTGAAAATAAAGTGGAGAAGGCTTTAAGTGCCTTTCTATAATAGTTTTTTATGACTAATATAGCGTTAGGAAATATATTGGCATAAAACGGCAATAGAGTGGGGTCAGATGAGGTTCATCTGACCCCCGTCTTTGTCTGCAATGCATAAATGACAAAAGGGGAATGTTTGTGGGCGAAAAAATGTCGGTCCTGAGCCTAATACTAAATGCCAGTTTTTTGGTGCAATTGGTGATGCTGATTTTGCTAGTGGCATCGGTGATGTCTTGGGTGATGATTTTTCAGCGTCAACGAGTTCTTAAGCATGCCAAAAACAGTTTACAGGCTTTTGAAGACCAATTCTGGTCGGGCATCGATTTGAGCCAACTATATCGTCAGGTAAGCGCTGAACCTAGTTTAGATAGTGGTGCTGAAAACATATTCCGCTCAGGTATAAAAGAATTCACACGCTTACGCCAGCAAACCGATGCCGACGGGGATGCCATTATGGAGGGGGTACAGCGGGCCATGCGGGTGGCCATTTCCAAGGAAGAAGAAAAACTTTCTACTCATCTGCCGTTCCTAGCGAGTGTGGGGTCAGTGAGTCCGTATATCGGTTTGTTCGGCACCGTATGGGGCATTATGAACTCATTCCGTGGCTTAGCCAATGCTCATCAAGCCACATTGGCAACGGTAGCACCGGGTATTTCTGAAGCCTTGATTGCTACGGCCATGGGCCTGTTTGCGGCGATACCTGCTGTTATGGCTTACAACAATTACTCCCATCGAGTAGACGCTTTGGTTAATAGTTACGAAACCTTTGCAGAAGAATTTTCCAGCATATTGCACCGCAAAGCACATGCTTCAGGGCTCTAGGGGTAGATCATGTCTGGAATCCGTCGCCTGCGCAGTAAACGCCATAAATTGAATGCTGAAATTAATGTTGTTCCCTATATTGATGTCATGATGGTGTTGTTGGTCATTTTTATGGTGACGGCGCCCATGATGACTCAAGGTGTGAACGTGGATTTACCGCAGGCCAAGTCTGATCCTGTCGAAACCTCTGAACTGAACGAGCCCCTTATTCTTTCAGTTACCAAAAGTGGCGATTACTTTTTGGATTTGGGTGAGAATAAGCGTCAGCCTATTACTTTGCCGCGCATCGGTGTGCAGGTAGAGAAAATATTATTGCGCGCTCCTGA
>JAAERS010000231.1 GCA_024230095.1 Gammaproteobacteria bacterium | reverse complement strand
GCTGGTGTTGCACAACACGGTGCCAGTGTCCATTTTGTTACCAGTGAACTAGATGGCGGTCCTCTTGTCATACAAGCTATCGTTGACGTAAAAAAGGCCGACAGTCCAGACCAATTAGCCAGTCGAGTACTACAGCAAGAGCATATTATTTATCCCATTGCTGTTAAATGGTTTTGCGAAGGTCGTTTGAGCCTCGATGGTAGTTTGGTTCGTTTGGATAAAAAAACACTGCCAGTAGAAGGAATTGCCTATCAGGCTTCACCATAGATAGTTTAAAAAGGAGATAAAATGCATGTCTAGCAAACTGACAGACCTTTTACGATGGCCATTGGCTATTGGCCTAACTTTTCTATCTATTGGCGCAACAGGTTCACAAACCCCTGCTCTGCGACCCTTTCTTGCGCACTACATCAGCTCTTGGGATGTTGGCCTGAAAGTAGAGGGCAATGCCTCTCGCCAACTACAGCAAACGGATGAGGGAAAGTGGCTTTTTTCACTTAAAGCTAAAGCCCTAGTTGCAAAATTGTCAGAATCCAGCGTAATGTCTATCGAAGGCGGCCACATTACGCCCTACGAATACCAATATCAGCGCAAAGTCCTCAACCGCAATAAGCAGGTTCACATCCAGTTTGATTGGCTCAAGAAACAAGCAACGACGACTACCAGTAACAGCTGGACTATGCCTATTCAAGCGCCCCTGCAGGATAAGTTATCCGTGCAGTTACAATTGCAAAAAGACCTTAGCATGCAAGCTAGTGACGACTATACCTATCAAGTGGCAGCCGGGGGCCAAATTGAAACATTTCAATATAAGGTACACCATACGGAACAGTTGTCTTTGCCTATTGGGCTATACGAGGGCATTAAGGTAGAGCGCCTGCGCAACGAAAGTAACCAACGCCAAACTTTTATTTGGTTTGCACCAGAGTTAAATTTTCAACCAGCTCGAATTGTACAAATAGAACCCGATGGCAAACAATATCAGATGGATTTAGAACGGCTTGAGCAGTAACGCCCTAATTATCCATTCTGCCAACAACGGCAACTTGACGCAGCACCAGCCTGCTCCACGTAAATAATCGTAAAGCGCATAGCCAAGCAGTTTAGACTTGGCTAGAATGATCCTCTCATTAAAACAACCGTATGATGTCGCGACTATGCGTATACCAGCAAAAACCAAAACCATTAGTTTGGCTCTGGGCCTTTTTTTTAGCTCATCTGTGTGGGCACAAGCCCTGCAATTGCAGCACCAATTGGCCCTCGCTAATGATGCCAGCCTGCAGGCAAAGCTGCATAGTCACCAAGCCACCAAGGAACAAGAGAAGATCGCCAATATGGCCTTCATTCCAGTGCTTTCGGCCAATGCGAACAAAACATATGATATCGAACAGGGCGCTCATTCAGACTCATACAGTGCTACCTTGGCCCTCAATCTGAATCTAGAAGCCTTATACGCCATCGACAGTGCAAGGGCATCGATACAACAGTCCAGTTTGAATTTACAAGCCGATAAACAACAACTGCGGGCGGATATAATAAGCGCCTATTTCAATGTTGTTAAGCACCAAGCCCAACTGGATTCGATCAATGCGCAGATTAAATCAGCCAATCAAAGCCTAGCAACGATTCAAAAACAGCGCCAGTTGGGTCTAGCCACATCATTACAAGCAAGTAAAGTAGACAATAATGTACAAGAGTTACAATTAAGCCTTCTCAAAGCACAGCAAGCGTTGCAGCAAGCCCGTAACACCCTCACCCTCAGCACCAATGAAACAATTAACGATGATTTTCCAGGCATTAGCTTGGCCACCTCGTTACCCGTATTGGACAGTCTAGAGCTGGACTTTTGGTGGGATATTGCACAACAACATAGCCTAAGCTTATTGGCCGCTAAAGCCGGTGTGCAGAAATCCTATCATGATTACCAACAAACTGATGCGCAAAAATACCCAACTGGGAGTATTTCTGCAAAGCATGACTCGGCTTTAAGCGACATGATCATGTTTAGCATCACCGGGAAGCTTTATGATGCTGGCCTCAATCAATCACAAACTCAAATTGCCCGACTCAACTGGCTGGCCAACCAACAAGCATTGACCGCTAATCAGCGTACGACCAAACAAGCACTAAGCAATGTTTTGTATAACTTACGCAATAATAAGCAGCAAATACAGTTGCAAGAAAATCTGCTGGCGACAGCCATAACATCCCTAGCCGCAACCCATAAAGAATACGAACTTGGGGTTACCGATTTGGTGGCCGTGCTCGAAGCTGAACAAAATGTGGCCACTAACGAAGTGGACCTTATCCAAGCACGTTATGACCAGATAATTTATCAAAGTGATTTAAAACGACTGACTGGCCGCCTGAAGCAGGGTGATCTGCAACAATATGATGCCTTGCTGAACTAACTGTGTGGCCAAATAAAGCCGAGCATAGGCTCGGCTTTTTAATGTACGTTACGACAATTAAGCCTTAAGCCCCGCTACTATAAGGTTGAAATCTGCATTAGGGTTTTGTTCAATGATGGCCAATAAATCTAAAAAACTCTTAATTGCAAGCCTAGGGTTCAAATAATACGCATCACCAAACACCTCGCGGCAATGGAATAAAAACTGCCACATCTGCCCATCATTAAGCTGGTAATTAACAACGTCACCGTAAGCATAGAGATAGCGCAACTTCTGCAATAGCTCATCCATTTCCATTTCCTGCAAGGGCAACAAGGCAATCACTGGCCCTGAGACATCTTGCAACCCTTCTTGTGCCAGTCGATTTGGTGCTAGTCGACTTTTCAGGGCTGGTAGGCTGTACAAGCCACGTTGGGGATCATGGATAAATTCAGGTGTTCCCAAAAATACAAAGCCCATGCCGCGTATTTGCCCTTGCAGGCAATCATTTACAATATTGAGTATTTCATTAAAATTATTAATCCGCGCCTGCTTATTAGTCAGTTCGTGTAGGGCCACCATTTCATCAAGACAGATGAGCAGGCCCTGGTAGCCTGCCAACTGCACAAACTGACATAGCATTTTCAAACTGCTTAAAAAGTTACGGTAGTTAATAATACTGCGCACGCCAAGTGCCTTTTTGGCATCGGTTAAGGTTGCATATTCACCTCGCAACCAGCGCAACGCTTCACTCTTTAACCTGTCGTCATTGTCATTAAGGCCACGCCAGTAGTGCTGAACAACCTTGATAAAATCGAAACCAGACGCCATCTCTTCGAATTCTCTAAGGCGCTCAGATATTTTTTCGTGTGCAGTTATCTCATCCCGGTGGGCATCGCGCAGAGTTGAAAGGATAAAGCGCTCCACAATGTTAACTAGGGCACTGCCCTGCCCACGAGCCTTGGTACTCAAGGAGCGCACTAATGCAGAGTACAAATTACGTGTCTCTCCACCTCGAGCTTGCAAGCGCTTATCGGGTGCTAACGCGGTGCTTGCTACTACCAAACCACTTTTGATACCTTCCTGACGGAGCATTTCACCCATAAAGGTTTTACCGCTACCGTACTCTCCAGTAACAAAACGCACACACGAACCCCCTTGGGCAATGTGCGATACATCTTTATCCAAAGTGGCCTTTTCAGCCACTCGCCCAACCTGGACCAAATCAATGTGCTCGACCGGCACTACACCAGATCGCAAAGATTTGATTATCTGATCACATTGTTTGGGGTTGAGAGCTGACATAAATAAATCTAGTTATCTTGGTCTATGCGGCTCGCCACCGCGCCCTGTTGATTTTTATATTTGGCATTATCGCGTTTGTTATAAGGGCGCATCGCAGGGCTTGATAAGGTCTCAAAATTAATGGCGCCGATCGTCATATCCGGCTTCAACGCTAGAGGCAGCTTACCACTATTAAAACATTCAAGCACAATGGCGCCACTCCAGCCCGGATCGATACGATGGGCCGTAACATGGACCATTAAACCCAAACGCGCCAAAGAGGAGCGACCGTCCAGCCAACCCACCATGTCAGAAGGAATAGTGATGGACTCCTTGGTCACAGCTAACGCCAATTCGCCAGGATGCAAAAAAAATGCTTCGTCATGCGCAACAACGATTTCATCGCTCATGATAGCTTCAAGAGTTTCATTAATTTCGTTACGGCTGGCACTAACATCAACAAATGCTCGCGCATGGTCTTTGAAAACGCGAAAACTACTGCCCAAACGTAAATCCACACTAACACCACTGATCACCGCATTACTGGGGCGAGGCTCAATAACAATATGGCCACTATCTAGGTTACTAATGATGTCTTGATCACTTAATCGCATAATGCTTATCCAGTTTGATATTGCTTATTCTTCAATGCTGATGCTTGGGCCATTTTGAACATGACCAATCTTAGCTTCAAGAGCACTAGCAAGCTCTGCGTAAACGCTTGCTGCAGAACTATGAGGTTCAGCAACGATACTCGGATTGCCAGCATCAGCTTGCTGCCGAATAGCCATACTTAAAGGCAAGCTCGCCAGCAGCTCAGTGCCATAATCAGATGCCAATTTAGCTCCCCCATCAGCGCCAAAAATAGACTCTTCGTGGCCACATTGACTGCATACATGGGTGCTCATATTCTCCACGATACCGAGCACTGGCACCTGCACCTTGGCGAACATTTCAATACCTTTACGGGCATCAAGTAAAGCCAAATCTTGTGGCGTTGTAACAACAACAGCGCCAGATAGTTTGGCTTTTTGACTGATGGTTAATTGAATGTCCCCTGTGCCCGGCGGCATATCAACAAATAGGTAATCCAATTCACCCCAATGAGTTTGCAATAGCATCTGTTGTAAAGCACCGGCAGCCATAGGCCCACGCCATACCATAGGCGCATTTTCATCGACCAAAAAGGCCATAGACATTACCTTAATGCCGTGGGCGACTATGGGTACAAACCATTTTCCATCTATGGTCTCAGGATGACTACCCGGCGCCACACCTAACATCAAACCCTGGCTGGGACCGTAGATATCAGCATCCAATACGCCCACTTTATGGCCCGCTGCGGCCATAGCCAAAGCCACATTGGCAGTGGTGGTTGATTTACCCACTCCCCCTTTGCCTGACGCTACGGCAACAATGTGTTTTACAGCAGACAATCCCATATTATCAATATCTTGCATATTAAATCCTCGTGCTTAGATTCGTGTCAATACTACACCCGTTTCCACATGATCCGTATAGGGAAACTGATCGAACATGGCTTTTGCCTGTAGACGGTGAGTTTGTTTTAAGTGTTGTAAATTGGCCATTAGCGTTACCGGATTGCAAGAAATGTAAATAATACAATCAAACTGCTGCACCAAATTCAACGTACCTTCATCAAGGCCCGCACGTGGCGGATCCACCAAAACAGTGCCAAATTCATATTCTTGTAAATCAATATCACGTAAGCGTCGAAAGGCTCTTACGCCATTGAGCGCCGCCGTCATTTCTTCGCTGGAAAGGCGCGCAATAACCACATTATCAACGTCGTTAACCTGTAAGTTAAACTGCGCTGAGTTGACTGAAGACTTGGCTATTTCAGTGGCCATAACTTGACGGTAATGGCCAGCTAAAGGAATTGTAAAATTACCGTTGCCACAATACAACTCTAACAAATCAGGTTTGGTTGTTGGCTTATGTTGTATGCCTTGTGCACAAGCCCAAGCCAACATTTGTTCATTGATACCGGCATTGGGTTGAGTAAAAGCATTTTCAACTTGTTGGTAATGATAGGCGCGTCCCCCTACCTGTAATGTCTCCATGATATGATCGCCACCAATAACCAACTTTTGCTTACGCGCTCGTCCTACAACTTTTATATCAAATTGCTTAGCTATAACATTGGCGGCGTCTTCCCACTGCGCATCCAATTGACGATGGTATAACATACTGACCACTGCCTCTCCTGTTTGGCTGGTCAAAAAATCCATTTGAAACAGTTTCAGGCGCAGGCTGGGGCTTTCTTTAATCGCCTCAAGCAAAGGCAGCATGAGTTCATTAATACGAATACTGCCAGGCTGAAAGCTCTCAATCTTAATCGGGTTAAATTTTTGCCCCTTAGGAAACATGGCATAAAAAAGATCATCGTCTGTGTGCCACAAACGAAATTCAGCTCGCATCCGATAGTGTTCCGGTGCAGATTCAAATACGGTCAAATCACCCTCACTAGCCCAGTCACCAAGTTCAGCAAAGCCTTGCATGAGGTGTGATGTTTTGTTGGCCAGTTGTTGTGAATAGTGCTCCACCACCGCTGTTTCTATGGCCATGCTTTGGTTCCTTATAGCAACTTGATTAGCTTCTTGGGCCCTAGCCTAAGCCGCCATATTTACGTCAGAGAAAATTGTAGGTCGGCAATTATAGCAGGGCAGCACCTAAATTATAGATTTTTGTTAGTGATTAAGCGCCATTTTGAGTACAATGGTGCCACCTCATCGTGACTGTTTATCTAGCCAAAGATAAAATGTCACCAAACCCAATACCGATACTGTCTAGTTACCATATGACCACCAACACTCAACGTGAAATCCTTGTTACCAGCGCCCTTCCTTATGCCAATGGCTCTATCCACCTAGGCCATATGTTAGAGTACATCCAAACCGATATTTGGGCCCGTTATCAGCGACTGACTGGCAATCGCTGTCACTATGTTTGTGCCGATGATGCCCATGGTACGGCCATAATGTTGCGCGCTGAGGTAGAAGGTATTACACCTGAACAATTAATCGCCAAGGTGCAAGCAGAACATGAAGCTGATTTTGCCGGTTTCAATATTTCTTTTGATAATTACCATTCAACTCATTCACCAGAAAATCAATATTTTGCTGAGCACATATTTAATGCTTGTGATAAAAAGGGCCACATTGCACGACGCACCATCACCCAAGCCTTCGACCCGGAAAAACAACTATTTCTCGCAGATCGTTTCATTAAAGGCACCTGCCCTAAATGCAAAACCGATGATCAATATGGTGATAACTGTGAAGCCTGCGGTGCAACCTACTCGCCCAATGATCTAATTAACCCTAAATCAGCCATTTCTGGTGCCGCACCGATTCAAAAAGACTCTGTGCATCTATTTTTCAAGCTACCTGATTTTCAAGCCATGCTCAGTCAATGGACACGTGGTGGCAGTTTGCAAACAGAAATTGCCAATAAACTTGCTGAATGGTTAGATGCCGGTTTACAAGAGTGGGATATTAGCCGTGACTCTCCCTACTTTGGCTTCCAGATTCCTGGTGAGGAAAACAAGTTCTTTTATGTTTGGTTAGACGCCCCCATTGGCTATATGGCGAGCTTCAAGAATCTGTGTGACCGGACTGACGATTTGGACTTTGATCACTATTTTAACAAGGACTCTAGCACCGAACTTTACCACTTTATTGGCAAGGATATTATTAACTTTCATGGTTTATTCTGGCCGGCCATGCTGCACTGTGCCGACTACCGCACTCCCACCGCCGTTTATGCCCATGGCTTCTTAACTGTTAATGGCAAAAAGATGTCGAAGTCCCGTGGCACTTTTATAAAAGCGGGTACGTACCTGCGCCATCTCCAGCCAGAATACCTGCGTTACTACTTTGCTGCCAAACTTCATAACCGTGTTGAAGATTTGGACTTAAACCTTGAAGATTTTGTGCAAAGAGTAAACTCGGACCTGGTGGGCAAGGTTGTGAACATTGCCAGCCGTAGTGCCGGCTTTATCACTAAAAAACATGACGGCATGTTGAGCCAGCAAATAAGTGAGCCTGAATTAATTGCCCAATTCCGCGTGGCACAAGTAGAAATTGGCCAGCTGTATGAGAATCGTGAATTTGGCAAGGCTGTCAAAGCAATCATGGCGCTTGCCGACATTGCCAACCAGTACATAGCTGATAAGGAGCCATGGGCCCTAGCCAAGCAGGTTGGCACTGAGCAAGCCGTGCAGGATATTTGTTCTACGGGTCTTAACCTGTTCCGTATGCTCATGATATACCTGCAACCAATTGTGCCGGAAATGGCCGCCGCCGCCGGTCAGTTTCTGAATACTGAAATGAGCTGGGCCGCTCTGGATACACCATTAATCGATCATCAGATTAACAAATTCAAGCCGTTGATGACCCGCATAGACAATGACACCATTGCTACAATGCTAGAAGACTCTAAGCAGGAACTGGCTAAAGAGCAGGCACTCAAGCAAACGCGACAGCAACCAGCAAGCCCATTACAGAACGATCCAATATCCGAGCAAATTCAATTTCCCGATTTTGCCAAACTTGATCTCCGTGTGGTGCAAATCATCAATGCTGAAGAGGTCAAAGGGGCAGACAAGCTATTGCGTTTAGAACTGGATATTGGTGGTGAAACCCGCCAAGTATTGTCTGGCATCAAGTCGGCTTACCAGCCACAAGATTTAATTGGTAAATTAACTATTTGGGTTGCCAACCTGGCACCACGTAAGATGAAGTTTGGTGTTTCTGAAGGCATGATCTTAGCGGCAGGAGATGGCGAAAGCATCTACCTTCTAGCTCCCGATGCCGGTGCCAAACCGGGCTT
>JAAERS010000230.1 GCA_024230095.1 Gammaproteobacteria bacterium | reverse complement strand
TAGTTGGACCCCAAGTAGCTCCTTCATCTGTACTTTTTCTAAGTTTCAATTCCATCACCGCGTTATTTGATGAGTTTTGTAACCACGCAATAAAGATATGTGGTGTGCCAGTTTGCGGCCAAGTTGGAGAAACGCAAATAGAACTAGCATTAGAGCTGTTACCAGTAGATATTTGCGTTGGGTTGACGAACCCTAAGTCAATATTTGGTTTTAGTGTTAGAAACTCAAGTTGTTTGTAGTAATAATTTTGATATGAAATATAGACATGATCATCCCCGTTCAAATCTGTTGCTACTGCCATTGATACGTATCTCACCGAGGGGCCAAGAAGGGGGGTAGGGGAAACAGGAGGTGGAGGCACCATTGGAGTAACCAATTGCCTACTGCATTGATTAATGCCACAATTGATGTTGGGTGGGCTCCATGTTCCTCCTACTTTTCGTTTAAACCACAATCCAGGATGGCCAATTGGCTCTATGTTGCCGACGAATTCGCCTCCTCCATAAGCAACATATATGTTCCCCCCCGCTCCAGTTTTTATGGAATAATGCCCAGCCCATCCGCCCGGGCCACTACCAATACCCGTGTCCTGGAGCTCTCCCGGGTTGGTGCCGACGCCCCAAGTCTGATTTAAATCCGTACTTACCCTATACTGCACGCTTCCATTCTGTAAGTATACCGCATGTAAATGTCCATTTATATCACTCGTGATAGTAGGATTGTACCAAACATCCCCACCACCTGCACCATCGCCTACCACTACGCTCGGCCCAAAGGTCATCGTTTGCGTTGGCGGTGCCGGTGGCTGTGGTGGTGGAGAATAACCTGGTTGGATGAATGCTGGGGGTTGATGTGGAAAGAAAAACACACACGCACACCCGTTATTACCTGGGTTATTTTTATTTCCGCCTTTACCATAAGCTTCGCTTGCCAAGTTCATTTCTTGTATTAAAGCTACTGTTGCGTCCGTTCTCCCGACATAAAATCCAAAATGATTGTCATACTCACCATAACCACCAGCCCCTCCACCGCCGCCTTCGCCGCCATACCCACCTTGACCAGTAACTTTTGTGGGGGAACTCAAATTTGTACCTCCTCCAGCCCCATATGGTCCCCCACTCCCGCCATGTGCTTGAATCAGAGTATCACCCGTTGCTCCAACGAGTGGGCCAAAGGTGGTTGTACCACCATCATATAAGCCAGCAGTAGACTCAGTAATACCTCCATTCCCTATAGTAATATTATAT
>JAAERS010000229.1 GCA_024230095.1 Gammaproteobacteria bacterium | reverse complement strand
GGTCACTTGCTGCAGTTCATGCCCCGTTAAATCACCATTAAAGCCATCTTGGCGTTGTTGTTGCTTGGCACGAGCGGTCAGTACCATGGCCCTAGCCGTTACACTATCCATACCCGCTACCGGGCGTAGAATGATTTGGCTGCTGGGGCGCGACACCGCTAACTGCAGATCAATACGGTCCA
The DNA here is from genome assembly GCA_024230095.1 of Gammaproteobacteria bacterium. Lineage (GTDB taxonomy): Bacteria > Pseudomonadota > Gammaproteobacteria > Pseudomonadales > Balneatricaceae > Njordibacter. The sequence continues at coordinate 11,709 of JAAERS010000229.1, read as the reverse complement.
ACAAGGGACCCGACAGGCGCTGACGATAGCTTGCTAGCTTGCCGGGGCTGCAACGGCAATCCACCTCTGCATCACCATAATAGCCACAGGGGCATGGATTGGTGGCCCCAATAAGCAGGAACTTGGCCGGCAAGTGCAACTGTTGCTGTGCTCTGACCACATGCACCAAGCCACTTTCTAGCGGTTGGCGCAAACTATCCAATACGTGGCGTGGAAATTCAGCCAGCTCATCCAAAAATAAGACCCCTCGGTGGGCTCGGCTAATTTCGCCTGCTTTGGGAATGCGACCACCGCCCACTAGTGCCGCGGCCGAGGCCGTATGATGGGGGGCTCGCCAAGGTACTTGGCGCCAATGGCCGGCGTCAAACTCACCTAAACTAGAGCAAATCGCCCCCACTTCCATAGCATGGGCTTCACTAAGGGGTGGCAATAAGGCATGCAAGCGCTTAGCCAACATGGTTTTACCAGTGCCCGGCGGACCAACTAACAAAACGGGATGCAAACCGGCCGCCGCAATCACTAGGCCTCGTTTGGCCTGCTCTTGACCTTGCACCTCTTCTAGATCTAACTGAGCGGTGCTATTTGGTGCGTTATTTTGAGCTTTATGCCATGGTATTTTTTCCGCGTAAAACAGCCATTGACACAATTCGTTGAGGTTGTTTGGCGCCATTACCTTAGCGTTTTCTGGCATGGCGGCTTCATCAGCATTGGGTAATGATGTCACTAGTTTTCGCTCTGCCTTTTGGCAGGCCACCGCCGCACTCAATACACCAGGACAAGGCCTTAGCTCCGAAGTAAGCGCTAACTCAGCAAGAAACTCAAAAGCATCAACACTGTCCTTGGGAAGCTGTTGAGAAGCCACCAAAATACCCACCGCAATGGCCAGGTCAAAGCGCCCGCCTTCCTTGGGCAAATCAGCGGGCGCCAAGCTGATGGTGATACGTTGTTGGGGGTAATCAAAGCCGGCATTAATAATAGCACTGCGCACCCGATCTTTGCTTTCTCGCACAGCTGTTTCAGCTAATCCCACCATATTCATGGCCGGCAAACCGCTACTTAGGTGCACTTCTACACGTACCGAAGGTGCGTCGATGCCCATATGCGCACGAGTATGTATAATGGCTAATGACATTGTTTTCATCCTTGATTATTACGTCACTAGCTATCAGTATAGTTAACCTACTCGATTTCGAATAACTTCGTGGCCTCACAATTCAATTTGAGAAGCCCAACAAAATAAACAAAAAATTATGCAAAATAAGAAGCCCCTTGCACTAATCGACGATGATGCCGACATTCGAGACCTGCTCCGTAAGTATATGGACCAGCAAGGCTATGAAGTCGTTACCTTTGCCGATGGAGAGAGCTTCTTAGAGGCCAAATTCAGCGATTTCTCGCTGGCCATTCTCGACATAGGCTTGCCGGGCATCGATGGTCTCAATGTCTGCCGCCACCTGCGCCAACATAGCGATCTGCCAGTGATCATGTTGACCGCGGCTAGCGATGACCTAGACCGCATACTCGGATTAGAGTTGGGCGCCGATGATTATATGGGCAAACCTTTTAATCCCCGCGAGTTGCTGGCGCGCGTCAAGGCGCTGTTACGCAGGGCTGAAGCCAAATCCACTGTGGCTAGCAATGCCCCGCAACTGGCCATTAACCACCAACAGCGCACAGTTAGAATCAGTGAGGCATGGCTGTCCTTAACCGGTGCCGAGTTCGATTTATTGTCACTTTTAGCGCAACATCAAGGCCAGATAGTGAGTAAAGATGATATTAGCCAAGCCCTGCATGGTCGCACTAGCGCACCTTTTGATCGGGCCATTGATACCGCCGTCAGCCGCCTGCGCGCCAAATTGGCAGAATTCTACCCCGACGCCATTCAAAATGTGCGTTCCAAGGGTTATGTCTTGGTCATGCCATGTCTTTAGCTGTCGAACTTCGAGACAAACTATTACCCAACAGCATTTTTGCTCGTATGGGTCTTGTGCTGATAGTGGGTATTTTCGTTGCCCAATCCCTTGGTACCTGGTTGTGGGTTGAACAACTAAAAGACAGTGAGCGCAAACGCCTCATCGAAGTATCACAAAATATGGGGTCTCGCATTGGTCAGACCATTCAATTCTTTACCAAGTTGCCCAAACAATACCAGCATATCGTATTGGATCAACTGCGAGATATGGGCGGCACACGTTATTTTGTGTCTGTGAATCAAGCCTATATCCCCTTACCTAACATCAAAAGTAATGAATTTTCTGAACTGGTTAGCAAACAGCTGAAAACCAGCATTAATGCGCAAATGGGCCCCCAGGAAGGCCTAGATATCCAGTTCGTCAAATTTAATGACCTGAAAATACTGTCAGGTGAGAACCGCATGATTGACTTGCCGCTTAAATGGAAGCGGTTCGCGCTACTGGAACCGAATGATCAAAGCCCCATCGTACTGGTACAACTACCTATTGATGACAACTGGATGTACCTCGCCACACCCGTGCCCTCGGGCAGTGTACTGATTGGCGTTAACTGGCTTACTACAGAGCGCCTAATCAACATCAGTGTGGTTTCGCTTACGGTTTTAATTCTTACCTTGTTTTTAGTGCGCTGGGTGGTGAGACCATTTCGTTTACTGGCGCGCCAAGCCCAGCATATTGGCAGTGGCCGCAAGCCCCAGCAGCTCAAAGAGCAAGGCACTCGAGAAATGGTGGCCACAGTGCGGGCTTTCAATACCATGAGTAAACGTATCCAAAAATTTATTAATGACCGAGAACGCCTTTTTGCGGCTATTTCTCACGACCTAAAGACGCCGCTTACCCGCGCGAGACTGCGGGCCGAAATGTTAGACGATGAAGCCACTAAAGAGGCCCTCATTGGCGACCTAGAAAATCTTGATTCCATGGTGAAGGGCAGCCTGCAATTAGTAAAAGAGGGCATCGTTCACGAAAACCCATTGCAGGTAGCTATTGGCCAAATGCTGCATGACCTTGCCGAAAAAGAAAAAATATACGGCCTGCCCATCGATATTGACCTAGAACCTAACTTGCAGTTGGAAGGTCGGCCAATGGCGCTAGAAAGGCTGTTCACCAATTTAATTGATAACGCCCTTGAATATGGCCGTGCGGCCTATATTCGTGCCTGGCAGGACAAGCAACACCTGCATATTGAAATTAGTGACCCTGGCCCGGGTCTTTCCGATGCTGACAAGGAACGCGTTTTTGAGCCTTATTTTCGTATTAACCAGAAGCCCAGCTCAGAACACTCTGGCCTAGGTTTATCCATCGCTCGCAGCATTGCCAATTTTCACGGTGGCGAGCTGACCCTGCGAGACAGAGCCGGTGGCGGCCTCGTTGTTGCACTTCATTTCCCTTTGTAACACTTTGTCACACTTGGCGACGTTACGGCGCGTAAAAGTTCTTACACTGCCAATGACCGAATTCATTTACATATTATTCGGGATATTAATAACAAAGAGGGAAATACCCATGAAATTCAAATTAAGCGCTTTAGCTGCAGCAACAGCATTAAGCTTAGCTCCCATGTCTCATGCCGGAGAAGTAGAAGTATTACACTGGTGGACCAGCGGTGGTGAAGCAGCCAGCGTTCAATTCCTGAAGCAACAACTAGAAAGCAAAGGCGTCACCTGGACTGACTTTGCTGTTGCCGGTGGTGGCGGTGAAAGTGCCATGACGGTACTTAAGTCCCGTGCCATTTCTGGCAATCCACCTACAGCCGCACAAATCAAAGGTCCATCTATCCAAGAATGGGGCGACCTAGGCTTCCTAGCCTCTATCAATGACGTTGCCACCCAAGCCAATTGGGACAACGTATTGCCAACAGTTGTTTCCGACGTAATGAAGCACAACGGCGAATATGTTGCCGCTCCTGTCAACGTTCACCGTGTAAACTGGTTGTGGGCTAACCCTGAAGTATTCCGCAAAGCCGGCGCCACCATTCCAACAACATGGGATGACTTCATGGTGCAAGCAGGAAAACTAAAAGCCGCAGGTTATATCCCACTAGCCCATGGCGGACAAGCCTGGCAAGACGCGACTGTATTTGAAGCCGTCGTTTTGGGTGTTGGTGGTGCTGAGTACTACCAAAAAGCATTTGTTGAGGGTGACATGGACATGCTGAACAGTGATACCACTGTTAAAGTCTTTGACGTGTTCGGTCAATTGCGTCAATTTATTGATGCTAACTCTCCTGGTCGTGACTGGAACGTCGCTACCTCCATGGTTATCAACGGTGAAGCCGGTATGCAAATCATGGGTGACTGGGCCAAGGGCGAGTTTAAGGTCGCTGGCAAGAACGCTGGTACCGACTTTGTCTGTGTGGCAGCACCGGGCACTTCAGGTAGTTTCACCTTTAACGTTGACTCCTTTGCTTTCTTCTCCCAATCCGATGCGGACAAGTCAGAAGCGCAAGGCGTTATGGCTGATGCTATCCTAAGCACTGAATTCCAGGAAGTGTTCAACCTCAACAAGGGTTCCATTCCTGCTCGTTTAGGCATGGATCGTAGTGCTTTTGATTCCTGTGCCCATGACTCCATGGACGCTTTCGTTGCCAGCTCTCAAACTGGCGGCCTGGTGCCTAGCTTTGCCCACGGCATGGCGGTATCGGAAGCTGTAGCAGGTGCCATATACGACACTGCTACCAACTACTTCAACTCTACTGACAGTGCTGAAACAGGCGCTCAGCAGCTAGTAGCGGCTATTTCTGCCGCCCAATAAACTAGCACCTATAGCGCCATGGTTTTTGCCATGGCGCTTTTTTATCTGCCAAAGGCAACACCATGTTTAAATACCTTGAAACCCACCTCCCAAAACTGGTACTGGCGCCTACCGTCATTGCCATGCTGGTGTGCATGTACGGATTCATTGCCTGGACAGCTGGCCTGTCTTTCACCAAAAGCCGAATGCTGCCCCAATGGGAATTTGTCGGCCTCGATCAATACGCACGCTTGTTTAGCAATCCTCGCTGGCAGGTCGCTCTTGATAACCTGTTTATATTTGTTTTTCTATTCATTCTAGTATCGCTGGTACTGGGGCTGCTACTGGCTATCTTTTTGGACCAGAAAGTACGCGCCGAAGGTGCCCTGCGCACCATCTATCTTTACCCCATGGCCATATCCTTTGTGGTAACGGGCACGGCCTGGAAGTGGATTCTCAATCCTGGTTTGGGCATTGAGAAACTAGTCCGTGATTTTGGTTTCACCGACTTCGAATTTCGTTGGCTGGTTGAGCAAGACATGGCGATCTACACCATCGTTATTGCCGCTGTATGGCAATCGAGTGGTTTTGTTATGGCCATGTTTTTAGCCGGTCTTCGCGGAGTCGACGACAATCTGGTGAAAGCGGCCCAAATAGATGGTGCATCCAAGATCCAGACTTATTGGCACATTATTCTACCGATGATGAAACCCGTGTTTTTTGGAGCCATTGTGGTTTTGGCTCACATCGCCATCAAGAGCTTCGATCTAGTCCAGGCACTCACCGGTGGTGGCCCAGGTTATGCCTCTGACTTGCCGGCCAACTTTATGTACACCTTTGCCTTCAGCCGAGCTCAAATGGGTTTGGGTGCCGCTAGCGCCATGATAATGCTGTGTGGCGTATTGGCTATTTTAGTGCCTTATCTATATTCAGAATTAAGGACCAAACGATCATGAATTCCCTACAATTAAAAATGGGCCGTGCGCTGATCTATGGGTTACTCATTACCTTTGCTCTGCTTTATCTGGGGCCTCTGTATGTCATGCTGGTCACTTCCCTAAAAGACATCGAAGAAATACGTGGTGGCAATATCCTTGCCCTACCCGAACACTTAAACTTTAGTGCCTGGAGCAAAGCCTGGAGTAGCGCCTGTACTGGCACAGATTGTGAAGGCTTAGCGCCGTATTTTTGGAACTCCGTGCGCATCGTTATCCCGGCCGTGCTTATTTCCACCCTGATTGGCGCCTTCAACGGTTATGTGCTGGCGCAGTGGCAGTTTAAAGGCAGCAACATGCTCTTTGGTGCCTTGTTGTTTGGTTGCTTTATCCCCTTTCAGGTCATCCTTTTACCGATGGCCAAATTGTTGGCTATTTTGGGCTTGGCCAATACGGTAACCGGCTTGGTCGCGGTACATGTGGTCTATGGTGTAACTTTCACCACCTTGTTTTTCCGCAATTATTATGTGGCCATACCTAATGAGCTCGTCAGGGCGGCACGCTTGGATGGCGCCCCATTTTTCACTATCTTTTGGCGTATCTTTCTGCCCATGTCAACGCCCATCATTGTGGTTACAGTCATCTGGCAGTTTACCCAAATATGGAATGACTTTTTGTTTGGCGTAGTCTATTCGGGCCCCGGAACACAACCTATTACAGTGGCCCTAAACAACCTCGTCAACACCAGTGTCGGAGGCAAGCAGTACAACGTCGATATGGCGGCGGCCATTATCGCGGCCTTACCGACATTGTTTGTTTACTTTGTTGCTGGCAAATACTTCGTCCGTGGCCTAACAGCTGGCGCTGTCAAAGGCTAAGTGCAAACCAATTATTAAAGAGGCCTACATTATGGGCGCAATAACGATACAAAATCTAACTAAATCTTATGCCAGCACGGAAGTATTAAAAGGCATTGACCTAGCCATCAACGATGGGGAGTTTCTTATTCTTGTCGGCCCTTCTGGCTGTGGTAAATCCACCTTAATGAACTGTATTGCCGGCTTAGAAGAAATCACCAGCGGTCACCTGCTCATCGCCAACGAAGATGTCACTGACTTAAGCCCGAAAGACCGTGACATTGCCATGGTATTCCAGTCCTACGCACTCTACCCCACCATGAGTGTGGCGCGAAATATCAGTTTTGGCTTGGAGATGCGCAAGTATCCTAAGGCCCAGATTGAAGCCACTGTGCAGGAAGTTGCCACCTTGCTACAAATTGAGCATCTACTGGATCGCAAGCCCAGTCAACTATCCGGCGGGCAACGCCAACGTGTCGCCATGGGCCGTGCCTTAGCGCGTGATCCACGTGTCTTTTTGTTTGACGAACCACTATCCAATTTGGATGCCAAACTTCGTGTGGAAATGCGCACCGAGATCAAGAAGCTACACAAGCGCCTTGGTACCACCATCGTGTACGTCACCCACGATCAGGTTGAAGCCATGACCTTAGCAGATCGCATTGCCGTTATGAAAGATGGCATTGTGCAACAATTCGGTACGCCCCATGAAATCTATAATGACCCAGCCAATCGCTTTGTCGCCGACTTTATGGGCTCACCAGCAATGAACTTTATAGAATGCGTGGTTTTTGAAGGCAACCTTGTTGTAGAAAGCGCGGCTAAGCGTTATGAGTTGGCTATTCCAAATGCCGAAGCGTTAAAGGCTTCGGGCTTAGAAACTGTTGTCTTGGGAATACGTCCAGAAATGATCACCGAACCTAAACCATCCACTGACGCCACTTATGTCAGTCAAATGTTTCTGGACGTGAGTGTAACAGAACCCACTGGGCCTGACACACTCGCTTTTGGCACGTGGAATGGCCAAGATCTGCAAGCTCGCCTATCCCCAGAAAAGGGTCGTCAGGCCGAAATTGATTCAACTATTGCCATCCAAGTTGATACTGCCAAGGCGGTATTATTTCATCCACAAACTGGCGCGCGCATCTAAACATTATACGCGCACCAAAATGGCGCCCCTTTGTAAGTGCATAGCACCATATTGGGGCGTCATGCCTGTTTTATTCCGTGTTTTTGCCCTTATAACGGGGGTATTAGTTGGCACAATCTCTGCATCGATTAAAGACACCAATCAGTTGATCAAATACAGTCAGCGGCTGCATTAGCTGTGGTACAATTTCAACAAATACGCCTATACACGAGGAATATCACATGAAACTGGTTAGCGCCATTATCAAACCATTTAAGCTGGACGACGTCCGCGAAGCCCTTTCCGAAGTTGGTGTCCAGGGTGTCACGGTAACAGAAGTAAAAGGTTTTGGCCGTCAAAAGGGCCATACCGAACTTTACCGCGGTGCCGAATACGTGGTGGACTTTCTGCCAAAGGTGAAGATAGAAGCCGCTGTGGATGACCACCAAGTTGATCAAGTGATTGAAACCATTAGCAATTCAGCCAATACTGGCAAAATTGGTGATGGTAAGATTTTCGTTGTTAATCTTGAGCAGGCAATTCGCATCCGTACTGGCGAAACAGGCCCTGAAGCCTTGTAGGGCGAAGCTACCCTAGGTGGCAGGAATCTGGCCGTTTAGTCCGCGCAAACAAGAACATGAAATTGCACGCACCATAACCGCGGCCAACTCTTTTCCTCTAGATCAAACACCCATATAGTGACTAGACCATTAGCCTTGAGGCTAATGGTTTTGAGGGTGGTTTATTTTTTAGTGTGTACCGCTGTAAACACTTTCTTAGAGCTTTAATCTAAGCGAATTTTGCAGTATAGTTGGGTACGTTTTGTGGTGCCAAAAAACAGCGCCACAACGCCTACTGAGATTACACAAACCTGATTATCAAACTACAATAATAGTGGTTCAACCACAGCACTATAGCCTAACTAATGAAAAACACTGGATTCAGACTCGACTTCGCCGCCAACCTACTTATCTGCTCGATCTTGCTGGCTGTTGCCCTGTATATGGAGTTTGCCATGGGCATGGACCCATGCATGCTGTGTATGAGTCAACGCTTTGTGTATTTGGGAATCGCCTTTACCTCTTTGCTGGCCACTTTACATAATCCCATCTTTGGTGGTCACAAGCGCTACGCAGGGGTCATCACCTTGCTAGCCTTAGCGGGCCTTAGTTTGGCCATACGCCAACTCTATTTACAAAATTTGCCCGCCGATCAAGTGCCGGCATGCGGCCCAAGCTTTAGCTATATGGTAGAAGCTTTCCCACTTACTGAAGTCTTGGTTACCATGATCAAGGGCTCTGGTTCCTGCGCCGAAGTGCAGTGGACCTTCCTAGGCATTTCCATTCCAGGCTGGAGTCTGGTGATGTTCACATTACTGGGGCTTAACAACTTTCGCCTAATGCTAGCCCGCACCAAGATTCTGTTGGTTTAATCCCGAAACCTAATAGCAAACATGGGTATGTCGGCTATATCAGTACCACCACCAATTGCAGACAACCCATGGCCATAGCGCCAGCTACAATATCGTCCAACATAATACCCAAGCCGCCATGCACATGACGATCAAGCCAACGAATAGGCCAGGGTTTTACTATATCGAAAAAACGAAATAGGACAAAGCCTAAAACGAGCCACAACCAACCTGCTGGGGCCCAAAGCATGGTGATCCACATGCCTACAAACTCGTCCCAAACAATGCCACCATGATCATGCACACCAATATCACTAGCCGTTTTACCACACAGATAAATACCTACTAGAGCGCTAATCAGCAATACCAATACATAATTTTGGAAGCTCAACTGGGCTAAGGGCAAATACAACACGCAGGCAGCCAAAGTACCAAAAGTACCCGGCGCTTTGGGTGCCGCACCGCTGCCAAAACCGAAGGCTAATACGTGTATGGGGTTGCGCCAGTTGGGCTTAACTTGCATTCGATTCACCTCTTGTTGGTTGCGACAGCGCTAGAAATGCTGCCATCCCAGATTTTCTGGTAACACTTCAGCTTGCCCATCACGCCATAACCGCAGGCCCGAGAGTGCTTCGACCTGGCCAATGCGAGTCAAAGGCAGTTGCTGCTGCTTGCTATAATCTTGAACTTGGGCACGCCAGCTCTGAGGCATGGTGAAACACAATTCAAAATCCTCACCGCCTGCCAAAGCCAACCTTTCTTGCTCGGCCAAGGGCACCTGAGTAGCCAACGTTTGAGAAATGGGCAGTTGCGTCACATCCAGGCTGGCACCGAGTCGAGACTGTTGCAATATATGGCCTACATCCTGCAACAGCCCATCAGAGATATCAATGGCTGCCGTGGCCTTATCTTGCAGCCATTGACCCAGTTCCAAGCGCGGTGTTGGTGCATAGAACCGTTGTGCTAGGTACCCCGTATCGGTAACGTTTTCTTGCAGGCAAGCCAATCCTCCGGCAGCATCACCCAAATAGCCAGAAACATAAATATCATCGCCAATTTGGGCGCCATTACGCTGCAAGGCATGGCCTTGAGGCACCCAACCTATGACCTGAATGCTAATCGACAAGGGACCACGTGTCGTATCACCACCGGCTAAAGAAATACCATAGCGCTGCGCCACCTGTGCCAGACCATCACTAAAACCTTGCAAAAAAGTCTCGTCGTTAGCAGGGAGCGTTAAACACAAGGTAAACCAAGCAGGCTTAGCACCCATAGCTGCCAGGTCACTAAGATTAGCGCACAAGCAGCGTTGTGCTATATGTGCGGCGGGCATCTCTGGTAGAAAGTGGACACCCGCTACTAGGGTGTCGGCACTGATGGCCAATTGTTGGCCGGAGGGCACATCAAGAAGCGCGCAGTCATCCCCTGGGCCCAAGGCCATAGGCGTGGCTGACTGCAACTGCGGGCGATGAAAATAACGCCGAATCAGGTCAAATTCACCGGCAGCTGACATCACTTAGGACTTGCGTGCTGCCACTTCAAGCTGACGATGTTGCAACGCTAGCTTGTCGAGAATACCGTTCACGTATTTATGGCCATCTGTAGCGCCAAATACCTTGCCCAACTCGACACATTCATTAATCACCACACGATAGGGAACGCCTACGGAGTCGCTCAACTCAAAGGCACCCATGCGCAATATATTACGTTCAATGGGATCCAGGTCTTCTAGCGCGCGATCCAAGTGCTCGGCAACCATCTGGTCCAAGGCTTGGCTTTGCTTAGCGACGCCACGCAAAAGTTGTCTAAACAGGCGTTTATCAGCGTGTTTAAAGTCTTGCTCAGCAAGGAATTGTGCTTCAACGTCACTGGCCGTGTCGTCATTCATGTGCAATTGATAAAGCGCCTGCAGTGCGAGTTCACGAGCAGCACGACGACGATCTGGGCGTTTTTCTTGGCTCACAAATCAGGCCTCTAATTGACGCAACAAACTCACCATTTCCAATGCGGAAATAGCGGCTTCTTCGCCTTTGTTGCCAGCTTTGGTGCCACTGCGCTCAATCGCCTGTTCAATGGAGTTAACGGTCAATACACCGTTAGTTACAGGAATTCCGCTAGCTAGAGACACCTTGCCAATGCCCGACGAGGCTTCGCCAGATACATATTCAAAGTGTGGCGTACCGCCGCGGATAACCGCTCCCAAAGCAATGATGGCATCGTCTCGGCCTTGGGCTGCAACCTTCTGCGCAGCCAGAGGAATTTCAAAAGCACCTGGTACTCGTACCACGCGAATGTTGTCAGCATCAACACCGTGACGCACCAAACAATCAATCGCGCCATCCACCAAACTTTCAACTACAAACGCATTAAAACGACCAACAACCAGGGTGTAATGACCGTTGGCATCGTTAAAACGACCTTCAATATTAGTAACAGACATCTTCATCTCCCTAAGCCGTTAGGCCTCACAAGTAATGTATTCTTCAATTTCTAAATCAAAACCAGAAATCGCATTGTACTTCATTTCAGTGCTCATTAGACGCATCTTATGAACACCCAGCTCCCGCAAAATCTGTGATCCAGTGCCAACGTTCAAATACGCACCAGAAGCTGTGGTATTCAGCGGGCGGGAAATATCATCGGGGCGAAAGAAGTCTTCGATGCTCGGGGC
>JAAERS010000228.1 GCA_024230095.1 Gammaproteobacteria bacterium | reverse complement strand
GGGGCACAGGTAAGGCTGAAAGGGTGCGGTAAGAGCGCACCGTGCGACTGGCAACAGTTCGTAGCAAGGTAAACTCCACCCGGAGCAAGATCAAATAGGCCCTCACATTGCGTTGCTCGCGTATGGGGGCGGGTAGATTGCTTGAGCCTGTGAGCGATTGCAGGCCTAGACGAATGGTTACCGCCGCGCAAGCGGAACAGAACCCGGCGTATGTGTCAACTCCACCTATATAAAGAACCCATCATTACTTAACGGTAGTGATGGGTTTTTTGCTTTATATTGACGTAAATTATTTAGATTTCCTTAGAATCCTTCACCCTGATATGAGCTTGGGTCAAAAATTCCCAAAGCCTATACACAATATGGTGGAGATACGGCGTGAAATCAGTACACTAAAACGTTAATAGAACAAATTATTGCCGCACTAATGGCTCAATCCACTCACTGAGAAGACTATGACAGAAGCATTCAAACATATTTCAGTATTGCTTAACGAATCTATTGACGGACTTGCGATCAAACCTGACGGTACCTACATCGATG
>JAAERS010000227.1 GCA_024230095.1 Gammaproteobacteria bacterium | reverse complement strand
TTGGGTTAAGACCATCGAGAGACTTAGAGTCACTCGCCAAGGGCTTTAGCTCACCATTACGGCTTGGCATCTGGATGTCGTTGGCGCGTGGAGTGAACAAGCCTTTAAGCCTGGGTGATAAATTAATCATATCTCGCGCAGTCTCCCACACGAGTTTCGCTTGATCGCGTTTAGTCGCCAAGGTGTAAGCTCTAGGCTTGAACCCGCCCTTGTACATGATGTAGAGAAGTAGGCCAGCAGCTATGGTTGTCTTACCCCACTTACGCCCAACCAGTACAAAAGCCTGGTTGAACCTGCGTGACCCTGCCACCTTTAGAGGGTGACCTTCTTCGTCATAGCTGCTACTGCTCCACTTCCAGCTTATAAGCGAACAGACTATGAATATCTGGCAGGGAGATAACACTGTAGGCTTACCTGCCATTCTGCCATCAGTCAGTGGCACAAAACTAAACCATAAGACGATAGACTTGGCCGCGTCTTCATCGAAGTAGATGTCGTCTCGCTTTAAATCTTCGAGGTGACGCTGACACGCCCACTGGATTAGTTTGCCAGCGGTTATCTTGCCAGCGACAACCTGTCTCGCGTACTCATGGCACCATCGCCAGTCCTGAGCGCCGTTAACTAATTTCATTCATTCTCACCTTGTATCATTGTAAATGGCAGC
>JAAERS010000225.1 GCA_024230095.1 Gammaproteobacteria bacterium | reverse complement strand
TTCTCTATATAACTCTCACCACGAAGCGCCCTGCTCCTAATACCCCTTCGGATTATTCGACTGCCAGCGCCACGTATCTTCTGTCATATCATCAAGAGACAGTTTTGCTTCCCACTTCAGCTCTTCACGCGCTTTAGCAGGATCAGCCCAGCACTCAGCAATATCACCCGCACGGCGTGGCACAATTTGATAAGGCACTTTCGCACCAGAAGCTTTCTCAAATGCAGCAACCATTTGAAGAACACTGTTACCATTACCTGTGCCCAAGTTATAGATATGCAAGCCCGCTTCTTGACCTTTATGCTCTAATGCAGCTAAGTGGCCATCCGCCAAATCAACCACATGGATATAATCACGAACCCCAGTACCATCAACCGTTGGGTAATCATTACCAAATACAGATAAGAATTCGCGACGACCAACAGCCACTTGAGAAATAAACGGCATTAAGTTATTTGGAATACCTTGCGGATCTTCACCCATGGTACCTGATTTATGAGAGCCCACAGGGTTAAAGTA
>JAAERS010000224.1 GCA_024230095.1 Gammaproteobacteria bacterium | reverse complement strand
TTAAATTTAGACTATATCGATTGGTGACATTGATCCAGAAAATATCACTACAATTGATCCCGATTCCAAAACCGTTGGTGCTTAGTGGTGATCAATCTTCCCTGAGCCTGGTGAGGGCAATTGGCGCAAAGGGGTACCGAAGGGTGCTTCTTGTTAGTGATTCAGAATTAACAAGACTTGGTCTGTTAGGTCCTATTTTGTCGGAGCTTGAAGGGTTAGGTATCGCCGTTGCAACCTACACTGAAGTCTTGCCAGATCCGGATGTCGAGCTGATTGCAAGAGGGTTAGAAGCTAGCAGACAGCATAAAGCAGATTTGATTCTTGCAGTAGGCGGCGGCTCAGTGTTGGATGCCGCAAAGCTCATAGCAGCATTAAACAAGCGAAAAGGGAGTATGACACGCAAGATAGGCATCATGCGAATTATAGTAAAGGGCTTGCCGCTTTATGCAGTGCCGACAACAGCAGGTACAGGCTCTGAAGCGACAATGGTGGCGGTTATTACGTTGAAGGATCAGGCAAAAAAAGTCTTCTATGTCGACCCTGTGTTGATGCCTACAGCTACGGCATTGGATCCCTCTCTTTGCTTAGGGTTGCCTGCCAATCTTACTGCTGCCACGGGCATGGATGCGCTGACACACGCAATTGAAGCGTTGCTGTCAAAGAATGCGACAGCACAAACAGATAAGCAAGCCATTGAAGCAGTACGAACTATTTTTACCCAATTGCCACGTTGCTATCACGATGGTAGTAATCTAGCCGCTAGGCAAGACATGCTGAAAGCTAGCCAGCTTGCAGGTGCGGCTTTTAATATTGCCGGTGTGGGGTACGTGCATGCTATTGCGCACCAGCTAGGCGCTCGATATGCATTGCCACATGGTCTAGCAAACGCTATTGTTTTACCAACAATTTTGAACTGGTACTTAGAAAAAGTGCCACATCAAATAAGGCAAGTGGAGGA
>JAAERS010000223.1 GCA_024230095.1 Gammaproteobacteria bacterium | reverse complement strand
TTAATCGATCACAATGTGGGTTATTTGATCGAGCAGTTTCAACAGGCTAAGTTATATGAAAATAGCATTTTCATATTTTTTGCTGATCATCAAGCGTCAGGGAAAAGCGTCAATTTTTTGCCACAATACATTTTTGATTACAACATTGGGGAATTGCCCGTACCACTCATCATTCACAGCCCCCAATACATAAAACCAGAGATCGACCCTACCTATGGCAGCTTACCTGACCTGCTGCCCACCATCGCCGGCCTGTTTGAGCGTCCATTTCTCAACACTACCTTAGGGCGCGATCTTGCTTGGGCAAAGGGCAAAGAGCTACCCGCCTATGGCTACGAACAAAGTGAACGCAAAAGCGTAACATTCAATGGCAAAGTCATCGCCAGCGTAAATCATATCACTGGCCTAACACGCGCTTCACGAATCAACGACCAAGGCCAAGCCGAAGATATTGACACCAACCATCATGACGCCAAAGTGATGATTGACTATGCTAAAGCCTACTATACGGCTTCTCAATACCTATTACAGGCAAACGTTAAACAACCATAAGGAATAGCTCTGCCTAGCCCCCCATGAGCACAACAAACTAACTATCGGTGCACTAATAAGAATGAAGAAAGCCCCTAGGGGTGTGACATGGCTTGCAAAATGCCAAGCTGGCTATTCGTTAGACATTGATTCATATCAGCTCTCTAGCACTTATAGCTGCTAACGCCTAACATGATGTGCACCCCATTTGTAGGCTCTCAAGTTCCTGCTAAACTGGTCGATATGACCATTAATAATGACTAACAAGGCACCTGCTGCTCATCATTTAAGTAAGCCGTTGTAGCCAAACAGCAAGAGTTTGTACTATGCCCAAGACCTATTTGTATTTTGAAAGCCTATCCAAGGATACAGACTTGGAGACGGCTATCACGGCGATCTGCACAGCCACTAGCTTTGATGAGGATATGACCCGTGGGTTTTTGGAACGTGAATTTGCTATTTCCGCAGCCGACAAGGACGCGGCGGAGCTTATTAGTCAAACGCTTTCTGCCCAAGGCGTGCACATTAGCTATCAACACAATGCTGTACCACCCAGTGTTTATTTGCGGGAGATATACGCCCGTCTCGAAAAATTAGAAAGTCAGGTACAAACCCTTACTGAGGCTAACTCAAGTTTGGCACAAGCCATAGATAAGCAACCAACGGCAGATGAAAATCTCGCCAACCTCAGCGCCTTGTTCGTAGAGCTTTCCTTAGAAATGCGCAAGGACGTGCGCCGCTCTTTACTATCTTTATTTGATGAAGAATACCCAGAAGCCCTCGACGAATTAGCGGAGCTGCTGGTAAAGCCTGATAAACTTCAGGAATCAGAGGCATCGGAGGAATCAGAAGAATCAGAAGAATCAGAAGAATCAGAAGAATCAGAGGAATCGGAGGCATCGGAGGCATCGGAGGCATCAGAGGCATCGGAGACATCAGAGGAGTCGGAGGCATCAGAGGCATCGGTGGCATCGGAGACATCAGAGGAGTCGGAGGCATCAGAGGCATCTGACGCATAGGAGGAGACAGATGAGTCAGCAGAGCCAGAGGAGTCTGG
>JAAERS010000222.1 GCA_024230095.1 Gammaproteobacteria bacterium | reverse complement strand
TGAAGGCTATAAAAACAACGATATTGCTGATTTGCTATTTATCAGTAGTCGCACTGTCGAGAAACATCGTGCTAGCCTAATACAAAAACTGGGCGTTTCTTCTTTGCATCAATTGATCGAAGTGGCAAGAGGTACGGGGTTGTTGCAATAAAAGGTCCATATGGAAAATGTAAACTGGGGCAGCAGTGAAGAACAGGCTAAGGTGGCGAGTGAGCGCTTACGGCTACTTTTTCTTCAATCGGCTCCGGCTACTGTGCTGAGTTTGATTAATGGTTTGTTAGTGACTTGGCTACTGTGGCATCAGTTGTCCTCCTTGGTCGTGAGTCTTTGGTTGGCTTGTATAGGTATGGCAAGCTTAATACGAGTGCTGCTATTTGCTAAGTATGCATATTCGGGCACGCAGGCCCATCAGCATCAAACTTGGCAACTGTCCTATACCATTAGCCTAGTGCTTAACGCTGCTGTATGGGGAGTGGGGTGCTATCTACTGGTGCAAGGATTAGCTGTTGAATATCAAATAGCTGTGTACTTTTCTTTGCTGGGTATGTCTGCAGGAGCGCTGGCTGTATATAGCTCTATACGTTGGTTAGTATTGGTTACCATTTGTCTGTTGTTGTTCCCCATGACAACGGCCTTTTTTGTGTCAGGCAACCCGCTGCAGGTGATCATGGCTGTGGGTTGCAGTATTTTCATGCTATTCGTGTTTTATTCGTCTGAGTCGCTTTCTGAGGGAGTTAGGAATAGCCTATTTCTGGCTTTGCAATTACGCAAAGAACAAAACAAAAGTAAGGCTGGTCGCATAAAAGCTGAACAGGCGGTCGTGGCCCGCGGCGAATTTGTATCCTCCATTAGCCATGAGATTCGTACCCCACTTATGGCCATCTTGGGGCTCACTGAGTTACTTAAAGAGCATAAACAGTCGGCACAAGCCAAGGAGTTAGTCGACGCCATCGGTGAATCAGGTAATCAGTTAGCCAGTTTGGTGAATAATGTTTTGGACTTTTCTAAAATTGATAAAGGTGAATTAGAACTCCAAGCACGGCCTTTTTCTCTGCGCCAGATGTTAATCGCCATTGAATCTATATTTATTGAATCTGCCAAGGCAAAGGGCTTGTCCATCGAACTACATACAGATGAGGTAGACAATGATTTTTGGTATGGCGACGAGCAACGGATTCGGCAAATAATTATTAATATCGTTGGCAATGCTCTGAAATATACGGAGCAAGGTGAAATTTCAATTGAAGCACAGGTGAAGTCTCGTAACGGCGGTATCGTTATTGCTGTTACTGATTCGGGTGTAGGAATTAGTGCCGATAAACTAGATTATGTTTTTGAGGCATATAGTCAGGTTCAGGCTGAGCAAAGCGGTGTGCTTTCTAGTACTGGTTTAGGCCTGTCCATTGCTCAAAAACTTACCCGCGCTATGGGTGGTGAGATATTGTTAGCTTCAAAGGTGGGGCATGGCAGCCGCTTTCAAGTAAGCCTGCCGTTGGCTCCTTGTTCTGAAGTTACCTATTTAGCACAGCGCGAGCCAGAGGCCAATCGGCAAATAGCGTTGGACGATGCTCATATTCTTATTGCTGAGGACTCGTCTTTAACACAAAAACTGATTGCCATGTTCTTGCAGCAGTCTGGGGCCGTGTTGACGTTTGTAGGTAATGGTGAACAGGCCATAGCGGCCATCGAAAAGAACAATTACGATGTTGTGATCATGGATGTGCAAATGCCCGTTGTCGATGGTATGCAGGCATTACAAGGGATGCATGCCTGGCAGATAAAACAGGGCCGGCCACTGGTGCCAGTTATTCTGCAAACGGCGGATAATCGGATAGAAACTAAAAAACGAGCTATGGCTATTGGTGCTGTTGGTTTTCTTGCTAAACCCTACAATAAACGTGCGTTGTTAGGGGCTGTTGCGACCGCCCTGAAACAAAGCAATCTGCAACTAGAATTTAGCGATAACACTGAAGTTGAAGAGCTGGCGGTGTTACAAGACGAATTTTTGGCAGCGGTCAAACAGCAAGCCGAGGCGGCAGCGGCCGCATTGCAGCAACACGATATGGCTGCCGTTAGACAGCATGCTCACAATATCAAAGGTTATGCGGGTTTGTTTCAGCGTCAGCGATTGTTTCATATTGCATACGCTTTAGAAGAGTCTTGTGGTGAAGAAGGTAATGTGGCGATGGCTTTGGCTCATGTCGCTGATGTGAATGATTGGCTAAGTCACCAATAAAGTTACGCAAAAAATGCCCCCTTTGCCCTTTGCTAGTGACCATAGGGGGCTTTGTTCCTGGTTGGCTAGTTACGTACGGGTGAGCCCAGATCCAGCATGCTCACTATACGCTCTTGAGAAGCGGCGGTTTTTGCTAGCTGCAAGAAGGAGCGTCTTTCAGCATCCAAAAGGTCCTGCTCTGTCATAACCGTGCCTGGTTCAACCTCACCACCAGTGACAATGCGTGCCATCTCGGTACCAACGACACAGTCTTGATCGGTGAACATGCCTTTTTCCTTGGCGTCATAAAGCCATTTCACCATGGCATCAAAAGCGGGTTTACCCACCATGGTTAAAGGCTGCCGTGGTGCAACTTTGGTCACTTGATCAAGTTGTTGCAAAGCCGTGGACAAGATGCGATCACGGTTCATTAGATATTCGTCAGTGTCGCGGATCATGGCTTGTCGGCGGGCTTCAATTGGCGAGGTAGCCGTGCGGCCGTAACCCAGGTTCATAAAGGCTTTCCAGGCGGCCTTTTCCATGTCACCCGTACTTTCAAACCAACGGTAAAGGGTTTCTTTACAGCCGCCACCACCAGGCACAACACCAACGCCTGATTCGACTAAGCCAGTTACTGAGTTGGCATGACAGATGACCTTGTCAGCGTGCAATACTACTTCAAAACCGCCACCAATGGACATGCCTACTGGTGCTGCAATAACAGGCAGTGGGCAATGTCGCATGGTCAGTACGGTTTGTTGGAAGTGGTTAAGAAAAGCATCCATGCCATGCCAGTCGCTGGCTTCAAAGAATTCGCGGAAGGCGACCAGATTGACACCACAAGAAAAGTGTTGGGCATCGTTATGGATAATAACCCCACGTAACCCTAAGTCTTGTGATTGCTTTAAGGCATCCAAGAGAATACTCATGGAGTCCCCATCTAGGGCATTGGCTTTGCTATGGAATTCCACGATTGCGGCATTGTCGTATACCCACCAGCTAGCCTTGGCATTGCTGTTTATGGGAGCTAAGGTCTGGCGCAGCTCAGAAAAGCGTAATACCCCATGGGTGCGCAGGATGTCTTCATGACTGCCTTGATAGCGCAAGCTAGCTAGATTGCCAGACTCAATAGAGTAAAAACTCTGGCCTTGGGCCTGCAACAAAAATGGAGCGGGCTCACGGCCTTCACGGCGCATGCGCTCAACAATATAATTTACACCAATTTGGTCCATCAATTCGAAGGGTCCGAAGATCCAGTTATAACCGAGTTTCATGGCGTCATCGACGGGTACTAAATCATTACCGACTTCAGGGAGCAAGTGCGCGGCATAGTTGAGTGTGCTGGAAAGTACACGCCAAGCAAATTGGCCATACACGCTGTCATCTTGCAATAAGATGGCAACTCCCTCGGCCTCGGCGCGAAGGGCTAAGGGCAGTTGTAAGCGTGCCAAAGGTTGGTAGCTGTTACTGGCAAAGTCCAGTACTTCACGGCCTTCTTTGCCATCGCGATAGAAGCCTTTACCTCCCTTATTCCCCGTTTGGCCATTAGCAATCATCTGTGTCATCAGGTCAATAGGTTGAGCGTACTCATGGAAGGCGTCGGTGGCAGGTAGAATAGTTTCCAGACTCATAGCCACATCGGCCATGAGGTCGATGCCAATCAGGTCGTACAAACCAAATACACCGGTTTTGGGGATGCCCATGGGGCGGCCAAAAATGGCGTCGGCTTCAGCGGGAGATAATCCCAGTTTGAAGGCTTCATGAAGGGCGCACTGAATGGCAAATACACCCACGCGGTTACCTAAAAATCCAGGAGTGTCGGCACATACCACTACCCCTTTGCCCAAGCGTTCCTCGCAGAAGGCATCCAGCGTGTCCATAATGTCCTGGCGGGTTTGTTCGCCGCGCACTAATTCCAATAGGCGCATGAAACGCACAGGGTTGAAGAAGTGAGTAATCGCAAAGCGTTCACAAAAAGCCGCTGACATACCTTCGGTTAGTAAGCTAATAGGAATGGTCGAAGTGTTGGAAGTAACAATGACCTTGTCATTGGTGACGCTTTCAATACGGCGATAGAGATCCTGTTTAATATCAAGGCGCTCTACCACGGCCTCAGCAATCCAGTCGCAGTCGGCTAATTGTTCAAAGTCATCTCGGATGTTGCCTAAGTGTATGCGGGTTTCGGCTTCCTTACTCATTAAACCAGGAGCGTCAGGGTCGCGCAGGCGCTCTAGGCCACGTGCCGCCACCGCATTGACATTATCGCCGTCGCTGGGCAAATCCAATAGCCATACTTCAACGCCGGCATTAGCAACTTGTCCGGCGATACCGGCACCCATGGTACCGGCGCCGATAACAGCAACCTTATTAATTGATTGTGACATAGTGGTTCCTAATTCAGTGTCTGGATAAAAGATTTCATGGTCTGTAAGCTTTCCTTGGGTGCTTCTATAGGTAGCATGTGCCCGGTGTTAGGGATCACCGTTGGGGATATTCCTAGCAGTTTAGCCAGCTTCAAACCTTCTCGTACAGGTGTCATGCGGTCCTGTTTCGCAAGTACAAGATGTACAGGGCAGCGCAGTGCTTGGGCACGTTCATTGCCGGCCTGATATTGGTTACAGGCTTGCAGGTCAACGGCTAAGGGGTTGTTGGCCATAATGCGTTGGCCGATACCAATGGGCTGCATACCGGGCACGGCACTGATACCATATTGGTGGTTGCTGCCAAAACCCCATTGCAACATCATGTCGGCTGCTTTACTGGTGTTTTGCTTGGCGGTATCGATAAGTGCTGGATTGACAGGAATAGCCGCCGCCGTTGCTAAGGCCATCATGGATAATAGTCGATCACCTAATATAGGTGCGGCTTCTAATGCCATCAAAAAGCCCTGGGAGTGGCCCATAAGATGCACTTGTTCGATACCTGCGGCATCGAGGGCATCCACCAACCAGGCTCCCATGGCTTCGATACTGGTTAAGGCTTCACCCTGGGATAAGCTATGACCAGGTAAATCTGGTGCAAATACACTAAATCCATGGAAAGCGAACCAGCGAGCTTGCAGGGCCCAGCAGCGATGATCTAAGCCAGAACCGTGCAATAAAACTACCGTCGGCAGGCGGGCATCAAAGGTCTTGCCACCTGTGGCAACAAACGTTTGTTGGCCGTTTACTTCAATATACATAAATGCCCCTTATCCTTGTTGTGCCAATTTTTCTGCTGTCTTGGCGGCTGCTCGCAAGCCGTTGGCAAAGTCGGACTTGATGTCCTTGATACTCTCAATGCCGACAGAAACTCGGATTAGATCGCCGCTGATGCCAGCGGCGGCCAGTTCATCCTCATTGAGGCGTGAGTGTGTAGTGCTGCCTGGGTGCAATACTAGGGTACGAGAGTCTCCGACATTGGCGAGATTGGAGGATAATTGCAAAGCGTCAATAAAGGCCGCACCGGCTTCGCGTCCGCCGTTGACACCAAAGCTCAACATGGAGCCAGCGCCCTTAGGGAATAACGCTGCCGCAACGGCTTGTGATGGATTATGATCTAGGTCTGGATGGTTGACCCAAGCTACCGCATCTTGTTCTTGTAGCCATGTTATCAGGGATTTGGCGTTTTCAACGTGTTGTTGCATGCGCAAATTTAGAGTCTCTATGCCCTGCAATAGTAAGAAAGCATTTTGGGGGCTCATGGCGGCACCAATATCTCGCATAGATTCACAACGAATGCGCATGGCTAGGGCTGACGGGCCGAATTCTTCCCAGAAATTCATACCATGGAAGGGGGCATAGGGCTCGGTCAGTGTAGGGAAACGACCACTGGCTAGCCAATCAAAATTACCACCGTCAATCACGGCACCACCCACGGCAACGCCATGGCCACCGATCCACTTGGTTACCGAATGGACGACCACGTCGGCGCCATGTTGAATGGGCTTACAGAGATAGGGGGTGGCAAAAGTGGCGTCTACAACTAGGGGAATACCATGTTGATGCGCTATTGATGAAATCATAGGTAAATCAGAAGCTTCCAGTCCGGGGTTGCCAATGGATTCACAGAATACCAGTTTGGTATTGTCTTGAATGGCATTTTCCAGGGCTTCAGCATCGTTGATAGCAACAAAGGTGCAATCAATGTCAAAGCGTTTCAGAGTGTGCTTCAGTAATGTGACCGTAGAGCCGTATATCTGAGCGGCGCTAACAATATGGTCGCCGGCACTGCAAAGGCTGAAAAAGGTAACAAACAAGGCACTCATGCCTGAAGCTGTGCAGATTGCGCCACTGCCACCTTCCAGTGCTGCGAGGCGTTGTTCCAGCACGGCAATGGTTGGATTGGTAATGCGGCTGTAGATATGACCGCCTCGCTCGACGTTGAACAGGGCAGAAGCATCATCGACACTATCAAATACATAGGACGTTGTTTGGTATATGGGTACGGCACGAGAGCCATGGTCAGATTCGGGCTGGTAGCCCGAATGCAAAGCGATGGTATCGTCACCTAAGTAGGAAGATCGACTCATGATTTCTCTCTATATGGGTTGGGTTTTACTTGATAGGTTCTAGGCCAAGGGCAGCAAAGTCAAAAGGTAACTCACAAAGTTTACCCATGTTAGTGCCACTGCTCGTGCTAACCTCCACAGCTAGGTTATTACCTAGGACGTCTAGATGACATAAGACAAATGCCAAGTAGACACCGTAACGGGGTGAGCGACAGAGACTGGTTATTTCACCGGCCACGATACCATCTATAGTAATAGCATTGTCCGTAATGTTGGACGGACTGTCTAGCAAAAGTCCCATGAGTCGTTTGCTAGGATTTTGGTCGCGCAGAGCAGTTAAACTCAAGCTGTCAATGTCGGCGGACAGGTCAAGATATTGAGTGAGACCTGCTTCAATAGGTGTGGTGTTGTACCCCATGTCGTTGCCTAGAGAAAATAGACCGCTTTCTATACGTTCAAATAGGTTGGGGCAGCCAGCACGTACTTGTAAGTCGGCACCTTGGGAAAATAACTCATCCCACATATGTTGACCTGCGGCGACATCATCCACATAAATTTCAAAACCCCCTTGCTTACTCCATCCCGAGCGGGCTACTTGAAAACTTACTGGACCATTGGGGCCTTGATAGGTGAGAGGGCAGATCTGGAAGAATTTAATATCAGCCACTTGCGCACCGAATACCCGGCTCATCAATTGCTCAGCTTTGGGGCCCTGAACGGCCACGGGCCAAACATCGGGTTCGCTAACTTTGACATCTAATTGCATTCCGGTTGCCAAACCTTTGGCCCAAAGCATCACGTCAGAGTCGGCAATAGATAGCCACCAGTGATCTTCCGCCAGCTTGATGGCAATAGGGTCGTTGATCATAGTGCCATCGGTATCACACAGGGGCAGGTAGAAGCAGCGCCCTACCTTGGCCTTACTCAGATCTCTTGGCGTCATTAATTGCACCAAACGATAGGCGTCGGAGCCTTGAATTTCCACTTGTCGTTCACAGCTCACATCCCATACCTGCACATGTTCACAGAGATGCCAATAATCAGCTTCATAGCTTTCAAACATGGTGGCTAGCAACATGTGGTTGTAGACCGTATAAGCCTTTACGCCCGCCGCTTCGACACGGCTGGTGAATGGGGTGGAGCGGGTGCGTCGAGAGACAGAAAGTTGTGGGTGCATAAGCGCCTCGAACAATATAGTTTGATAATGGATCCATTATGCTAGGCCTATGGCGTTTTATTCAAACGAAAAAGCTTGTCTCTGAGGGGTTGTTTCTGTTATACCATAATACTAAATGGGAATATCACTATGCTAAAAACAACGCCACTCATTTGGTTGCGCACCTTTGCTGCTGCTGCGCGCCAGTGTAGTTTTACTCGTGCGGCCCTAGAGCTCAATTTGACTCAAGCTGCCGTTAGTAAGCACATGCGGGCTTTGGAAATGCATATAGGTAAACCTTTGTTTGTGCGTCAAGCCCATGGTATTCAGTTGACCGAGTTAGGTGGCCGCTATCAGGTGGAGGTTGAAGCCGCTTTGGTAGCTTTAGACCATGCCACCTCAGATTTATTTGGTTTGGGTGATCAGCGGGCTGTCAATTTGCATTGTAATATGGCGTTTTCACATTGGTGGTTGATGCCTCGGTTGTCGGATTTTTATCAACATAATCCAGAGACAGATGTTGAATTGCATCACAGTATTTGGGATATGCAACATGAGCCCATAAAGGGGGATATCCATATCCGTTATGGCTTAGGTAATTGGGCCGCTAGTCAAGCCATACGTTTGACCGATGATGAATTATTGCCGATGGCAGCAAAGCACTTGTGTTTGCAGCAGGCTTGTGAATTACCGTTGATACATGTTTTGGGCTATCGTCATGGCTGGCATTGGTATGTGGAACAAACGCAACAAGAAGTATTGCTGCAACGTCACCAGCGCAAAGTTGATAATTCTGTAGCAGCTTATGAAATGGCGGCCCATGGCTTAGGCATAGTGCTGGTGCGTTCGAGCTTTGTTAGCCATCCTTGGGTAGGTAGCAACCTGCAAGTTTTAGATTTGCCTGCTTGTAAGACAGCGGAAGGCTTTTTTGCATTATTAAAGGAAACCAATTCGGCTAATGAACAGGTGCTTCAGGTATGGGATTGGTTGCAATCACTATAGTCCATGATCCTTAGTCAATAGTCGCATAGACCATCGCAGTATGGCGATTATAAAGCCCAACAACTAGTATTTAAACATTCGTCATATAAACGTTCAAAGTGGGCCTTTTTCGTCAGTAAGATGGTCTTAATCGATTTGCTAACACATGGATAACAAGGAGTAGGATAAATTGTCTAGAAGGGATGCGTATGTATTGGCTGCAGGTGTGCTGGTTACTATTTTTCTTTTGGTCCTAGTGTAGAGATACGGTCACAATTAACTAACATTGAGGGGGTGTTTTTGTGTATTCAATAGCCTAGTTATTGAGGTAATTGGATATGAGCTGTCACACCGGCAAGTGGGGCATTGCTGGTAAACCAAATAGTGCCACTATGAGCGTCAATAAGCTGTTTGCATAGTGCTAGGCCCAAACCGTTAGACTGGTTGTTAGCATCGTGCTCATTGCCAATTTTGGTAAATGGTACAAATAGCTTATTTAAATCTTGGTCACTAATGCCGCTGCCCTGATCGCGAATCTGAATCACTTTGCGGCTATTAATAATGTGGCAGCTAATATCGATAAGTGTGCCTTCCATGGAAAATTGAATAGCATTACTAATCAAATTATTCAGCACCTGGCCTAGTAACACGGGGTCGGCAGTCAAGTTTACATAGTTGTGTTCAAAACTGATGCAGATGTTTTTTTCTCGAGCTTGATCTTCCAAAGTTGGTAATAGGGGCTGAAACAGTGCTTGGCAGTGGATGTGTTGTTGCCGTATGTTGAGCCTAGCCATGCAGGCCTTGGAGTAATCAACAATACCCGTGACCAATGACATTAATTGTTTGGTAGAGGTTTCCATCAGCTCTAAATATTTATCCAGCGCAGCGGGCTTTTGACGCATTAATCCGGTAATGGCAACCATTTTACCTAAGGGGTTGCTGATATTATTGGCCGCCATATCTAAAAGCACGCGCTGGTTTTCTTTAGCAATTTCTAGCTCACGCATCTGGGAAAGGATATTGAGGTTGCTGTTAGCCCGTTGACTAAGTTCTTCAAATTGAAATGGTTTGGACAAAAAATCATTGGCCCCCGCTTTTAGAAATTCTATGGATTTGGTGCGGCTGTAATTGCCAGATACGCCAATGATGATCAAATCCTTTAGTCCTCTAGTGCGGCGCATTTCAGTGGTCAAGGCAATGCCATCCATTCCCTCTAATTCACCATCGGTGACGACCAAGCTTACTTCTGGATGGTGGTCTAGGTAGGCAGTTGCTTGCTCAGCACTTTCTAGGGTGGTGACGTTAATTAACTGGGATTGAAGTGTGTTGCGGGCCAGCTCTCGGCTCAAGCGTGAGTCGTCAACGACGAGAGCGTGGACTAACTGATTGGCGTTTAGACGCCGGATAGTTTCAGCAACATACTCCATAGCATTGGGGCGATTCTTGATAACATAGTCAGCCACGCGCGGGTAATGGAGCAAATCCTCGCGCACAGAGTTGTGAACGTTGCCAGTGAAAATAATAGCAGGAATTTCGAAATCATCCGTTAAGTCGACCACTTGAGACTTTTCAGCATCGGGCAAACACAAGTCAAGTATGGCAATAAAGTAGTCAGCTCTATTTGCCGTTAGCTCCTTGATGGCTTCGGCCTTGGTCGCGCACACCGTGACTTGAGCATGCAACTGTTGCTCAAGCTGTGAAACCACCATCGCTGCAAATGAGCGCGTATCTTCAACTAGCAGTATTTTTTTCATGTGTGAGCCAATTCGCCTGTACAGGGATATTTGAATCTAGCCGTTAGGGTTGCCTAGGCATTTAATTTTTGCTGTTAAGCCTAATAGCCTATTGCGTTAGTTGCAAATATTATTATCTGCCGGATAATTTAGGTTTTGTGTTGATAGATTTGTTGCCTACTGACTTGTGCTGTTGTTTGACTTAGCGTTTAATGTGCGTTTGATTTTTCTGAAAAATGCTTGCATATGGATGCACAGGCACTGCAACAGTACTACGACAACTCTCCTCGTGTCAGGCGATTGGCCCTATTGGCTTTGTGTTTGATTCTTATCATCGTTTCCATGAGTTTATCAGCAATCAATATTGCTATTCCGGCTATTGGTGACGAATTGCAGGTTGATGCTGAGGCATTAAGTTGGATTCCGACGGCCATGTTGTGGGGCAATGTGGTGTTTTTGCTGCCTGTAGGGCGCTTAGCCGATCGATATGGGCGAAAGCGAGTTTTCGCTCAAGGTGTCATGCTATTTATCGTTAGCTCAGCATTGATTATCGTTACCCAAGATATCTTTATGTTGCTACTGGTGCGGGTATTGCAAGGTATTGCTGGTTCTATGGTATACGGTACAGGCCTTGCCTTGGTCGGCGCTATCTATGCCAACAGTAAGCGCGGCCAGGCATTGGGTATTGCTGGTTCATCAGTGTACCTCGGGCTAACTATGGGGCCTTTGGTGGGGGGCTGGTTAATTATGCATTTGGGTTGGCGCAGCATTGTTTGGGCGCCGGCATTGGTGGCTTGTTTGGCGCTTATGTTGCTGTACTTGTTCATTAAAGGCGAGTGGCGCAGCAAGCAAGTGCCCCCCTTGGATTGGCAGGGGTTGGCGCTGTTTGCCTTGGCGGTAACAATGTTTTTGGTCGGCATGGGCAATATTGAGCAACCAGTATATTTCGGTTCAGTGGCCTTGGGCGTGATACTGTTTGGGGTTTTTGTTAGGCACCAACTTGATCGTGAAAATCCGCTGCTACGCATTCGTGCAGTGCGTGATAATCGATTGTTGAACCGTTCTTTGCTAGCGGCATTTTTTGTTTATGGCTCCAGTTTTTCTATGGTTTTTTTGCTGAGTATGTACTTGCAGTATATTCACGCTATGACGCCCATTGAAGCTGGCCAGATTGTCATGATTCAAACCCTAGTGATGATGGTGCTTTCGCCCATAGCAGGGCGTCTCTCAGACAAGTATGAAGCGCGCTACTTGTCGACCTTGGGTTGTGTATTATTTGCCATAGGTTATCTATTGATGAGCCAATTAACTAGTGACACTAGCATTAGTTATGTGATTGTCATTGTGGTGGTAGTGGGGCTGGGTTTTGGGTTCTTTTCTGCGCCTAATAATAACGCCGCCATTGGTGCCGTTCCGGCAGATCGATTAAGCATTGCGTCGGCCTTAATTAACTTGGCACGCACTATGGGCAACATGATGAGCTCGGCTGCGGTGATGGTTTTATTCACGGTGATTTTGGGCAATGTGGCCATCACGCCTGAGCAACATCCAAAACTGCTACAGGTTATAGAAATAGCCATGTTGCTGTCGGCTTGTTACGTCGTTATTGCTGGAGTTTTTTCTTATCGTCGTGGCCTAACCCACTAGATGAGGCGGGTAACAATGGCGTAGTCTCTGGGCGGCTATCAAAACGTTATTCAGCATAATGAATATCGATAACTTCATAGGATTTGCCTAGGTCCGGCAGCTCTACTAGGTCGTCTAGTTGTTTACCCATGAGGGCTTTGGCAAGGGGTGAGTCGATACTAATGTAACCTAACTTGGGCTCGATTTCATCAGCCCCAACAATACGCAGTTTGCGTTCTACATCGTGTTCATCCAGTAGGCTGACCCAGGCGCCAAAGTAGATCTTGCTTTGATCACTAGGTAGGTGATCGACAACCTTGATGTTTTGTAAGCGCTTTTGTAAAAAACGTACTCGACTATCAATTTCACGCAGTTGTTTTTTGCCATAAATATACTCCGCATTCTCGCTGCGATCACCCAGCGCGGCGGCTTCCTTTACGGCTTGTGTGACCTGTGGCCGCTTGTTGCGCCACAGATAGTCCAGTTCTGTACGCAGGGCCTTGGCACCCGCGGCGGTAATCAGGGGAGAACGTTTGGGTGCAGGTGGGCGGTAGCGACCGCCATAACGAGGTTTCATGTTTATAGGCGCATCAATTGGCTAATGGCTATGGGGATGGCGGTTTCAACGCGTAAAATTCTAGCGCCTAGACTGACACTGGTAAAGCCCTGTTGTTGCAACTTATCCACCTCGTAGTCAGTAAACCCACCTTCTGGCCCCATCGCTAAGGTGGTGGGCGTGAGGTTGGGTGGCGGGCTTGCCTTAGCATCACGGGGGTGTGCTACTAGGCATCGGGTATTGGCGCTCCAATGGCCTAACTTGTCTTCTACAAAGGGCTTGAATAATTTTGCCATGGTTACCTTAGGTAGGTGGGTAAGGCCTCCTTGTTCCATGCCCAACAGGAGATTGGTATGAACCTGTTCAGGTTGTAACAAGGGGGTTTGCCAATAACTTTTTTCGACCTTGGCACTATTAATCAGTTTTACTTCCATGACTCCGAGGGTGGCGCAGGTTTGTAGAATTCTGCGCAACATTTTTGGCCTAGGGATCGCTAACAATAATTGCAGTGGTAATTGAGTAGGCCCTGGTTGGGTTAACTGGATGTGTATTTGGGTGCTATTTGCATCATGCTGTAATACTTTGCCAATACCTGTGGCACCATTGATTTCACCTACACGTAGAGAGTCGCCAAGTTGTGGTTTCAATACCTTACTAAGGTGTTGCTGACGATGAGTGTCATTGATGCTAAGAATTTGATTTGGGCCTAATTCTGAGGCTGAAAAAAGAAGAATGTTCATGCTGTTGCAGTCAAATGGCGTGGACCTCAGTATAATGATTGTTTGAGAAGAGTTCATCCTAATTGATGGCAAAAGGGGATTTAGGTGCAAATAATAGGAATCGCAGGTGCTTCAGGTTCAGGTAAAAGTCAGTTGGCGCATAATGTTCAGGAAGCCTTTGACCCTGCTCAGGTTATGGTGTTATCGGAAGACAATTATTATAAGGATCAGCGCAATTTATCGATGGCGCAACGTAATTTAATGAACTACGACCATCCCGATGCCATGGACCATGCCTTACTGGCATTGCATTTGGCCGAGCTTAGTGCCGGGCGTGACGTAGAGCGCCCAGTATATAGTTTTCAAGATCATTGTCGGACCTTGGAAACCGCCACATTAATGCCGCCTAAGGTACTTATTCTAGAAGGCATATTATTATTTTGTGAAGAAAAGCTACGCAATCTAATTGATTTGCGAGTCTTTATGGAAGTGCCTTTGGATATCTGTTTGATAAGACGTCTAGAGCGTGATGTGAATGAACGAGGCAGGAGTCTGGAGTCGGTATTGGCGCAATACCAAGGGACTGTGCGGGCCGGCTATCTGGAGCATATTTTACCTTCTCGAGGTTTTGCTGACCTGTTGGTGCCTGAGGGAGGTGACAACCCAGCTGCCGTGGCGATGTTGACGGCGCAAATTACGGCCATGCTAGCTGTTTAAAAGCGACATATTGCTGCTCCTAAAGACATTTGTCGCAGGCAAGACATTGCTAGAGTTGACCGTACAGGATGCGGTCACTTAGACTGCCGGTATTATAGATTAGGAGTAGACTGATATGAAAACCATTATCGTTACGGTAATAAGCCCTGACCGCCCCGGTCTAGTTCAAATGTTATCTGATGCCATTGTTAACCATGATGGTAGTTGGGGACAATCCAGCATGGCCAATTTGGCGGGCCAGTTTGCAGGCATTTTGACCGTGTCTGTGGCTGAGCAAAACCTTTCTGCCTTGAGCAAAGAGCTCAATTCACTCGCCGCCCAGGGCATGAGCGTGACGATTAGTGAAAGTGCTGATGCTATTAGTGACGATTTGCAAGTGGTTTGGTTGGAAATTACGGGCCATGATCAACCAGGTATTGTCAATGAAGTGTCTGCGGCCTGTTCCGATTTGGGCGCTAACCTGCTGAGTTTGGAAACCGATGTGATTAGCGGCTCTATGTCTGGTGAACCTATGTTTGTTGCTAGTGCCGAACTGCAGTTGCCGCAAGGTCTTGATGCAGACCGGGTGCGCGATGCTCTAGAAGACTTGTCGGATGATTTGATGGTAGATATGGCGTTAGCCGATGAGTAGTTGGCTTTGGGCCCCGGTGGTTTAGCGGGGCCCAGCCTAACTAGATGGCGACTGCGATAGTCATTGCTTGATTAGCACATAGCATCCAGTTTTTTCTTTAATATGCCATTTACTTGGCCGGGATTAGCAGCGCCTTTTGAGGCTTTCATCACCTGCCCCATAAAGTACCCTAACATCTTTCCTCGTTTGGCCTCTTCGGCTTCAGTATATTGTTTTACTTGTTGCGGACTGTTGGCAATAACTGCATCGACCATACCTTCGATAGCCCCCATGTCACTAACTTGTTTTAGGCCTTTGTTGTCAATGATGGCATCAACTTCGCCTTGGTCATTCCACAGCTCGTCAAATACCGTTTTGGCACCCTTGCCACTAATGGTGTCATCTTTGATGCGAGTAAGGAGTAAGCCAAGTTGTGCCGCACTTACAGGGCTGACTTCGATTTCAACGCCGTTGGTATTGAGATACTTAGCCAACTCACCGGTCACCCAGTTGGCGCTTAATTTGGCATCCTCACAGGCGGCTTGCACCGCTTCAAAGTAATCGGCCATGGTGCGGCTGGAGGACAATACCCCGGCATCGTATTCACTTAAGTGGTAGTCATTGATAAAACGTTGGCGACGTTGATCTGGAAGCTCTGGCAGCGTGCGGCGAATACTGTCGATATAGTCATCATCTATAATCACGGGTAATAAGTCAGGGCACGGGAAGTAGCGGTAATCGTTAGCTTCCTCTTTGCTGCGCATGGAGCGGGTTTCGTTGTTTTCCGCGTCGTATAGGCGAGTTTCTTGCAGCACCTTGCCGCCATCTTCAATAAGATCGATCTGACGTTGCACCTCTAGATTAATAGCGCGTTCGATGAAGCGGAAGGAGTTGATGTTTTTTAGCTCGGCGCGGGTACCTAGTGTTTCTTGCCCTTTGGGACGCACAGATACGTTGGCGTCGCAACGCATAGAGCCTTCTGCCATGTTACCGTCAGAAATGCCTAGGGTGGTAACAATAGCGTGCATTTTACGCATATAAGCTACGGCTTCTTTGGCACTGCGCATATCTGGTTCAGACACAATTTCTAGCAGTGGCGTGCTAGAGCGATTCAAGTCGATACCGGTCATGCCGTCAAAGTCTTCGTGCAGGGATTTGCCGGCATCTTCTTCTAGATGGGCACGGGTAACCCCAATACGTTTACTGGTGCCGTCTTCCATTTGAATGTCAATATGGCCCTCGCCCACAATGGGGTCGTCCATTTGGCTAGTCTGGTAGCCTTTTGGCAGGTCCGGGTAGAAGTAGTTTTTACGCGCGAACACAGAGCGCTTGCCAATTTCGGCATCAATAGCCGTACCGAACATAACG
Source organism: Gammaproteobacteria bacterium (assembly GCA_024230095.1). Lineage (GTDB taxonomy): Bacteria > Pseudomonadota > Gammaproteobacteria > Pseudomonadales > Balneatricaceae > Njordibacter. Next base: position 7,659 of record JAAERS010000222.1, on the reverse strand, counting down.
GCCAAACGAAGGGCCTCTTCATTAAACACTGGCAGGGCGCCGGGCATACCTAGATCCACTAAGGTGGTCTGGGTATTAGGTTCAGCCCCAAAGCCAACTTTGGCCCCAGAGAATAATTTTGATTGGGTGGCCAACTGAACGTGGATTTCCAGGCCGATTACGATTTCCCAAGACATGGTTTGATCCTTATATACTGTTTGGTGTTTGCATGTGCCAATCAGTGGCCTGTTGTAACTGGTGGGCCACGTTAAGGAGCTTTGCTTCGCTAAAGTAGTCGCCCATGATGTGCAGGCCGACAGGCAGGCCATCGACAAAACCAGCTGGAGTCGATAAGGCTGGAATGCCCGCCAAATTAATGGCAAGGGTGTAGATATCTTCTAGGTACATGGCGACGGGGTCACTGGTTTTACTGCCAATATCAAAGGCAGGAGAGGGGGTGACGGGTCCCATGATGACATCAACCTGTTGAAAAGCCTTAACAAAATCATTTTTGATTAAGCGGCGAATGCGCTGGGCTTTGAGGTAGTAGGCATCGTAGAAGCCTTCAGACAACGCATAGGTGCCTACCATGATACGATTTTTTACTTCCTCACCAAAGCCCTCAGCACGAGTACGACAATACATGTCCATCAAATCTACTGGGTCTTGGCAGCGGTAACCATAACGGGCACCGTCATAGCGGCTCAGATTGGAAGAGGCTTCAGAGGGCGCTATAACGTAGTAGGCAGGAATACATAGTTGTAGATTGGGCAGGCTGATATCAACCAGCTCTGCACCCATGGCCTCGTATTGTTTGATGGCATTCATGGTGGCTGCAGCCACTTGTGGATTTAGCCCTGCTTCAAAAAATTCTTTAGGCAGTCCTATTTTGAGCCCAGCCAGAGAATCGTTCAAGCTAGTGGTGTAGTCAGGTGTTGCCATCTGCATACTAGTGGAATCTTGAGGATCAAATTGGGCCATCACATTCATCATCATGGCGGCGTCTTCGGCGGTGCGTGTCATGGGCCCTGCCTGGTCTAGGCTAGAAGCGTAGGCGATGATGCCGAAACGTGATACCCGTCCATAGGTGGGTTTGATGCCGGTGAGGTTGCAAAAGGCCGCGGGCTGACGGATGGAACCGCCTGTGTCAGTGCCTGTAGCCCCGGTGATTAAGCCTGCGGCAACAGCCGCAGCGCTACCCCCAGAGGACCCACCTGGCACGGCATCCAGTTTCCACGGATTTTTTACAGTGCCAAAAAAGCTGTGTTCATTGGACGATCCCATGGCAAATTCATCAAGATTGGTTTTGCCTACGCTTACTGCGCCAGCGTCAACAAATAGTTGGCTGACGGTGGAATTATAGGGGGGTACAAAATTTTCTAAGATCTTGGAAGCGGCCGTAGTGCGCACGCCTTGGGTACAAAATAGATCCTTGTGAGCAATGGGTACGCCGGTCATTGGCGCTGCTTCGCCTGCTGCGATGCGTTGATCGGCAACATCGGCTTGGGCCAGGGCTTGCTCTTCACTAAGGGTGATAAAACTGTTGTATAGATGATCGCGTGCCTTAATGTCGGCGATGACATCCTGGGTTAGCTCACGGCTAGAAAAGGTGCCGTTTTTGAGTCCCTGAGACAATTGTGCAATGGTGGTATAGGGCATGGTATAAGTCTTTGTTGGTTGCTTCAGCTTAGCCTAAATGCAGGTATCTAGGTGTTAGCTGTTATTCGATAACTTTGGGTACCAGAAACAGGCCTGCTTCAGTCTTGGGGGCGATGGCCAAGTACTCGTCTCGTTTGTTAGAGGCAGTTACTTGGTCGGCACGCAAGCGTTGTTGTGCATCCAGTGGGTTGGCCAAGGGCTCAATGCCATCCGTATCGACTTGTTGCATACTATCGACTAGGTTCAAGATGCTACTGATGCTACTGGCATAATTGTCAACTTGACTAGCATCTACTTGTAAGCGTGCCAGCTTGGCTATGTTTAATATATCGGCGTTATCTAGGGCCATGATGTGCTCTGTATTCCAATGATTGAAAGGGGTTGTCATTCCCAGGGAACTAATTGTGTTCTAAACTACTCAAAGTTTCACCAAACACAGTTTTTCAGTCTTGTCTTGCCGTGTCCGAAGGCCTCAAGCAAGCGAAAAGCATGGATAAAAAACAGCAAAAATTGCGTTTGTTTTTGGTCTGTCTTTTCATTAGTAGAATAAAGGGCGTAATTTAGCACAAAATAGGCTCCGGGAAAACGGATACCTCTTGCTCTAATGCACCCTGATTGTTAAAGTTGTGTCTTTGAAAATGAAGGGTAATTTGCGGCCCTTATATCGCTAAATTCTATAGAGCAAACTTAGCTAATGTTTAAAAAGATCCGAGGACTGTTTTCTAGCGACCTATCTATTGACTTAGGTACTGCTAATACACTTATCTACTTGCGTGACAAGGATGTGGTGTTAAACGAGCCATCCGTAGTTGCCATTCGTAGCCATGGCAACCAAAAAAGCGTTGCCGCCGTTGGTGCCGATGCCAAGCGTATGTTAGGTCGTACGCCGGGTAATATTACAGCTATTCGTCCACTAAAAGACGGAGTAATTGCTGATTTTCATGTGACAGAAAAAATGCTTCAGCATTTTATTCATAAGGTGCATGAAAACAGCTTTCTAACGCCAAGCCCTCGTGTTTTGGTGTGTGTGCCATGTAAGTCTACTCAGGTTGAGCGCCGAGCTATTAAAGAGTCAGCTATGGGTGCTGGTGCCCGCGAGGTGTATTTAATAGAAGAGCCCATGGCAGCGGCCATAGGTGCCGGTCTGCCTGTTGAAGAGGCTAGCGGCTCGATGGTGGTGGATATTGGTGGTGGTACTACAGAAATTGCCATAATTTCCCTTAATGGCGTAGTTTATTCTGAGTCCGTACGAGTCGGTGGTGATCGATTTGATGAATCCATTGTGGCCTATGTCCGTCGCAACTATGGTTCCTTGATTGGTGATGTTACGGCTGAGCGCATCAAGCAGGAAATTGGTAGCGCCTTCCCTAGCAACGATATTTTGGAAATCGATGTGCGTGGTCGTAACCTTGCCGAGGGCATCCCGCGCAGCTTTACCTTGAACAGTAATGAAATAATGGAAGCTCTGCAGGAACCCCTATCGACTATCGTACAATCAGTAAAAAGTGCGTTGGAGCAATCCCCCCCAGAGTTGGCAGCGGATATTGGCGAAAGTGGTATTATTCTGACTGGTGGTGGGGCCTTGTTACGTGACTTGGACCGCTTGATTAGTGAAGAGACAGGTCTACCCGTTATTGTCGCAGAGGATCCTCTTACCTGTGTTGCACGTGGTGGCGGTCGAGCCTTGCAAATGCTGGATGAAAGTACTTTTGACCTGTTAGCTAAAGACTAAACACCAACTGGATATCAGGCAAGTATAAAATTACGGCGAGGCATTCCCTCGCCGTTTTGCGTTTGTTGACTTATGACTATTGGTGTTAGCAAACTTCATCAACAAATAATATTGTGGGAGAGTCTTCATCGATCCTTTATTTAAAGGCACAGGTATACGGCATAAACTATCAGTTTATGTAGTGCTTAGCCTGTTATTGATCGTGGCTGATTACCAGTTAGCACCCATGCAAAAGGTGCGTTCTTGGTTGTCGGTCGCGGTGACGCCTGTGCAATGGATGGTGGACCTGCCAGAACAGTCCTGGACTTGGTTGAATGACCGACTGCAAGAGCGAGAGATGTTATTGTCTGAAAACCGACAATTGCGAGCTCAGCTAATGTTAGCCGAGTTGGAAGTACAAAAGCTGGCTTCCTTGACCGCTGAAAATGTGCGCTTAAGAGAGCTGCTGCATAGTTCACAAAAGCTTAATGAAGAGGTCATGGCGACGCAGCTAATTGGCGTCAATCCAGATCCATTTATTCACCAGATTGTGATTAATGATGGCAGCCAAAATGGGGTCAATAAGGGACAGGCCGTATTGGATCAGACGGGTGTGATGGGGCAGGTTACGGCGGTCACACCGTTTACCAGCCGAGTGTTATTGGTGACAGATGCCAATCACGCTATTCCCGTGCAGGTGAATCGCACAGGGTTGCGCAGTGTGGCCTACGGTCGTGGTAATTATGACACTCTGGAACTAACCGATATACCCCACACTCAAGACATTAAAGTTGGAGATTTGTTGGTCAGCTCAGGCTTGGGTATGCGATTCCCAGAGGGCTACCCTGTGGCCCGGGTGACTTTGGTGGAACGTGATATGGGGCGTGAGTTTACTCGGGTGTTGGCCAAGCCGACCGCACGTTTAAGCTTGTCTCGCCAATTATTATTGGTCAACACGGCCCATCAACAAATACAACAAGCGCTGCAGGAGGATTAATAAAATGGTAATGGCTCGAGCCAATAATCATTGGGTTGCATACCTTACCTTGCTATTAGCGTTTATGTTGAGCGCGTTTCCATTGCCTGAAGTTATGCGCTGGGGGTGGCCAGAATGGGTGCCATTGGTTTGTATTTATTGGGTGATGGCGTTGCCTCACCGCTTTAATTTGGGCTTGGCCTTCATAGTTGGTTTGATGATGGACTTATTGCAGTATAATTTTCTTGGTATGAATGCTTTGGCCATGGTAATAACGCTATTTTTTGCCGCCATGCTGTATCGACGCATGCGTATGTATCGTATCTGGCAGCAGTCTATTGTGATTGGGTTCTTGATCTGTATTAACCAATTTATCAGTTACTGGGGGCAGAGTTTAGGTGGCAATACTACTGATATTTGGATGATTTTTATTCCCGCATTAACTAGTGCAGTGGTGTGGCCTTGGATTTTTGTCGTGTTACGGGGCCTGCGTCGCTCCTTTAAGGTGACCTAAAGGGTAGTAAGGAGACACATACCATGAATGAAGAAATATTGATTAATTTCAGCCCTATGGAAACCCGTGTGGCGGTGATTGAAAACGGTATGTTGCAGGAAGTGCATGTCGAGCGTAATGATAGCCGGGGCATTGTCGGTAATATTTACCAAGGTAAGGTGGCACGCGTGCTGCCGGGCATGCAGGCTGCTTTTGTGGATATTGGTCTGGAGAAGGCCGCGTTTATTCATGCCGGTGATATAGAAGACAGTAGTAAAGAGCAGCCTATTAGTTCCCTGTTGCGGGAGGGGCAGTCAATTTTGGTGCAGGTCACAAAGGATCCTATAAGTTCCAAGGGAGCGCGCCTGACCACTCAGATATCCATTGCCTCACGCTTTTTAGTCTACATGCCTGGAGCCAGCCATGTGGGGGTGTCCCAGCGCATAGAAGATGAAAATGAGCGTAATCGTATTCGTGACGCTGTCATTGATACTATTGATCCTGACGGTCCTAATGCCAATGATGGCTTTATCTTGCGTACCGTAGCCGAAGGTGTGTTGCCACACGGCTTGCATGAAGATATCGATTTTCTGCGTCGTTTATGGCAGCAATTGCAGGAACTTGCACAAAAGCGTCAGGCACCAAGCATTATCTATGAAGATTTACCATTGGCCCTGCGTACGTTGCGAGATATTGCCCACCCGCAAGTGGAAAAGATTCGCATTGACTCTAAAGAAACTTTTCAGAAGGCGTCTGAATTTGTCAAACAGTTGGTGCCAGAGCTGGCCAGCGTATTAGAGTATTATCCTGGGGAGCGCCCTATTTTTGATCTCTATAATGTTGAAGAAGAAATCCAGAAAGCCTTGGGTCGCAAGGTGCCTCTTAAGTCAGGTGGATATTTGATCATTGATCAGACAGAAGCCATGACCACGGTTGATGTCAACACGGGCGCCTACGTCGGCCACCGGAATTTGGAAGAAACCATCTTTCGCACCAATCTTGAAGCAGCAAAAGCGATTGGCAGGCAGCTACGGTTACGCAACCTTGGTGGCATCATTATTCTGGATTTTATCGACATGGAGGAGGCCGAACATCAGCGACAGGTTCTGCGTACCTTAGAGCGCGCTTTGGAAAAAGATCATGTGAAAACCAAGGTCACCGGAGTGTCAGATTTGGGTTTGATAGAGATGACTCGCAAGCGCACTCGGGAGAGCTTAGAACAACTGCTATGTGAGCCTTGCGCTGCTTGTAACGGTACCGGTATGAGTAAAACACCGGAAACCGTGTGCTATGAAATTTTTCGAGAAATCCTTCGCGCTGCCAGAGCATTTGATACGGATACTTATTTGGTGCTTGCAAGTCAGGCAGTAATTGATCGGATGTTAGATGAGGAAGCGGACCATCTGGCAGAATTAGAAGAATTTATTGGTAAAACCATTCGTCTGCAGGTTGAATCTATGTACTTTTGTGAACAATTTGACGTGGTATTGCGCTAGGCGCAATACCTGAGCTAAGCAATATGAGAAGACTGTTCTCCTGGCTGCACCATATGCTGCTGATACCGGTGTTATTCATTCTGGTGCTGGTGTCTCTATTGCGTGTCGGTCTGCACAGTCACCCGGTGTATCACCATCAGGTAGAAATCTGGTTGCAGCAGGTGCTTGAACAGCCTGTTGCTATTAATGATTTCACCTTGTTGCTGCAAGGGAGTGACTTGGTGATTGATGTTGCCGGCGCTAAATTGGGTAGCAATAACCTCGAACTCGAGCGTTTGAGTTTTAGTTTGGATTTGCATGCTCTCCTGTTAGACCAGCAATTAGCGATGTCGGCAGTACAGTTGTTTGGTCTTACTGTTACCTTGCAGGAGCAGGCAGACGGAAGTTGGCAGCCCTCCGGTCTGGAACCCATACAAAAAGATCCTGATACACCCACTTCTAGAGCGCTGCTGGCGTTGTTAGAACAAACGGGTAGTTTGGTATTGGTCGATGCACAAATTACCTTGGTACCCCAGTTGGGTGCTGCCATTAATATTAACAATGTTGCTGCACGCCTCAGTCCATTAGCAGAGGAGGGGGTGGTCGTTAATTTGCATGCAAGCTATCCCCAAACGGATGGTAAACTGGCTGTTTTGGCACACCTGTATTTTGCTGAAAATATGGCCATCAATACAGCTCAGGCGCATGTTCAGATACAGGAACTACCTTTACAACCACTCTGGCAGCAGTTGCAGGTAACAGAGTGGCAGGCTGGTCAACTATCGGCCAATATTTGGTTGCAGGTCGAAGAACAGAACATGCAACAGGTTGCTATACGGGATCTGAACTTAAACACTACCTATCAAGGTCTGGCTGTGGATTGGCGCAGTAATCTAGATATGGTACACCAGGCTGATCAATGGCGCCTGCAGGTGGCTGATATTGGTGGGGCCATTAATGATCAGGTATGGCCCATAGAGGAGTTGGCAGTATTTGCCGACACCCAGCAATTGCACTTGTCCAGCCCCAGTATGCAACTGCAGCCCATAGGAGACATTTTGCGCAGCCTGCCCGGGCTGCCTGCCAAAATAACCACCCCCATAATCGCTTTATCACCACAAGGCCAAGCACTACAGCCACGATTGACTTGGTACAAGGCCAACCCGAAAGACTTTTTGTTTACTGCCAGTATGGACAGTGCTTCTGTATCGGCCTGGAAGTCAGTGCCAGAGGTGAGTGGCGCCGATGGTTTGATCACTATTAATGCCAAAGGCGGTAAGGTCAGCATTGATGATGTAGATGGTATACAGGTTCATATGCCCAAACTGAGCACTGGGCCTTGGCAATTCGATAGCCTGGCGGGAGA